>QFOV01000006.1 GCA_003248565.1 Stenotrophomonas sp.
GGCCGCGTGGATGGCGCCGGTGGTGATCGGCATGGCGCTGGCGGTGCCGGTGGTGGCATGGACGTCCTCGCGCAAAGCCGGTGACTGGCTGCGCAGGCACGGTCTGCTGTGCATTCCGGAAGAGAATGCACCGCCGGCGGTGCTGCTGCGTGCCGCCGAGCTGCGTGCGGCTGCGATGAAGGAACCGCTGCAGGACTAATTGCTGTTGCTGTTGCTGCTGTTGCTGTTGCTGTTGCTGTTGTGGGAGCGGTGTAAGCCGCGAAGCCGATAGCAATCAACCGCAGTTTGGCCTGCGATCTTTATGCAGGTCGCCGGCTTGGCTTCAGCCTGTAGCACCACCCGCTTCGCGGCTTACGCCGCTCCCACAAACCTCCTGATGGTCATGGTTCTTGTGGGAGCGGCGTGAGCCGCGAAGCCAATGGCAATGCACCGCCATTTGGCTGGCGATCTACGTGCAGGTCGCCGGATTGGCTTCAACCGGCAGCACCACCAGCTTCGCGGCTTACGCCGCTCCCACGAAACGGCAGGGCTGTCCCTATGGCTGTGCCGGGCAGGCATAATTCCCGCCTGTCTTTGGGAGTTATGCACATGCTGGAAACAGTGGAGCAGGAAACCGGCGCGTCGCCGGAATGGTCGGTGATCTGGCTGCATGGCCTGGGTGCCGATGGCCATGATTTCGCGCCTATCGTGCCCGAGCTGGTGCGTCCGCAGTGGCCGGCGATCCGCTTCGTGTTTCCGCATGCGCCCAAGCGCCCGGTCAGCATCAACAACGGCATGCCGATGCGTGCCTGGTATGACATCGTCAGCATGGACTTCCGCAGCCGCGCCGATGCCAAGGGTGTCGCCGAATCGGTGGAGCAGCTGGAAGAACTGATCGCCCGTGAACAGGCGCGCGGCATTCCGGCCAACCGCATCGTCCTGGCCGGTTTCTCGCAGGGCGGGGCGATCATCCTGTCCGCTGGCCTGAAGCGCCGTGAGCCGGTCGCCGGCCTGGTGGCCTTGTCGACCTATCTGCCGGAAGTGGATGCCGCACCGTCGCAGTTGGTGGATGGCGCCATCGCCCAGCCAATCTTCATGGCGCATGGCAGCGCCGATCCGGTGATTCCGCTGCAGATCGCCGAGCACAGTGCACAGGTGCTCAAGACGCTGGGCTTCGGCGTGGAATGGCACCGTTACCAGATGGCCCACCAGGTCTGCGGCGAAGAGATCCATGCGCTGGGCGACTGGCTGCAGGCCCGTTTCACGCAGGTCTGATCGGTTTGTGAGCTGCTCCGCAGTTGCCGGGATGTTGACGGCGGCCTGCAGCGAACCCGGCTACCATGTCGCCACGACTGGGGAGCCGTGAGTGAGGTAGTGGTGTGAAGGTAGTAATCGCCGATGACGAGCCCTTGGCACGCGAGCGCCTGCGCGCGCTGCTGGCCGAGCTGGCGGGGGTGGAGGTGGTTGGCGAGGCCGCCAACGGCAATGACGCCCTGCAGGTCTGCGCGCAGACACAGCCGGATCTGGTGTTGCTGGATATCGCCATGCCCGGCATCGACGGTCTGGAGGTCGCCCGCCATCTGGCGCGGTTTGAGCCGCGTCCGGCGGTGGTGTTCTGTACCGCCTATGACGCCCATGCCTTGTCGGCGTTCGAAGCGGCGGCGATCGACTACCTGATGAAGCCGGTGCGTGCCGAGCGCCTGGTCGCAGCGCTGGAGCGTGCGCGCACCTTCATTGTTGGCCGCGCCAATGCCGCGCCAGCCGCGGCCACGCAGCCGCGACGGGCGTTGTGCGCGCGTCTGCGCGGCAGCCTGCGGCTGGTGCCGGTGGAGGACATCCTCTACCTGCAGGCCGAGGAAAAATACGTGGTGGTGCACCACCTGCGTGGCGAAGACCTGATCGAAGAGTCGCTGCGCTCGCTGGAAGACGAGTTTTCCGGGCGTTTCATCCGCATCCACCGCAATTGCCTGATCGCCCGTGATCGGTTGCAGGAAGTCCGCCGCACGCCGGCGGGGCAGGTGCAGGCGGTGCTGCGTGATGTCCCGCAGCCGCTGGAAATCAGCCGCCGCTGCGTGGCCGGGCTGAAGACCGAGATGGAACGGCTGTGACCCGGAGCTTGCAGCGGCGATAATGGCCGCATGAGCATCCTGCGTATCGCCACCCGAAAGAGCCCGCTTGCCCTGTGGCAGAGCGAACACGTCGCCGACCGCCTGCGCCAGGCCCATCCAGGGCTGCAGGTGGAACTTGTGCCGATGAGCACGCGCGGCGATGAAATCCTCGACCGCTCGCTGGCCGCCATTGGCGGCAAGGGCCTGTTCCTGAAGGAGCTGGAGCTGGCGATGCTGCGTGGCGACGCCGATTGCGCGGTGCATTCGCTCAAGGACGTGCCGATGGAGCTGGAGGCGCCGTTCGCGCTGCCGGCGATCCTGACCCGCGCCGATTCGGCTGATGCTTTCGTCTCCAACACCTATGCGTCGCTGGATGCCTTGCCGCAGGGCGCCTGCGTCGGCACGTCGTCGTTGCGCCGGCAGGCACAGCTGCGTGCGCTGCGCCCGGACCTCACGTCGCGCGACCTGCGTGGCAACGTCAACACCCGCCTGGCCAAGCTGGATGCCGGTGAATATGACGCCATCATCCTGGCCTGCGCTGGTCTGGAGCGCCTGGAACTGGGCGCGCGCATCCGCGATCGCCTGGTCGCCCCGCAGTGGCTGCCGGCGCCCGCACAGGCTGCAGTGGCGATTGAATGCCGTCAGGACGATGCCGACACGATTGCGCTGCTCAAGGCGCTGGACGATGCCTCCACCCGAACCTGCGTGGAAGCGGAGCGGGCCATGAATCGCGCGCTCGATGGCAGCTGCCATGTGCCGGTGGCTGGCCTGGCGCAGTGGCGCGGCGAAGATCTGTGGTTGCAGGGCCTGGTCGGCGGCGTGTCTGATGGCCGTGCGGTGCGTGCGCAGGCGCAGGGCCCGGCGAGCGATCCGGAAGCGCTGGGGCGTGAAGTGGCGCGACAGCTGTTGGCCGCCGGCGCGGGCGAGCTGTTGCGCTGAGCTTCGCCTTGCCGGTAGTGCCGAGCCATGCTCGGCAGAGGCTCTACCGACAAAGCCTGAGCCTGGTGCCGAGCCTTGCTCGGCATCAGACCAGCCCGGTAATGCCTCTTGCCGAGCATGGCTCGGCACTACAGCGAGGCGAATGCCGGGCAGTCGCCCGGCACCTGCTTACTTGAAGCTGTAGACCACGTTCATGGTGGACAGCGTATCGGTCTTGCGCTTCTGGTCGGCGACGTCGCTGTTGTAGCGCGCCTGCCAACCCGCCTTGAGGGCGAAGTGCTTGTTCATGTTGACCGACACACCAAAGTCGTTCTGCGCGAAGGTGTTGTACGAACCGGATTCCACCAGCAGCGAATTGACCAGCTCGGTGTTCTCGGTGATGCCGAACTTGAGGTCGAACAGGCCGCGGCCGATCAGGCCGGTGCGGTTCTCGTCGGTCTCGGAGTTGTGGGTGCGGCGCACACCGGGGCCGATCTGGGTGTCCAGGGTGACGCGCTCGCCGTCGATCAGGCGGGTGCCGTAGCCCAGGCCGAAGGTACCAAGGCGATCATAGGTGGCGAAGTCGTCGCGTTCATAGCGCACCGTGGCGGTGAGCTGGCGGTGCTCGCCCAGCTGCAGGGCGCTGCCGGCACTGCCGGAGTAGCGGTTGGCAGTGGTCTGGCGCTTGCGGCTGGTGCTGCCGTCGTCGGCGGTTTCCGTGTATTCGGCGCTGGAGCGCAGACCGAACAGATCCATGCTGTGGATCCAGTCATCGTCGGTGTAGCGCAGCTTCAGGCGGCCATTGAAGCTTTCGGTGGTGCTGTTGCCGTGGGCCGAGGCAAAGCCCAGCTCGCCGCCGCTGCCGCTCCACGGCGAGGTCATCGCGGCAAGGTCGGACGTATCGGTGGCGTCTTCGGCCCAGGCCAGCGGGGCGGCCAGCAGCAATGGCAGCAATAGGGAAACACGCAGGGACATCAGGAGGATCTCCTTGGGAGAGACGGAAAAGGGAGGCCTTGCGATGATACCGGATGGTCCCTGACCCTCAGGCGCATCCAGCGGCCGGGGCTTCATCCGCGATTACAGCGGTGGCCGACCTGCTCCATTGACGCCCGGAGTCGGACATAATCCGGGCATGGACCGCTATGAACGCATCAACGCGCTGCATCGTCTGCTCAAGTCCGCCCGCTATCCGGTCACGGTGATGCGGTTGCAGGAGGAGTTGAGCTGTTCCCGTGCCACGGTCTACCGCGACCTGGCCTTCCTGCGTGACGCGCTGATGGCGCCGGTGGAGGGCGATGGCGAGGCCGGGTTCCGCTACCTGAGTGGGGAAAGCGACCGTTTCGAGCTGCCGGGCCTGTGGCTGAGCTCGGAGGAGCTGCACGCCTTGCTGGCATCCCAGCACCTGTTGTCGCGGACCGGCGGCGGGGTGTTGTCGTCGATGCTGGCGCCGCTGCAGCAGCGCATCGAAGGCTTGCTGGCCGCACAGGCGGGTGCCTCGCATTGGCCGGTGGAGCGGGTGCGAGTGATTCCACACCGCGGCCGCAAGCTGGACGAGGCCAGTTTCCGCACGGTGGCTTCCGGCGTATTGGAGCGCAAGCAGCTGTCCTTCGAGTACCGCGCACGTTCCACCGATGAGGCGACCCGCCGCACGGTGTCGCCGCAGCGCATTACCCATTACCGCGACAACTGGTACCTGGACGCCTGGGATCACAGTCGCGAGGCGGTGCGCAGTTTTGCGGTGGACCGCATCCATCAGGCGCGGCTGCTCGATCAGCCGGCGCGTGATGTGGCCGATGAAGAGTTGAACGAGCAGTTGGCGGCCAGCTACGGCATCTTCTCGGGTGCGCCCAAGGGTTGGGCGACGATTGTGTTCAGTGCCAAGGCGGCCCGCTGGGTGGCCGATGAGCATTGGCATTCCAAGCAGCAGGGCCGGTTCCTTGCTGACGGGCGCTATGAATTGAAGGTGCCGTACAGCGTGTCGCGCGAGCTGTTGATGGACGTGCTGCATTACGGCTCGGACGCGGAGATCGTGGAGCCGCAGTCCTTGCGCGAGCAGGCCAAGGCGTTGCTGTCGCTGGCGTTGAGTAATTACGACTGAGGAAGCTGGGGCTGGGGCTGAGGCTGGGGGTTGGGTTTGACTCTTGCTCTGCTTTGGCTCTGCTTTGGCTCTGCTTCGGCTCCGCTTCGGCTCGGCTTCGGCTCTGCTTTCGCTTTGCTCATGCTTTTGCTTTGGCGTTGCTGTTGCTTTGGCTTGGCTTTGCTTTTGGCCTTGCCCAGCTCTGCTCATGCTCTGCTTTCCCCTCTCCCGCCTGCGGGAGAGGGGTAGGGGTGAGGGCAGCTTCTGCTTGTTGTTTCTTTTTGCAGTTGCTGTTGCTTTACCGAGAAGCAGAGCAACAGCCAACGCGAAGAACGAAGAGCCAAAGCTTGCCCTCACCCCAGCCCCTCTCCCGTAAACGGGAGAGGGGACAGCAAGAGCCAGAGCAACAGCCAGAGCAAGAGCAACAGCAAGAGCAACAGCAAGAGCCAGAGCCAGAGCCAGAGCAACAGCAAAGCCAAAGCAGAAGCTAAAGCCAAAGCAGAAGCTAAAGCAGAAGCTAAAGCCAAAGCCCAAAAAAACAGCCGCTTTCGCGGCTGTTTTCTTTCAGATCACTCCGCCATCAAACCCGGCCGAAGATCAACGTTGCATTGGTGCCGCCAAAGCCGAAGCTGTTGGACATCACCGTATCCAACTTCGCATCCTGCGTCTTGCGCAGGACCGGGAAGCCTTCCACACGCTCGTCCAGCGTCTCGATGTTGGCCGAGCCGGCCATGAAGCCATCACGCATCATCAGCAGGCAGTAGATCGCCTCGTGCACGCTGGCAGCGCCCAGCGAGTGGCCCGACAGCGCCTTGGTCGAGGACAGCGGCGGTACTGCCTCGCCAAACACTTCGCGCACTGCGCCCAGCTCGGTCACGTCGCCCAGCGGCGTCGAGGTGCCGTGGGTGTTCAGATAGTCGATCGGACGGTCCAGGCCTTCCATCGCCATCTTCATGCAGCGCACTGCACCTTCGCCGGACGGGGCAACCATGTCGGCACCGTCGGAGGTCACGCCGTAGCCAACCAGTTCGGCATAGATACGGGCGCCACGGGCCACAGCGTGGTCGTAGTCTTCCAGCACCAGCATGCCGGCGCCGCCTGCGATGACGAAGCCGTCGCGGTTGGCGTCGTACGGGCGCGATGCGGTGCTCGGGGTTTCGTTGAAGCTGGTGGACAGTGCGCCCATGGCGTCGAACATCACGCTCATCGACCAGTGCAGGTCTTCACCGCCGCCGGCAAACATCACGTCCTGGGCGCCGTGGCGGATCAGGTCGGCGGCTGCGCCGATGCAATGTGCCGAGGTGGCGCAGGCGGCCGACAACGAATAGCTCAGGCCCTTGATGCTGAAGGCGGTGGCCAGGTTGGCCGACACCGTCGAGCACATCGTGCGCGGCACCATGTACGGGCCTACCTTGCGCACGCCACGGTTGCGCAGCAGATCGGCCGCTTCCACCTGCCATTCGCTGGAGCCGCCGCCGGAGCCGGCGATCAGGCCGGTACGCACGTTGCTGACCACGGCCTCGTCCAGGCCGGCATCGGCAATGGCGTCGCGCATGGCGACATAGCTGTAGGCCGCGGCATCGCTCATGAAGCGCTTGAGCTTGCGGTCCACCTGCGCGTCCAGGTCGATCTCGACCTTGCCGCCGATCTGGCTGCGCAGGCCGGCTTCGGCGTGGTCGGGCAGGGTGACGATGCCGGGACGGCTGTCACGCAGGGCGCTGGAGACGGTATCCAGATCGTTGCCAAGGCAGGACGTGATGCCCATGCCGGTAATGACGACACGACGCATCAGAAGCTCTCGGTTGAGGTGAACAGACCTACGCGCAGGTCCTTGGCGGTGTAGATCTCGCGGCCGTCGACCAGCATGCGGGCGTCGGTCTGTGCCATCACCAGCTTGCGGTTGATCACGCGCGAGACATCGATTTCGTACTGCACCAGCTTGGCGCTGGGCAGCACCTGGCCGGTGAACTTGACCTCGCCACAACCCAGCGCACGGCCGCGGCCCTCCGCGCCCAGCCAGGTGAGGTAGAAGCCGGTCAGCTGCCACATGGCATCCAGGCCCAGGCAGCCCGGCATCACCGGGTCACCGATGAAATGGCAGCCGAAGAACCACAGGTCAGGACGGATATCCAGCTCGGCCCGGATCATGCCCTTGCCGTGTGCGCCACCGTCCTCGCGGATCTCGGTGATGCGGTCGAACATCAGCATCGGGTCATTGGGGAGACGGCCTTTGTTGGGGCCGAAAAGTTCGCCACGCGCGCTGGCCAGCAGCTGGTCGCGCGAGAAAGCATGCAGACGGGTCATCCGGGGTAATCCAAAGCCATTGCGAGCCCCGGAGCATGCTGCAGCAGCTGCGTTCAATCAAATGTTTTAACTGGACGGTTGCGTATGTTAGCTGCAGATAAGCGCCGTTCGCGGGCTGTTACGGGAGGTATGAATAAGTACATTTGTGAGGACAAGTGTGCATTTAGCGACAACAGCTATCATGTTGGCGACCTTTTGAGACTGTTGCCTTGAGCCAACAACGCAAGATCATCCACGTCGACATGGACGCCTTTTATGCGTCCGTGGAGCAGCGTGATGACCCCGGTTTGCGCGGGAGGCCGGTGGTGGTGGCCTGGCGCGGGGCGCGTTCGGTGGTCTGTGCGGCCTCCTACGAGGCCCGCAAGTTCGGGGTGCGTTCGGCCATGCCGGCGCTGCGGGCCGAGCGCCTGTGCCCGGATGCGGTATTCGTGCCGCCGGACTTTGCCCGCTACAAGGCGGTGTCGCGGCAGATCCGCGAGATATTCCTGCAGCACACCCCGCTGGTGGAGCCGCTGTCGCTGGATGAGGCCTTCCTCGACGTCACCGAATCGCCGAGCTGCGACGGCATCGCCACCGAGATCGCCCGCACCATCCGTGCGCAGATCCGCGAGACCACCGGCCTGACCGCCTCGGCAGGCATCGCCCCGAACAAGTTCCTGGCCAAGGTGGCCTCGGACTGGCGCAAGCCCGATGGCCAGTTCGTGGTGCCGCCGTCGAAGGTGGAGCAGTTCCTGACGCCCTTGCCGGTCAAGCGGGTGCCGGGCGTGGGCAAGGTGATGGAAGGCAAACTGTCGGCGCTGGGCATCGTTACCGTCGGTGATCTGCGCGCGCTGCCGCTTGAACAGTTGCAGGCCTTGTTCGGCAGCTTTGGTGCGGGTTTGTATCGGCGTGCGCGTGGCATCGACGAGCGGCCGGTGGAACCCGATCAACCCGTGCAGTCGATCTCTTCCGAAGACACCTTTGCCGAAGACCTGCACATGGGTGAGTTCGATGAAGCCATCACCCAGTTGGCGGAACGTACGTGGCGCGCAACCGGGCGCACCGAGCGCATCGGTCACACCGTTGTGCTGAAGTTGAAGACCGCGCAGTTCCGCATTCTTACCCGCAGCTATACACCGGATACGCCGCCAAGCTCGGTTGAAGACCTGCGCGACATCGCACTTGCCTTGTGCCAGCGCGTGCAGTTGCCGGCGGATACGCGCTATCGCCTGGTCGGCGTGGGCTTGTCGGGCTTCCGTGATCGCGAAGAACTGGTGATCCAGGGTGATTTGTTTCGCAGCATCTCGTTGGATTGAGTACATCCTCTGCGCGACGCGGCGCCGCTACAATCGATGCTCATTTTCCGGGAGTGTGGATGCGTGGCGACTACGGCCTTGGTGTTCGATTTGGATGGCACGCTGGTGGACAGCGCAGGTGATATCGCCGAGGCAGTGAACCTCACATTGGAAGAGCTGGCGTTGCCGCGCGTCTCCGAGGCGACGGTGCGCAGCTGGATAGGCGAGGGCGTACGCAACCTGGTGTCCACCGCATTGGCGAACGCTGGCAGCGCGTTGACGCCGGAAGAAGTGATGTCGGTTTTCATGCGGCACTACAAGGCCTGCCTGCTGCGCAGTCCGCGGCTCTACGACGGTGTTGGTGAGGCCTTGACCGCATTGCAGGCACGCGGCCTGCCGATGGCCATCTGCACCAACAAGCCGGCAGCGATGGTCGCGCCGTTGCTGCAGCATCTGGGCATTGCCGGCTTCTTCGCGCACATCATTGGTGGCGATTCCCTGCCGCAACGCAAGCCTGCGGCCGAGCCCTTGTTGCATGTGGCGCGTCTGCTGCAGCAGCCGGCAGCGGATTGCCTGATGATCGGTGACTCGGGCACCGATCTGGGCGCGGCCAACAATGCCGGCATGCCGATCGTGCTGGTGCGCTACGGCTATTCGCGTGACCTGGATCTGGATGCCGCTGATGCGGTGGCGGTGATCGACGATATGCGTGAGTTGGTGGCGATCGTCGCGTAAGCATTCCTGAGGATCTTTTGTGGGAGCGGCGTGAGCCGCGAAGCTGGCTGCAATGGAATTGCGGTGATTTCTGCAATCGGACGATCCAGGTGCTTCGCGGCTTGTGTCGCTCCCACAAGCCGGGTGCCACACGCCAAGGCCGGTGCTTTGAGCTGATATGTGGGAGCGGCGTAAGCCGCGAAACTGGCTGCAATGGAATTGCGGTGATTTTTGCAATCGGACGATACAGTTGCTTCGCGGCTTATGCCGCTCCCACAATCTGATCACCCTTTGTTATCAATAATCATTCTCATTTAGTGTAGAATGCGGGCATCCCGCAGCCTGCCTGGCGTTTGTTTCCGGCAGCTGCATTCGATATCCGTCGTTCCTCAAGCTGTTCGCCAGAGGGGCGCATCCCCACTGTCGAGAGGCTTTCCCCCATGTCCCGTCGTTCGTCGTCGCGGTTGTCCGCGCGTGCCTTGTTGTCCCGCCATCCCCTTTCCGCTGCGCTGGCATTGAGCGCCTTGCTCGCCGGTCCGGCACTGGCCGAAGGCGCAGCAGCCACCGACATCGACACCGTGCACGTCACCGCCGAGCAGATCGCCAAGCAGGCCTTGGGCAGCTCGGTGATCACCTCGGTAGACCTGGAGCGCCTGCCGCCAGCAAATGACCTGTCCGAAGTGATCCGGCGCATGCCCGGCATCAACCTGACCGGCAATACCGCGTCCGGCTCCTACGGCAATTTCCGCCAGATCGACATCCGTGGCATGGGCCCGGAAAACACCTTGATCCTGATCGATGGCCGCCCGGTAAGCTCGCGCGATTCGGTGCGCATGGGCCGCAGCGGTGAACGCAACAGCCGCGGCGACAGCAACTGGGTGCCGGCCGAAGCGGTCGAGCGTATCGAAGTGCTGCGTGGTCCTGCCGCTGCACGTTACGGCTCGGGTGCGTCCGGTGGCGTGGTCAACATCATCACCAAGAAGCCGACCGGTGACCTGACCGGCTCACTGACCCTGTACGGCAGCCAGGCCGAGCACAGTGCCGAAGGCGACAGCGAGCGTGTCGGCTTCCAGCTGTCCGGTCCGTTGAGTGAGCAACTGTCGTTCCGCCTGTTCGGCAACGTCAACAAGACCGAGCCGGATGCGCTGTCGCTCAACGAGGAATTCGCCACCGGCGTGACCCCGCCGGCCGGCCGCGAAGGTGTGCGCAATCGCGATATCAGCGGCCTGCTGCGCTACGACATCAACGACAATCATGTGCTGGAGCTGGATGCCAGCGTCAGCCGCCAGGGCAATATCTACTCCGGCGAGCGCGGCGTCAGCAGCGACGGCTTCGAGCGCTTGAACGCACTGTACGGCGCCGAGACCAACGTGATGCTTCGCCGTTCGTTCGGTCTGACCCATCGCGGCAGCTACGACTGGGGTACTTCGCGCATCACCGCTGCCTATGACGACACCGACAATACCCGCTTGAACGAAGGCCTGGCCGGCGGCCCGGAAGGCTCGATCACCGAAGGCGCGAGCTTCTCCACGTCCGAGCTGACCTCCACCCGCGCCGATGGCGAGATCAACGTGCCGCTGAACTGGGGCGGCATCGAACAGGTGGCGACGCTGGGCTTCGAATACCGCGACATGAAGCTGGATGACCCGTATTCGGTGACCCAGACCTCCAGCAGCGGTGGCGGCATCCCGGGCTACGACGGCGTGCGTACCGGCAAGAGCGACCAGCAGTTCGCGGCGGTGTTCATCGAGGACAACCTGTACATCGGTGAGCGTTGGACGCTGACCCCGGGGCTGCGCTTCGATCACCATTCGCAGTTCGGCAACAACCTCAGCCCCAGCCTCAACGTGCAGTTCAAGCTTGCCGAGGATTGGGCGATCAAGGGCGGCATCGCGCGTGCGTTCAAGGCGCCGAACCTGTACCAGGCCAACCCGGATTACCTGTACTACACGCGCGGCAATGGCTGCCCGGTGCTGAATCCGAACCTGGGCTCGGGCTGCTACGTGATGGGCAATGCCAATCTTGATCCGGAAACCAGCATCAACAAGGAAATCGGCATCGAGTGGGCACCGGACAACGGCTGGCATGCCTCGGTCACGTACTTCCACAATGATTACAAGGACAAGATCGTTGCCGGCCAGGACCGCATCGGCATCACCAATGACACCAAGGGTCAGGTGTTCCAGTGGACCAATGCGCCGGAGGCCATCATCCGTGGCGTCGAAGGCAACGTGAAGGTGCCGCTGATCGGCGGTGGTGATGTGCTGTCGTGGAATACCAATGTCACCTGGATGATCGAGAACGTCGACAAGACCACCGATCAGCCGCTGTCCATCATTCCCGAGTACACCGTCAACACCTTCCTGGATTGGCAGGTCAACGCGCAGTTGTCGTTCATGCTGACCGGCACCTTCTACGGCAAGCAGGAATCTGCCACGCAGGCCAGCACCACCGGTGCGGCATTGCCGCCGGATACGCGTGCGGCCTATGACCTGTGGAGCCTGGGAGGCCAGTACCGGATCACGCCGAAGGTGCGTGTCGGTGGCGGCATCAACAACCTGTTCGACAAGCGTCTGTTCCGCGAAGGCACCACCAGCACCAGCGCCACGGGTGCGGGTGCTGCTACCTACAATGAGCCCGGCCGCAGCTACTGGGTGAACCTGACCGTCGGCTTCTGATCCAGGCACAGCGATGACAACTCACATGCGTATCCGCTTTCATTCACTGCTCGCCGTGGCCTCGCTGGTGTTGCTCGGCGTAGTCGCGCCGATGGCAGCCGCCCAGCAACGCAACCCGGCGCAGCTGATCGGCCAGACCGTTGCCGATACCGGCTCGGCGCACTACCGCTTCGAACGCTTTGTGGTACGCAGTGATGATGGCCAGCGCACCTGGCGGGTCAACCTCGGCATCCCTGCCGGTAAGGCACCAGCAGCGGGTTTCCCGGCGCTGTGGATGCTGGATGGCAATGGCGCGTTGATGGAATTCGACGCGCCATTGCTGGAGGAGCTGGCGCAGAAGCAGCCAACGGTGCTGGTGTTCGTCGGCTACGACAACCAGCAGCGCATCGATTCGCCCGCCCGTACCCGCGACTACACACCGATTGCTGACCAGCCCGAAGATGGTGGCGCGGCGGTCGGCGGTGGCGCCGATGCGTTCCTGGAAGTGCTTGAGCGGCGCATCCGTCCGCAGCTGGCGCAGCACGTGGCCACCGATGCCAACAAGCAGGCATTGTGGGGCCATTCGCTGGGCGGGCTGTTCGTGCTGCATACGCTGTACACGCGCAGCGGTGCATTCCAGACCTATGTGCCGGCCAGCCCGTCGTTGTGGTGGCAGCAGGGCGCGATGCTCGGTGCTCCCGAACGCCAGTTCATCGGCAACAACGCCGGTCATCCGGCGCGCGTGCTGATGATGCTCGGTGGCGGTGAGCGTGATCGTGATACCAGCAACCGCGACATGAGCAATCCGCGCGTGCTGGCACACCTGAAGCGCGTCTCCGGTGCGCCTTCCGATGCCGCCGAGCAGCTGTCTGCGCGTCTGCGCCAGGTGCCGGGACTTGATGTCGAGTACCACCAGTTCGACGGCCTCGGCCATGGCCCGATGTTCCGTGCCTCGCTGATGCGTGCACTGCATGAAATCACCGGTGTGCGCGATCGCAGCGCGGAGCCGCGCTCCTGATCCGCCTGCTCCTGATCTGACCTCCAAGTCCGGGCCGACAGGCCCGGCACTCCATTACCCAGGCAGCGTCACCGCCCAGGCAGAAACCCACGATGCGCGCGACGTCGCGCAGCACCCAAGAGGTAATGCCCGATGGCAAACGTTCGTTCCACTACTGCTTCCACCACCGTCCGCGCAGTGCGTCCGCACCTGCTCGGCCTGGCCCTGTTGCTGGCCACCGGCGCTGCTGGTGCGCAGGTGTTCGCGCAGCCGGACACCGCCTTCAATGGCAGCGTGCGTGCCACCGCCCCGGTGGTGTTGCCGGGCAGCGAAACCGGTATCGAGGGCAATGGCTTCACTCCGGGCCAGAAGGTGACCTTGCTGCGCGGTGAGACTGTGCTCAACGCGCAGCCTTATGTCGCCAATGGCGAAGGCAAGTTCAGTGGCACGCTGGCGATTCCGGCCGATGCCGTCGCCGGCCCGCAGCCGATCGTGGTGCGGGCGGCTGCGCCGGATGCCGCAGCGGTGTTCTCGCTGAAGGTCTCGCGCGAAGTGCCCTTGTCCGGCCAGGAGCGCATCCAGGCCGCCAGCAACCGTCTGGTGCAGGGCTTGTACCAGGTGGCTTACAGCCCGGCCAGCAAGGCCGCGTTCGTGACCAGCGCGGTCGGCCGCCCGCCGGTGAAGCAGTCCGAGCTGCTCAAGGTGGATCCGGAATCGCTGCAGATCATCGCCCGCGTATCGCCGCAGGCGGCGCCGGGCAATGATGGCAACCTGTTCGCCGTGTACGGCGTGGGCGTGGATGACGCCAATGGCAATGTGTGGGTGACCAATACCCGCCAGGACACGGTGGCGGTCTACCGCCAGTCCGACCTGTCGCTGGTCAAGCAGTTCCCGGTCGGCGCGGTATCGCATGCGCGTGACGTGGTGGTCGATGCACAGCGAAACCGTGCCTATGTTTCGGCCACCGGTGCCGACTTCATCAGTGTGTTCGACACCCGCACGCTGCAGCAGCTGGACAACATCACCATCGCCTCCGGCAAGCGCGGCGAGACCTTCACCCCGGGCAGCCTGGACATCGATACGGCTACCGGCAAGGTCTATACCGTCAGCCTGGCCGCTGCCGAGGCGGCGATCATCGACGGCGCCAGCGGCAAGGTGGAGAAAGTGTTTCCGCTGGCCGGCGCGCGTGATGCGATCGGCGTTGCGTGGAACCCGGTGGCCAAGCGCCTGCTGGTGGTCTCGCAGGGCAGCGACAACCTGCTGATCGTCGACCCGGCCACGGCCAAGGTCGAGCACGACGTCTACGTTG
Organism: Stenotrophomonas sp.; assembly: GCA_003248565.1. GTDB lineage: Bacteria > Pseudomonadota > Gammaproteobacteria > Xanthomonadales > Xanthomonadaceae > Stenotrophomonas. The sequence goes on from QFOV01000006.1 coordinate 14,338, forward strand.
GCGCCGGTTCCTTGAACGTGTCCTACAGCCCGAGCACGCGCCTGGCCTATGTCAGCAACCGCGCTGCCGGCACCGTCACGGTGGTCGATGAAGGCGGCAACATCGTTGCCAACCTCGACGGCGGCACTTACCCGAACCACGTCAGCAAGGGCCCGGATGCGGTGATGTTCGCGATCAACAAGTCCAAGGGCGCCGATGACGCCAAGGGCGATCGCATCACCCGCTTGCTGCCTGTGCAGCGCTGAGTGATCTGCCGCGCCCTGGGCGCGGCAAGGCGGTCAACGCGCGGGAGATGCCGGCAACGGCATCTCCCGCACTGCCATCAAAAGCTGGTCGGTACGCAGCCCCAATGCACCGGCCAATCTGGTAACCGAGGACGTATTGATGAAAGCCAACACCCTTGTTCCGACTGGCCTGGGCCTGCTGCTGGCCGCACTTGTTGCCGGCTGTGATCGCAGCCCCGCACCGCCGCAGGCTACAGCCGAAGCCCCCGCAGTTGCAGCGTCTGCTACCGATGCAGCTGAAGCGAGCGTGTTGCCGTCCGGCTGGAAGCGTGTGGCCGGGCAGGATGTGCCGCAAGTCGCTGCAGCAGCACCGCAGTTGCCGGCCAAGCTGCGCTCGGACGATGGCGTGGAGGTTGAAGTGAGCGACATCAGTCGCATCGTCGCTGGTGGCGATGATGTGATCGCGGTGATCGAAGCGCTGGGCCTGGCCGACAAGGTCTATGCCGCGCCGGAGCGCTCGGCAACGGCCGCAGGCCGGGCTGCCCCCAAGCATTTCCTGTTCAACCGCACCACCGGCGTGGAAGGCGTGTTGAGCCTGGATGGAACCCTGTTCCTCGGCAACAGCCTGCGCCGCCACGCGGTGCTGGCCGAGCGCCTGCGCGCGACCGGTCATGCCGCGGTGGTGATCGACGACCTGCAGCCGCCGGCGGACAAGGTGCGCAAGGTGGCTGCTGCGCTTGGTCTGTCTGCACAGGGCGAGGAGTTGGCCGGCAAGGTGCAGGCACAGCTCGATCAGGCCGCAGCCATCGCCAAGGACAACGCGAAGCGCCCACGGGTGATCGCGTTGTCGGCCAGCGGTGCCGGTGGCCTGCCGACCGTGGCCGGCGCCGACAGCGCCGCCAACCAGCTGATCACCATCGCTGGTGGCATCAACATCGGTGAAGAAGCCGGTGTGGCCAACTACTCCCAGCTCAGCAATGAAGGCGTTGTCGCGGCAGCGCCAGACGTGATCCTGGTAACCGACAACGATCTGCGCCTGTTCGGCGGTGAAGCCGGCCTGTGGAAGGCCTATCCGACCCTGAAGCACACGCCCGCTGGCGCGGCCAACCGTGTCTGGGTGATGCCTGATGTCGAACTCAAATCCACCAGCGTGGGTTCCGGCGCCGGTGCGCTGGCCTTGGCGCAGGCCCTGGCGGAGTTGTCGGGCGGATGATGTCGGCGCAGGTCCGGCGGCCGAACGGCGCGCTGCTGCTATGTCTGCTGCTGGCAGTGCTGCTGGGCGCGGTGCTGTTGTCGTTCGGCACCGGTCCGCTGAAGCTGCCTGCAGCCGACGTGCTGCGGGCGATGGCGGCGCAGTTTGGCTTGGCGGATCCGCAGTCGATCAGTGCCCGCGACATGGGCGTGGTCTGGCAGCTGCGCATTCCACGCGCGCTGTTGGGCGCGTTGGTTGGTGCGTCGCTGGCAATGGCCGGCGTCGCGCTGCAAGGCCTGTTTGGCAACCCGCTTGCGGATCCCGGCATCGTCGGTGTCAGCCAGGGCGCGGCGCTGGGTGCGGTGGCGGCCATCGTGCTTGGCGCGGGTGCATTCGCTGTGTGGTTGATTCCACTGGCGGCATTCGCGGGTGGTGCTGGCGCGACGACCTTGATCTATCTGTTGGCGCGGCCGGGGCGCGGTGAGGGCACCGCGACCTTGTTGCTGGTCGGTATCGCGATTGGTGCGGGCTGCTCGGCGGCGGTCGGCTTCCTGACCTACATCGCCAGCGAGAGCGAGCTGCAGTCGCTGGTGTTCTGGCAGATGGGCTCGTTGGCGCAGGCCAGTTGGAGCGACGTGGCCGCGGTCACGCCGGTATTCGTGATTGGCCTGCTGGCGTTGCTGCGGCTGGCCACGCCCTTGGACATGCTTGCGCTCGGTGAGCGCCAGGCACGTCACATCGGCCTGGATGTCGCGCGCACGCGCTTGTTGCTGGTGGCGTTCAGTGCGCTGCTGGTCGGGGCAGCGGTGGCGTTTGCCGGCAGCGTCAGCTTCGTCGGCCTGGTGGTGCCGCATCTGGTGCGGATGCTGGTTGGCCCCGGGCATCGCTGGCTGTTGCCTTTGTCGGGCGTGGTCGGCGCGCTGTTGATCGTGGTGGCCGATACCGCCGCGCGCACGTTGGATCCGCCGTCGGAAATCCCGCTCGGCCTGTTCTCCGCGGCGCTGGGCGCGCCTTTCTTCCTGTGGCTGGTGCTGCGCAAGCGCGGGGGAAGGGCATGAGCGCTCCATTGCTGGAAGTAGGCGGGGTCAGCGTGCTGCGTGGCAGTCGCCAGGTGTTGGCGGGTGTTGATCTAGCGTTGCAGGCCGGCACGCTGACCGCCTTGGTTGGCCCCAATGGCGCAGGCAAGTCCACGTTATTGGCCCTGCTTGCCGGTGATGCCGAGCCGGATGCCGGGCAGGCGTTGCTGCAAGGTCGTGCACTGGCCGACTGGCCGGTACGCGAGCTCGCCCTGCAACGGGCGGTGATGGCGCAGGATCATGCCGTGCACTTTGCCTTCAGCGTGCGCGAGGTGGTGTCGATGGGGCGTTTGCCGCATCCGCCACAACCACGACAGGATGCGGAGATCGTCGAGGCTGCATTGGCAGAAGTCGATGTCGTCGCCTTGGCTGGGCGCGATGTGCAGACGCTGTCCGGTGGCGAAGCCGCACGCACGTCGCTTGCCCGTGCCTTGGCGCAACAGACGCCGGTGCTGCTGCTGGATGAACCAACCGCCGCACTCGATCTTCGCCATCAGGAGCGTACCTTGCGCAGCGCCCGCGAGCTCGCAGCGCAGGGCCGTTGCGTGGTGGTGGTATTGCACGACCTCAACCTGGCATCGGCCTATGCCGATCGCATCGTGATGCTATGCGACGGGCGCATTGCCGCTGATGGTTCACCGCGCGAAGTGCTGACCCGCGAGATCATCGGCAAGGTCTACGGCCAGCCGGTGCAGGTGATCGAGCACCCAACGCGCGGCGTTCCGCTGGTGGTTTCCTGCGACGATTGAAGCTCCGGCGGCGAGCAGGCGGAAAAGCTGCTTTCGATCGCATCGCATCGCGCGCGGGCGTGACGGCTACTTCGGCGTCGCAGCCAGCGCCCGATAGTCGCGCGGGGTCATGCCGACGGTGTGCTTGAACTGGCGCGCGAACGCACTCTGGTCGGAGAAGCCACAGGCCTGGCCGACGCTGGCGATGCTGGTGTCGGTGAACAACATGCGGGTGGCAGCCTCGATGCGGAACTTGGTCAACAACTGCTGCGGCGTCAGCTGGAATACCTTCTTGAACAAGCGTTCCAGCTGCGCGACCGAGACGCCACTCTTGCCGGCCAGTGTGCGTACCCGCAGCGGTTCATGGAAATGCGCTTGCATGTATTCCACCGCAGCATGCAGGCGCTGGAAGGAAGAGTCCTCGCGGTCGGGTTGGCCAAGATCCCGTGAGATGCCGATCAAGCCGACGATGCGGTTGTCTTCCACCAGCGGCTGCTTGAGGGTGAGGCACCAGCCCGGGCTGCGGTTGGCATAGAGCTGCAGTTCAAGCATGTCTTCGATGACTTCGCCTGTCAGCACGCGCCGATCCTGCAGGATGTAGCGCGCGGCCAGATGCGCTGGATAGAGCTGCAACACGCTTCTGCCGACGATCTCCTCGCGGCTCTTCTTCGCCAGCCGTTGCATCAAGGTCTGGTTGACGTGCGTGTAGCGGCATTCGGTGTCCTTGATGAAGAACACCACGTCGGGAAGGGGATCAAACATGCGCACCAATACCTGCGGTGACAGGGTGACAGCCATGGCGTTGCTCTCCGTTGCGGAGCGCACACCCTGCCATTCCTGCGGCCGCCTCTCAAGCGCAATAAGTATGCTGAAATCCGCATCGTGCAGGCCAAGATACGCCTAGCGTGCGGCATCGGCTGCAGTGGAACATTGATCCCGAAATGTACGGTCATGACGTGCTTTCGTTTCTGCAGATGCCTTTAAATCAGTTGGTTGCAGTTGTTACAGGTTGTCTTGTTTCTATCAGTCCTGCACGTTGAACAGCGAGCAGGCGTTTGCCGGGGCCGGTCAGGGGGCTGGTATTAGGCGGATCTAAGAATCCGGGTCGGTTATGCCAAGGTAGCGCGCGGATGCCAGAAGCGGCGCACGCAGTGGTTGGTCCTGGCTCGGCGTTGTGTGCTTGTTTGCCTTCGGTGTGGCCTCGTTCGGGGCCCCGGGGACCGTGATCGCTCCATCTGTTGTCGACCATTGCGCTTGCCCGCGCCGAGGTCGGTCAGCGTGTGCGCGTAAAAGTCCGGCGTCCTGGCGGCGACAGCGCCGTCATGGCGGTGGCGTGCGCCGGCAGCTGTTTGCTGGGCGGTGCAGCAGCCACTTCGTTGTTGCTTGCTCAACTTTCGTTTCGCATTTCATATCCAAGGGGAAGTAGATGAAGACGAATCATCGCGCCGAGCGCATTCCATGTCGTCGGCGTGGCCAGCTGGCAGTCGCTGTTGCCATTGCCTTGTGTGCCACCGCAACGGACTCTGCATGGGCGCAGGATGCTGCCGGGGAGCTGGCGAAGGAGCAGCAGGCTACTGGCGCTGAAGCGAAGAATCTCGATACCGTGATCGTCACCGGTTCGCGTATTCGTCGTGAGCCGGGCTTTGAAGGCCCCGCACCGGTAACCGCCATCAGTGCGGAAAAGATCCAGGCCTCCGGCTACACCCAGATCGCCGATCTGGTGAACCAGTTGCCCAGCTTTGCTGCAACCCAGACCAGCCAGACCGCCAACCAGACCGGCAATGTCGGTGTCAGTGCGCTGGACCTGCGTGGCATGGGCGTGCAGCGCACCTTGACGCTGGTGGATGGGCGCCGCCAGGTTGCATCGATCCCCGGCACCGCCGGCGTGGATGTCAGTGCGCTACCTGCAAGCATGATCGAGCGTGTGGACGTGGTCACCGGTGGCGCGTCCGCGCTGTACGGTGCCGATGCCGTGAACGGTGTGGTCAACTTCGTCCTCAAGCGCGACTACGAAGGGCTGGAAGCCAGCGTCCGCTACGGCGACTCCTCGCGCGGCGACATGCCGACCTATACCGGCGACGTGCTGTTCGGCAAGAACTTCGCCGACAACCGCGGCAACTTCACCCTGTACGGCTTCTGGGAAGACAACTCCGGTACGGTGCGTGGCCAGGACCGTCCCTGGACCGCCAACGGCTACCCGTATTACGCACGCGCCAAGAGCACCGATCCGTATGTGATCCTTGACAACAGTCGCAACGTCTACAACTCGCCCAATGCGACCGTGTTGCTGGGCAACTGCACGGTGGCCAATGCCGCCAATTGCCTGTACACCTTCAATCCGGACGGCTCGCTGCGCCACTCGCAACTCGGCCCGGGCGGGCTGACCAACCTGAGCACCGGCTTCAACGTGCTGCAGCAGGGCACCACCGATGGCGGTGAGTTTGGTGGCCGCTATGACTCCTGGTACCTGGTGACGCCATCGGATCGCCAGACCGTGCGTTCGACGCTGGATTTCGACGTCAACGATGCGCTGCGGCTGGTGGGCACGGTCAACTATTCGCAGAGTCAGTCCGAAGCGTCCTGGCGCTCGCTCAGTACCTACGGTTCGGGTGGCAGCGAAGTGGTGCCGTATTACAGCCCCTTCATCACCCAGGAAATGATCACCGCCAACGGTGGTGCGTTCACCAATGGCATCGCCTTCGGCCGCCATTTCGATGAAGAGCTGGGGCATATGCGCCAGCAGACCGATCGCAAGTTGCTGCAGGCAACCGTCGGCGCGGAAGGCTATTTCGACTTCTTCGGCCGCAGCTGGAACTACGAGGCTTATTACTCTTACGGACGCAGCCGCCAGCGCACCCGCGAACTCAACGCAGGCTCCTATGACCGCTTGCTGTCGGGTTTGAATTCCTACGTGGATGGTGCCGGCAACCCGATCTGCTGGGATGGCCCGGCCGGCTGCGTGGCGATCAATCCTTTCAAGCGCCTGACCTCGGAGATGGTCGATTGGTTGACCTACGACACCGACTGGTCCACGACCACGCTGACCCAGAAGGTTGCATCGGCCTATGCCTCCGGTGGGCTGTTCGACCTGCCTGGTGGCGAAGCCAAGATCGTGGTGGGCACGGAGTACCGCAAGGAACGCAATGAGATTGGCACCATCGCCCAGTACGATCCGACCAATCCGGCTTATGACGCCAGCCTTGGCACTACCCAGAACGGTTTGAACGGCGAGTTCAGCGTCAAGGAGATCTTCAGCGAGCTCAGCCTGCCGCTGCTGTCGGGTGTGGCCGGCGCCGAACGCTTGTCGCTGGAGCTGGCCGGGCGCGTCTCGGACTACAGCACCGCCGGCCGCACCACGACGACGAAGCTCGGTCTGGAATGGGCGCCGATCGAAGACATCACCGTGCGTGGCACCTACGGCAAGGCGATCCGTGCGCCCAACATCGGTGAGCTGTACACCGCCGGCAGCGTGTCGTCGGCGTGGATCTACGATCCCTGCAACGACTATGCGCTGGCCAACCGCACCAGTGCCACCAGCTACACGGCGGGCAATTGCGCGGCGATCAGCCCCAGCGATACCAGTGTTGGCAACTATTGGCAGTGGAAGGACATCGTGTACTCGGGCAACGTCAACCTGAAGCCGGAAACCGCCAAGACCACGACCTTCGGCGTGGTGTTGCGGCCGCGCTTCATTTCCAACCTGACGGTGTCCGCCGATTACTACAAGATCGACCTGCGCGGGGTGATTTCCACCCTGGACTACCAGACCATCCTCAACCGCTGCGTCGACCAGGCCAGCCTGGACAACGCCTTCTGCGATCTGGTTACCCGCGATTCGGCTGGCGATATCGTCGAAGTGGCAGTGCAGCAGTTGAACCTCTCGCAGAGCATCGCCCGCGGCGTCGATATCAATGCCAATTGGTTTTACGACCTGGGCGGGGCAGCGGGTTCCAATGCTGGTCGCATTCTGGTTGACCTGAGCTATGGTCGTACGCTGGAACGCAAGTTCGTCGCCGACCCGCAGAATCCTGACGATGCGTGGGACTACCTGACGCTCTGGGGCACGCCGAAGTGGAAGGGCACCGTGCGCACCGGCTGGTCCAATCCCAAGCTCAGCGTCTACTGGACCCTGCGGCATGTATCGAAGATGCGTGGCAGCAATACTTCGACTGCGGCGTATGAGCGCGAGTGGGCAGGCAATACCTTCTACAGCGATTTCTACGCCAGCTATCAGTTCACGCCGAAGTTCAGCGTGTTTGGTGGTCTCAACAACGCGTTCGATCGCGCGCCGCCGCGTGTGCCGGGCGCGGAGGCCGGCGGTGCCGGCTTCAACCAGAGCGGTTACCAGGCGGCGGTGTATGACGTGCTGGGCCGCACCTTCAACGTCGGTCTGCGCATGAAGCTTTGACCAACTTCCGCTACTGCAAATAGAACAGGGCCGACGGAATCACCGTCGGCCCTGCTTGTTTTCACACTGGCGGAAACCGCAGCGGCGCTGCGGCTTCGCTGACTCAGTTGGCCTTGCTGTTGTAACGCAGGGTCAGCTGGTATTCGCGGCCCGGCTGGTTGTACCAGGCAACGGTTTCGTACTCGCGGTCGAACACGTTGGCGGCCTTGGCCTGCAGGCTCCATGCGTCGTTGATGGCGTATTCAACGCGCACATCCATGGTGCCGTAGCCGGCCAGACGCACGCTGTTGGCAGCGTTGTCGAAGCGGTGGCCACTGCCTGCAGCGGTCACGCCCAGACGCAGCGGGCCGAAGCTCTTGTCCACGTCCAGACGACCGCTGGTACGCGCGCGGCGGGCCAGCAGGTTGTCGTAGGTGGCAGCGCCGGAGGTGTGGTCGCGCGGGTCGGTGAAGCTGGCCTGGGCGTTGATGTCGAAGCCAGCCAGCGACAGGTAGCCGGTCAGCTCGGCGCCGCGGATGCGGGCTTCGGCAACGTTGACCAGGTCGAAGTTGCTGTCATAGCCGATCAGCTGGTCGACGCGGGTTTCGTAGGCGTTGAAGGTCCAGTTCCAGTTGTCGGCGTACTGCGCGATGCCGAGGTTCAGGCTCTTGGATTCTTCCGGCTTCAGGTTCGGGTTGCTGAAGCCCGGGTAGTACAGGTCGTTGAACGTCGGTGCCTTGAAGCCGGTGCCGGCGCTGGCGGTCAGGCGGAAACCATTGCCGAAGGCAAAGCCATAACCCAGGCTGCCGGTGGTGTGGTTGCCGAACTGCTCGTTGTCGTCGTTGCGCACGCTGGCCTGCAGCGAGTGCGCGCCGAACTGGCCCTGGTACTCGGCAAACACGCCGAGGTTGTCGCGCTGGTCGATGTCGAAGGCGGTGGAGCTGGTGACCTTGTCGTTCTGCCAATCGGCGCCAGCGGTGATCTGCTGGCCTTCGGCGAAGCTGAAGTCGCCCTGCACGCTGGCGGTGTCGCGGCGGGTATCGAAGGCGCTGGCGAAGCTGCGGGTGCCGGTGCTGGCATCCGCGAAGTAGTTGTCGGCCTGGTCGCGGTTGCGGCCAACCTGTGCGCTCAGGCGGAAGCGCTCGGATGCAGCCCAGGCGAGCTTGGCACCGTAGACCTGCTGGCGGTTGTCGGCTTCGTTGCCGCCGAAGATGCTGCCGTCGTATTCGTTGAAGCTGTCGGCGTTGAGCACATGGCCTTCCAGGCTCAGCGTGTCGGTCAGGGCATAGCCACCGCGCACGTTGATGGAGGTGTTGCGGTAGCCATCGCGGTCCGGCTCATCGGCGAAGCAGCCGGCGCCCCAGCCAGCGGCGGTGCCGCGGCAGGCGTTGATGCCGTCGGTCTTCTGGTAGCCGCCCTGGGCCGAGATCCAGCCGCGCTCACCGCGGTTGCTGAAGCCGGCGCTGACTTGGCGCAGGTTGTTGCTGCCGGCGGTGATCGCCAGGTTCTGCTGCAGGCCCTGGCCAGCGTTGCGGGTGAAGATCTGGATCACGCCGCCGATGGCCTCGGAGCCGTACAGGCTCGAACGCGGGCCACGCACGATTTCAATGCGCTCGATCTGGTCAACCGGCAGGTCCTGCAGGGCGGCCATGCCGCTGGTGGCCGAGGCCACGCGCACGCCGTCCACCAGCACCAGCACCTGGTTGGAGTTGCTGCCACGCAGGAACAGCGAGGTGATCTTGCCGTTGCCGCCCTGGTTGGCGAAGTCCAGGCCGGCGCGGCCGCGCAGCAGGTCCTGCAGCGAGTTGGCCTGGCTGTGGTCGATCTGCGCACGGTCGATGACCTGCACCGGCACCACGCTGTTCTCGATGGAGATCGGGGTACGGGTGGCGGTGACGGTGACGTCGTCCAGTTCGGTTGGTGCGTTCTGCGCGGCAGCAACGCCCGGCAATGCCAGGGCAAGGGCGAGCGAAAGGGTGTGGTAAGACAGTTTCATGGAAGCTCCTGGGCCTGCACGCTCCCGCGCAGGCGGATTGGGGAGGCTGCCAGAAGAGGGAGAAGACGGAGGCGGCGCACACGGCGCTACAGCCGCCGCCATGCCCTCCGCATCGCAACCAGTCGGCTTCCGGGCCGGTCTCCGGACTCGCAGGCGAGGCGGCGTGGGCCGCTTCCGTCCAGACGCCTTCCCGTGCCGTGCACAGTGGCGCCATGTCTGGACTTGTCCTGCTTACCGTTGCGGGGGCAGTGCCGGAATGGCGACATGCTGGAGTTCCAGCAGTGCGCGGCACCGGCTTCCCGTTTCAACCGACCGGCAATGCCGGTCGGTCACCCGAAAGTGCGCGCATTCTATGCCATTGCCGCCAGCGTTGCCGGAATGGGCGGCAACGGCCGGCATGGCGCGGACTCTGTAACCGGGGTTCAAGGTAGCCCGGGTAAGCGCATGCGCACCCGGGAAGTGCAGGGCGCCGCAGGCCTGCAGCGGTGCTGCAATCTCGTTCCCCGGGTGCGCTGCGCTTACCCGGGCTACGTGTTGCATGAGTTCGATTTGATTGGGGGCTGGCGAAACAAGCCCTGCGCAGCACTGTTGCCGAGTGGCTAGAATGCGCGCTGCAAACGCAGTATCGGAAGTGTCGTGACAGAAATATGGTACGGGCAGGCCTGCGGCCAGCCTTCGCAGGAATACCGGCAGCGCGCCCTGCTGCGCCAGCGCCAGCTGACCAAGCCGGAAGGCGCCCTGGGTCGTTTGGAGACATTGGCCGTTGAACTGGCTGCGCTGCAAGGCGTGGATCAGCCGGTGGCGCAGCGTGTGCCGGTGGTGGTGTTCGCAGGCGACCACGGCGTGACCGCGCAGGGCGTGTCGGCTTACCCGGCCGAAGTGACGGTGCAGATGCTGCACAACTTCGCCGGCGGCGGTGCTGCCATTGCGGTACTGGCGCGTGAACTGGGCCTGCCACTGCACGTATGGGACGTAGGCAGCCGCGCTACCACAGCGATTGCCGGCGTGGTCAGTGCCAAGACCCTGCATGGTACTGCTGACTTCAGCGCAGGCCCGGCGATGTCGGCAGTCGATCTGGACGCTGCCTTCGATGCGGGTCGCTGCGCGGTGGAGGCTGTCTGTGCCGATGGTGCGGATTTGTTGGTGTTCGGCGAGATGGGCATCGGCAACACCACCGCTGCGAGTGCCATCGCTGCCGTGCTTGGCCCGTTGCCATTGGACGAGTTGGTTGGCGCCGGTACTGGCCTGGACGCGGTGCGCATGGTGCAGAAGAAGAATCTGATCGCACGCGCGCTGAGCCTGCATGGTGACGCGATCAACACGGCCGAGTCGCCCGCGTACGAAGCATTGCAACGTGTAGGTGGATTGGAGATCGCAGCGATCAGCGCGGCGATGATCGCCGCAGCACAGCGACGTATTCCAGTGTTGGTGGATGGCTTCATCGTCTCTGCTGCGGCATTGGCAGCAGTACGCATCAATCCCAGCCTGCGGCCATGGCTGCTGTTCTCGCACCAGTCTGCCGAGCGTGGTCACATCCGTCTGCTGGAGGCATTGCAGGCGCAGCCGCTGCTGTCATTGGACCTGCGTCTTGGTGAAGGCTCCGGTGCCGCGCTCGCGTTGCCGCTGGTGCGCATGGCCTGCGCCCTGCACAACAGCATGGCGACGTTCGCCGAGGCAGCTGTTGCCGACCGCGGTGGCGGCCGATGATTCTTGATCTGATGCGGCATGCCTCCACCGGGCGGGCCGGCCACCTCGACGGTCGTACCGATCCGCCCTTGATCGAAGGCGCGATGGACACGCTGTACCGCAGCCACGCAGGCATTGGCTGGAGCCGGGTGATCACGTCGCCGCGTCGGCGCGCGCTGGATACCGCGCATGCATTGGTGGCTGGCAGCAACCAGTTCTGCGAGATCCACCCGGATTGGGCCGAGCTCGACTTCGGCGATTGGGACGGACTGCATTTCGATGAAGTTCCAGCCGAGCAGCTTGCTGGCTTCTACAGCGAACCGCACGATGTGGTGCCGCCCAACGGCGAATCCTGGCAGCAGTTCCAGGCGCGTGTGGAAGAACAGCTGCATCGTTTGGTGGACGAAGACGATTGTGACGGCCAGCCGGTGCTGGTGGTCAGCCACGCCGGCGTGTTGCGGCTGGTGGTGTCGCGCGTCTGTGGGATGAGCTTGTCCTCGCTGTGGGCGATGCGCATCGATTACGGCACCCGTGTGCGCCTGCGCGTGGAGCGTGGCGAAGACGGCCAGTTGTGGGGTGAACTGCTGGAGTTGCGACAACCATGATTGGACGCCGCCTGATCCTTGCCATTCAATTCCTGACCCGGCTGCCGACACCGCAGGTGCGCGACTTCCGCCAGGAGGACCTGAGCAGGTCGGCGGTGTACTACCCCTTGGTTGGCGCCATCATTGGCGTCCTGCTGGCGCTGCCGCTGTATGGCCTGTCGGATCGGCCTTGGCTGGCGGGTGCGCTGACCTTGTTGCTGTGGGTATGGGTGACTGGCGCGCTGCATCTGGATGGCCTGGGCGATGTTGCCGATGCCTTCGGTGCCGCCCATCGCAACCCGCAGCGCTTCCTGGAGGTGCTCAAGGACCCGCATATGGGCGTGTTCGGCGTGGTCGCGCTGATCATGCAGCTGCTGCTCAAGTTCGTGCTGTTGACCGAGCTTGCGGTGGGCCCGTTGTGGTTCGGCATCGTGCTGGTGCCGGCGTGGGCACGCTGGGGCACCCTGTGGTGGAGCCAGCGCATACCGTCGCTGCATGGTGATGGTATGGGTGAGCGCTTTTCCTGGCAGCTGCGACCGTCGGCGATGTGGGCGTGGGCAGTGTTGCTGGCCGCGATCAGCGTGGTGTTTGCATGGCCGCTGTTGATTGCATTGCTGCTGGTACCGCTGGTAGCGCTGTGGTGGAAGCGCAAGCTTGGTGGGATCTCCGGCGATGGCCTGGGTGCCAGCGTCGAAGTAGTGGAGACCTTGCTGATGCTGGCGCTGGTGGTCCTCGCACCGCTGCCCGTAGACATTGTGGGAGCGGCGTAAGCCGCGAAGCCACCGCTGCATCCGGAATCATGCAGTGCGCGATCTGAAGAATGGCCAGCTTCACGGCTAACGCCGTTCCCACAAAAGCCTCTGGTGAGGCTCAGTCCTCGAAGCGGATCTCGCTGGCTTCTTCTTCATCAGCTTCGGCCTGCATATGCGTTTCATGCACCGGCCCGGCCTGTTGGCCTGCACGCGTGGTGGGCAGCGCGCCAACGGCGACTTCGTACTCGGCGACCAGCTGCTGGCGACGCGCCTCGGGTATTTCCTGCCAATGGCAGCCGACCAAGGCGCCTTCAAGCGAATACAGCAGGTTGAGGCTGGGCTTGAAGCCGGCGCGGCGCACCTTCATGAACGCTGCGACCGGGCCGATCGCGCTCAGGTCCTGCTCGCTGCGCAAACCGACCTGACGCAGCCAGGCTGCACTCTTGGGGCCGATGTTGCGTAGCTTGGGGGCGCTCATTGCAGCGCCTCGACAAACACCTGGGCGATGGCTTCCAGCCCCAGCTGGTCGTCGGCGTCGAAACGCGCGAGCACCGGGCTGTCGATGTCGAATACGCCAATCAACGTGCCGTTGTTGACCAGGGGCACGACCAGTTCCGAGCGCGAGGCCGAGTCGCAGGCGATATGGCCGGGGAACGCATCCACATCCTCGATGCGCTGGGTCTGGCGGCTGCTGGCAGCGGCGCCACACACGCCCTTGGACAGCGGAATGCGCACGCAGGCCGGCAAGCCCTGGAACGGGCCAACCACCAATTCCTTGCCGTCGTAGAAGTAGAAACCCACCCAGTTGAGCTGCGGCAGCGCGTGGTAGACCAGTGCCGACAGGTTGGCAGCATTGGCAACGCGGTCTGCTTCGCCATGGACCAGAGCGCGGGCCTGGGCCAGCAGCTGGGCGTATTGTTCCGGCTTGCTGCCGGTGAGGGTGTCGGTGTTGAACATCAGGAGAGTCTAGCCGCTGCGTGGTCGTCGATTTTGCCAGCCGCTGCCGCCGAGCGCAGCCATCGGCAATGGAATGCTGGATCGCAGGCAAAAAAAGACCCGGCAGCGGGAGGGAGCTACCGGGTCTGGGATTGCGCGGGGGAGGGACCGCGCAAATTCTGTTGTCTGGGTATCAGCGCGTCTTGCGCTCGGGTTTGGCAGCGAAAGGCTGGCGAACCAATGCGCCCAATGCCTCGCCGGTCTTCAGGCTGAGCCCGACCACTTCCTGGTTGGCATTGGCCAGTCGTTCCATGTTCTCGCGTGCCAGCTGCATGCCCTTGGGCAGCAGCGCCTGCAGATCCGCCTGCGCGCCGGCCTGGGCCAGTTCGCCGAAGAAGCCAGCCGCAGCCGTGGTGTTGCGCTCGAACGCGCGCAGCTGCACGCCAAACACGCTTTCAGCATTTTCCAAGGCGAGCCGGTTGGCACGGTTGGCAGCAGCGGCGAGCTGCTGGGTGTAGCTGCTGAAGTCGTTGAACTGAGCGGACATCAAGGTGATCCGGCGGGCTTGTTGCGTTGCAGCATAACGCGGAATTGGCGCGGTGCAACATAAAATTCTGAACTGTTCAGAACTCGTCTCTGTAGCGCCGAGCCATGCTCGGCTGGGGCGTTCCCGGTAAGGCCTCTGCCGAGCATGGCTCGGCACTACCGCGCTCGTTTGCCGCAGACGAGCGCCCCCTCCCTTTGCCGCAGGCAAGGGGAGGGTTGGGGAGGGGTTGGCTTTGGGGCTCCATGCATGGGCCAACGTCGCGGCTTACGCCGCTCCCACAAGCGCCGGTGCATGGTGGGGGAAGCCATGTAGAGCCGAGCCATGCTCGGCTGAGGCGTTCCCGGTAAAGCTCCTGCCGAGCATGGCTCGGCACTACGAGGTTGCTATCAGGCGCCCTTGTAGCTGCAGCCGGAGGTGCAGGTTTCGTGCACGACTACTTCGCTGAGCAGCGGCAGTGCCGGCTTCAGCTTTTCCCAGATCCACATCGCCAGGCGTTCGCTGGTGGGGTTCTCCAGGCCGGGGATGTCGTTGAGGTAGTTGTGGTCGAGCTGGTCGTAGAGCGGCTGGAAGGCGGCCTTCAGATCGCTGAAGTCCATGATCCAGCCGGTCTCCGGGCCGGGTTCGCCGCTGACCCGCAGTTCCACGCGGAACGAGTGGCCGTGCAGGCGCGAGCACTTGTGGCCGACCGGGACGTTGGGCAGCCGGTGTGCGGCTTCGAGGGTGAAAACCTTGAAAATATCCATGGGCGTAATTGTAGGGTGCCGCCGTCGCTGCGCGTATGCGCCAGTGATGCCAGTCATATTTTCATATCCATCCGGATGGAGCGATGTAACGGATGGTTATGTGCGAATGCAACAAAGTGATTGGCCGGACATTTGCCGTTCATGAGGTACTGGCGCCGTTGTCATTCACCTCTCCCCGGATTCCATGCCTACTCGCTCCTTGCTCGCCTTCGCGGTGGCCGCTGCCATCGCTGCTCCTTCCCTCGCCCTGGCCGAAGCCGCTGCCGATGGCAGCAAGACCCTCGATGCGGTCCGTGTCACCGGCTCCAACATCAAGCGCACCGATACCGAGACCGCCAACCCGGTGCAGGTGATCGAACGCCAACAACTGGAGCAGACCGGCAAGGCCAGCGTGGCTGACCTGCTGCGTTCGATCTCTGCCAACACCGGCAACGCCAGCAACGAAACCAGCAACAGCGGTTGGGCCTCGGGCTCGGCCGGCATCGGCCTGCGCGGCCTGTCGCAGAAGAACACGCTGGTGCTGCTCAATGGTCGCCGTCTGGCCAATTACGGCTTCCCGTCCGGCGGTCTGTCGGACACCTTCGTCGACCTCAACGCGCTTCCCCTCGTGGCGGTGGAACGCATCGAAGTGCTGAAGGACGGCGCCTCGGCGGTATACGGCTCCGATGCAGTCGCCGGCGTGGTCAACATCATCACCCGGCAGAACTTTGAAGGCGCCGAAGTCGGCGTCAGCGGCGGCACCTCCGAAGCCGGTGGGCTGGATCAGCAGAATCTCAAGTTCGTCGGCGGCCTCGGCGACCTGGACCGCGATGGTTACAACATCCTGGTGTCGCTGGAAGGCTATAACCGCGACCGACTGGACCAGGACCAGCGCGACCTGACCCGCTCGGGCATCTATACCGACAAGGCCGGTGGCCGCTGGAACGGCTGGTCGGCCAAGGGCGCGCGTTATCTGATTGATGGCAAGTCGGTGCCGATGCTGGACGCCGCCGGCAACTGCCCGGAAGGCACGGTACTCACCGCCAGCGCACCGATCGATGGCCTGGCCGGAGACACCTGCGCCTTCAACCAGGCGCCGTATACCACGCTGATCCCGTCGACCAAGCGCTGGCAGGCCTATGTCAACGGCACGCTGCGCATCAATGATTCGGTGGAAGCCTTCGCCGATGTGATCTACAGCGACATCAAGGGTGTGTCGTGGTTCGGCTCCAGCCCGTTCTTCACCCTGGAAAGTGGCCGTTTCGCGCTCAACGCCGATACCGGCCTGGCCGAGCCGGTGCGTTCGACCCTGCCGGCAGGCAATCCGTACAACCCGTACGGCGTGGACGTGCCGATCGAATACACCTTCTTCAACCTCGGCGGCACCATCAAGACCAATCGTTCGCGTTCCTATCGCGGCGTGCTTGGCCTGCGCGGGCAGACCGAGAAGTGGGACTGGGAAGTCGGCGCTTTCCAGGCGGCCAGCAAGCAGCGCGAGACCGTCTCGGGCGGCTTTGCCAATCGCTGGACGCTGTATGACGCACTGGCCAGCGGCAGCTACAACCTGCTCAATCCGTCAGCGACGGATCCGGCGGTGCTTGCAGCGATTGGCCTGAGCACGCTGCGCCCGGCCGAATCGGTGCTCAAGGGTGTCGATGCCAAGGTGTCCGGTACTTTGGGTGCAACCTGGGCGGGCGAGATTGGCTTCGCCGCCGGTGCCGAATGGCGTCAGGAGAAGCTCGATTCAAACAATCCCTGGCAGATCGATGCAGGCCTGCAGGTGCGCCCGGCGATCGCCGAAGTGCACGGCCAGCGCCAGGTCAGCGCCGCCTATGCGGAAGTAAGCGTGCCGTTGCACAGCACACTGGAACTGCAGGCGGCCGCGCGTGCCGATCATTACAGTGACTTCGGCAATGCGTTCTCGCCCAAGCTCGGCCTGCGCTGGCAGCCGCTGGATTGGTTGCTGGTGCGTGCCGCTGCCTCGCGTGGTTTCCGTGCGCCGTCGCTGTCGGAGAACTCGGCATCGACCAGCATCGCCTATGGCTCGGTGGTTGACCCGCACGATCCGGATGTTGCCGGTTCGCGCCAGAACCCGACCTTCTTCACCGTCGGCAACACCAACCTCGATCCGGAGCGCACGCGCAGCTTCAACGCCGGCTTCGTGTTGTCGCCGTGGCAGAACACCAACCTCAGCGTCGATTACTACCGCATCAAGCTGGACAACCTGATCGGCACCGGCAACACCACCACGCTGGTGGCGGACAACAATCCGGCCGATGTGCTGCGTGACTCACGCGGCAAGTTGCTTGCGGTCTACAACCGTTACCAGAACCTGAGCCAGCTGGAGACCTCCGGCATCGACATCGAGCTGCGCCAGCGTTGGCAGACAGCAAGCGCAGGTGACTTCGGCCTGTCCTCGGCGCTGACCTATGTCATCGATTACAAGCGTCCGCAGGTTGTGGGCGGTCCGTTGGTGGATTACGCCGGCTCCAACCTCGGCCCGTCGTTGCCGGACACCAAGGCCACCACCACGCTGGATTGGGCCTTGGGTGATTGGCGCACCGCGCTGACCTGGTACTACACCAGCAGCTATGACCAGGAAGGCAGTGCCGCGGCGAAGGCCGTGCAGAAGGAGGTCGCCAGCTACAGCCAGTTCGATTTGTACCTGGGCTACACCGGCATCGACAAGCTGACCGTGTACGCAAAGGTGCAGAACATCGGTGACCGCCAGCCGCCGTACGACGCCACCTTCCCAGGCGTGCGCGCACCGTACGATTTCAGCCAGTACGACCTGCGTGGACGCTATTACACGCTGGGTTTTGATTACCGCTTCTAATTGAAAGCCCGCAGTGCTTTAGCCCCTCTCCCGTTTACGGGGTGAGTGGGGCAGATTGCGAACCACCGGTTCGCTGCCCGTCGAACGCCCTTGCGCCAGCGCAAGGGCCGGGGCGCGGAGCGGGGGGTGGGGTGAGGGCAGTTTTTGAAGCATTACCGGGAAAGCCTCTGCCGAGCATGGCTCGGCACTACAGGCCCTGCTCTTGCTCAAAGCCCCTCTCCCGCATGCGGGAGAGGGGTTGGGGTGAGGGCAGCTTTTGGAGCATTACCGGGAAAGCCTCTGCCGAGCATGGCTCGGCACTACAGGCCCCGCTCTTGCTCAAAGCCCCTCTCCCGCTTGCGGGAGAGGGGTTGGGGTGAGGGCAGCTCTGCCGCGCTGGAACCATGCCGGTAAGGCTTCTGCCGAGCGTGGCTCGGCACTACATGTTTCGCTTTTTCATTCGAAGTCCCGCAACAACGTTCATGCAATAGGGGAGTGCTCCATCCATGTCGTTCCGCTTTTCACGTCTGCTGCCAGTGCTGTTGCTGGTAACACTTGTCAGTCTGTCGCCGGCCCATGCCCAGAACAGCTACTACTTCCCCACCGCGCAGCAGTTCGATGCAAAGGTGCCATCGCCGCAACAGTTCCTCGGCTACGAGATCGGCAGCCACTACACCCGGCATGACCAGCTGGTGGCCTACTTCAATGAGCTCGCGCGGGTCTCGGACAAGGTCAAGGTCGAGGTCATCGGCCAGAGTTACGAGCAGCGTCCGCTGCTGCTGGTAACGATCACCTCGGCACGCAACCACGCGCGCAGCGCCGAGATCGCCGCCCAGCGACAGGCATTGATCGACCCGGCCCAGCCCTTGCCCGGTGCCGATGCACCAGCGGTGGCCTGGCTGGGTTACAGCGTGCACGGCAACGAAACCTCCAGCGGCGAAGCCGCGATGCTCACTGCCTACTACCTGGCTGCCAACCAGGATGCGGAAACCGCGCGCTGGCTGGATCAGGCTGTTGTGGTGATTGATCCGGCACAGAACCCGGATGGACGCGACCGTGCCGCCAACTGGCATAACGCCTGGGGATCGCGTCCGCCATCGGCTGATCCGGCCGACAAGGAACATGTCGAGCCGTTCCCCAGCGGTCGCGTCAATCACTACTTCACCGATCTCAACCGCGATTGGCTTGCCCTGGCACAAACCGACAGCTGGCCGAAGGTCGCACAGTTCCATCGCTGGTACCCGAACATCCAGATCGACTTCCACGAGATGGGCAAGGACAGCACCTATTACTTCGAGCCGTCGCCGAAGAGCATGGAAAGCCCCCTGCTGCCCAAGTCTTCGTATGAGGCGAACAAGTGGCTGGCACGTTTCCATGCCAAGGCGTTGGATGATCTGGGATCGCTGTATTACACCGGCGAGAACTTCGACAACTTCTCGCCGATCTATGGCTCGACTTATCCGGATTTCCACGGCGCGGTGGGTGTGACCGTGGAGCAGGCCAGTTCGCGTGGTCTGGTGCAGGAGTCGGTCAATGGTCCGTTGCATTTCAACTTCACCGTCCGCAACCAGGTGGCGACGGGCCTGGCCAGCGTGCGTGGTGTCGTTGAAGACCGTGATCGTCTGTTTGCGCTGCAGAAGGACTTCTTCCGCAGCGCGTTGAAGCAGGCTTCGGCCTATCCGGTGCATGACTGGGTGTTCGGCGATGCTGCCGACGCCACTTTGACCCGCAAGCTTCTCGCGGTGTTGTTGCAGCATCGCATCGAGGTACATGCGCTGGCGCGCGATGTGGAAGTGGATGGCAAGCGCTTCCAGGCCGGTTCGGCATACGTGGTGCCGGCACGGCAGCCGCAGTTCCGCCTCGCGCATTCGATCTTCGAGTTCACCCCGGCGGTGAAGGGAGACGTGTTCTATAGCGGCACCTCGTATGC
Source organism: Stenotrophomonas sp. (assembly GCA_003248565.1). Taxonomy (GTDB): domain Bacteria; phylum Pseudomonadota; class Gammaproteobacteria; order Xanthomonadales; family Xanthomonadaceae; genus Stenotrophomonas. The sequence continues at coordinate 33,913 of QFOV01000006.1, forward strand.
GGTGGCGCCTGCCTATGGCCTGCGTTATGCCGGTAGCCGTGGTGCCGTGCCGAGCGGTGCGTTGGTGGACGCGGTGCCGGTGGCACAAGGTGGCATCAGCGGCGGCCGTGCTGGCTTCGCCTATGTGGCCGATGCACGTGACTTCGGTAGCTTCCGTCTGTTGGGTGGTCTGCTGAGTGACAACGTGCGTGTGCGCACCGCGCACCAGCCGTTCACTGCGGCTACTGCGAACGGTGATGTGGCGTTCGGTCATGGCGCCGTGGTGATTCCGGTTGCAGGTCAAACCCTGGATGCGGAGGCACTGCAGGCCAAGGTCTTGGCACGTGCACAGGAAGCCGGCGTCACGGTCTACGCCTTGGCCAGTGGCCGCGCAGCCAGTGGCATCGATCTTGGCAGCGACAATGTGCGTGTATTGCGCACGCCGAGCATCGCCTTGGTGATGGGCGAGGGTGTGTCCGCCACTGAGATTGGCTCGACCTGGTTCTCGCTGGATACCTCGCTGGGCTTGCCGTCCAGCAAGCTTGATCCGTCGCAGTTGGCCAGCGTTGATCTGGCGCGCTACACCTCGATCGTGCTCTCCGGCGGCACCTATACCAACGTCAGCGATGCCGGTGTGGCGGCGCTGAAACGCTGGATTGCTGCCGGTGGTTCGCTGGTGGTTTATGGCAGCGGCGCGCGCTGGGCGATCGACAAGGGTCTTGCCGAAGCCAAGCTGCGCGAAGGCGACAAGAAGGATGAGGCTGAGCGGTTGGATTTCGGTACGGTGCGTGATGTGTTCGCGCTGGGTCGGGTCAGCGGCAACATCCTGAGCGCTGATATCGATCCGACCCATCCGCTGGGCTTTGGTGTGCAGCAGCGTCGCATCTGGGTCAACAAGGAAGGCGGGCTGGTATTCGAGCCGGTGAAGAACGCGTTCCTCAATGTGGTGAACATCGACCGCGAGCCGGTGGTGAATGGCTATCTGTCCGATGCCAATCGCGCGCGCGTTTCAGGTTCGAGCTATCTGCAGGTCGTGCCGACTGGCAACGGCAATGTGGTGTTGTTTGCCGATGACCCGGCGCACCGCAAGTATTGGCATGGCACCGAGCGCTTGTTGCTCAATGCCTTGCTGCAGGCGAACCATTTGAGCACCCCGCGCCAGCGCGGGGAGTAACAAAGCCCCTGAGGCCTGAGCCCCTCTCCCGCATGCGGGAGAGGGGTTGGGGTGAGGGTGCGGTGCGCAGCACCGTGCAGTTCCACTTTGTTTATGCATGCAGCGGGTATTGCAAAGGCAAAAGCTGCCCTCATCCGCCCCTTCAGGGCACCTTCTCCCGTAAACGGGAGAAGGTATTTGCCAAAGCCAAAGCCAAAGCCAAAGCCAAAGCCAAAGCCGAAGCCGAAGCCAAAGCTCAAAGCTCAAAGCTCAAAGCCAAAGCCAAAGCCAAAAGCTCAAAGCTCAAAGCTGAAAGCCAAAAGCTAAAAGCTAAAAGCTAAAGCAGCTTGGCTGCGGCCAGTTCGGAGCAGACGCGATGCCAGGTTCTCGACGTGGCAATGACGGGCGTTCCCTTCTCCCGCACAGAAACCAGAAAGGCCGACGCAATGCGTCGGCCTTTCTTTGCTTCTCATCCCAACAAAAAGTTGGAATCAGGCGCTGGTACGGCTCTGGCCACGGCCGCCACCGCCACGACGCTGACCACCACCCGGGTGCGCATCACGACGCTGCTGGCCATTGCCGGCATTGCGCTGGCCGCCCGGCTTCTGCGGCTGGCCGCCACGGCCGCCGCGCGGTGCATCGCCGGTCGGGCGACGAATCGGGGTGTGCGGCTCAAAGCCCGGCACATCACGGATGTCCATGTCGCGGTCGAGCAGACGCACGATCTGGCGCAGCAGCTTGGCTTCGTCCTGGGCAACCAGCGAGACCGCCTCACCGGTCGAACCGTTACGGCCAGTACGGCCGATACGGTGCACGTAGTCTTCCGGAACCATCGGCAGGTCGTAGTTGATGACCTTCGGCAGCTCGTTGATGTCGATGCCGCGGGCAGCGATATCGGTAGCCACCAGCACGGTCACGCGGCCGGCCTTGAAGTCAGCCAGTGCGCGCAGGCGCTGGCCCTGGCTCTTGTTGCCGTGGATTGCCGCGGTCTTGATGCCGGACTTCTCGAGGAAGTCGGCCAGCTTGTCGCAGCCATGCTTGGTGCGGCCAAACACCAGCGTCTGCACGCGGGAGTCCTTGGCCAGCAGGTGCAACAGCAGCTCGCGCTTGCGCGCGCCGTCTACCGGGTGCACGCGGTGGGTGATGGTCTCGGCAACGGTGTTCTTCGGCGTGACCTGGATCTGCTCCGGGTTATGCATGAACTCCAGCGCCAGCTGCTTGATGCTGTCTTCGAAGGTGGCCGAGAACAGCAGGGTCTGGCGGTTCTGGCGCGGCAGCTTGGCGAGGATGCGCTTGATCGAGGGCAGGAAGCCCATGTCGAGCATGCGGTCGGCTTCGTCCAGCACCAGGATCTCGACGCCGGACAGGTCGACGCTGCGACGCTCCAGGTGGTCGATCAGGCGGCCCGGGCAGGCGACCAGCAGGTCGACGCCACGGCGCAGCATGTCCAGCTGGTTCCCCATGCCGACGCCGCCGTAGATGCAGGCGCTGGGGATGCGCAGGTACTTGCTGTAGCCACGCAGGCTGTCATGCACCTGGGTTGCCAGTTCGCGGGTCGGTGCCAGCACCAGGGCGCGCGGGCGACGCGGGCCATTGCCCACGCTCTGCGGCGAGGTGGCCAGATGCTGCAGCAGCGGCAGGCCGAACGCGGCGGTCTTGCCGGTACCGGTCTGGGCGCCGGCCAGCAGGTCGCGGCCGTCCAGCGCAAGCGGAATGGCCTGCTCCTGGATCGGGGTCGGGTTTTCGTAGCCCTGCTCGGCGAGCGCGCGCAGCAGGAAGGGCGCAAGGCCCAGGTTTTCAAACGACATGGAGTACTCCGAAACATGAAGAACGCGCGCCCGCAGGGGCTTGCGTTGCTGATCATTGAAGACCAGCTGATCTCGGAGCGTTCCCGTAAACCGCGCTGCAAGATCTGGGATGCAACCAACGCGGTGCGCTGGCTGGAATGCGTGACGATAGGCGTCGGAGTGGGGGCGGGCGGGCGGATGGGCCAGATGGCCGCTGATCCTGCACCGCCGGCGATCCCTGAGGGAAACGGACGGCCGCTGGCAGACCGCGCTAGTCTAAGGGATTGTTTCGGCTGGCACAAAAACGCCCGTTCAGCATTCGACTTGTGAGGCTGGTGGTAGCTGGCTTATTCATTACAATTGAAACTTATTTCTCCGCAGACTGGACACTCCCATGAAGCTTGGTTCCCTGAAGGAAGGCGGCCGCGACGGCACCCTGATCGTGGTTTCGCGCGACCTGACCCGTGCGGTGCGGGCCGCTGGCATTGCCGCCACCCTGCAGCAGGCGCTGGAAGACTGGTCGAATCTGGCGCCGCGCCTGAACGCGCTGTCCGAGCAGCTCAATGCCGGCGCCGTGGAAGGCGAGTTTGCCGTGGACATGCAGGCGCTGGCCGCGCCGCTGCCGCGTGCCTATGAATTCGTCGATGGCAGCGCCTACCTGCCGCACGTGGCGCGGGTGCGCAAGGCGCGCGGTGCCGAAGTGCCGGAAAGCTTCTATACCGATCCGCTGATGTACCAGGCCACCAGCGCCGGCTTCTACGGCCCGCGCGATGCAGTGAAGGTGATCAGCGAGGACTACGGCATCGATCTGGAAGCCGAGATCGTGGTCATCACCGACGACGTGCCGATGGCGGTGACGCCGGAGCAGGCGGCTGGCCACATCCAGCTGGTTGGCCTGGTCAATGACGTCAGCCTGCGCAACCTGATCCCGGGCGAACTGGCCAAGGGCTTTGGCTTCCTGCAGTCCAAGCCGCGCTCGGCGCTGAGCCCGGTGTTCGTGACCCCGGACGAACTGGGCGCTGCCTGGCAGGACAGCAAGCTGCACCTGCCGCTGGTCACCCATATCAATGGCAAGTGGTTCGGCGCGCCGGAAGCCGGCGTGGACATGCAGTTCAACTTCGCCCAGCTGGTAGCGCACGCGGCCAAGACCCGTCCGCTGACTGCAGGTGCCGTCGTCGGCTCGGGCACCATCGCCAATGAAGACACCGCACTGGGCGCGTCCTGCTTCGCCGAACAGCGCACGGTCGAAACCCTGCGTGACGGCAAGCCGTCGACACCGTTCATGAGTTTTGGTGATGTGGTGCACATTGAGATGCTGGACCGTGACGGTGCCAGCATTTTTGGTGCGATTGAACAGCGCGTCGAACAGGCTTCGCGTCCCTGAAAGACAGTTGGCGCGTTGGCCGTGCTGGTGGTGAAGGAATCCTCACCGCCAGCCGTTATTGTGGTGGCAGGTGATGGGGGAATCTGACATGGAAGCAGGGCTGACGCTCTACAGTTATTGGCGCTCGAGTGCCGCTTATCGCGTGCGTATCGGCTTGAACCTGAAAGGCCTGGAGTACGCACTCGCACCGGTACATCTGGTGCGTGATGGCGGCCAGCAGCATGCGCCGGATTACGCCGCATTGAACCCGCAGGAGTTGGTGCCGACGCTGCGTCATGGCGAGCGCGTACTGACCCAGTCGCTGGCGATTCTTGAGTACCTGGACGAGGTCTTCCCCGAGCCGGCCCTGTTGCCGGCCGATGCCGGTGGCCGTGCACGCGTGCGTGCATTGGCGCAGCAGGTCGCCTGCGACATCCACCCCTTGAACAACCTGCGGGTGATGCAGTTCTTCGACCGCGAATGGAACGTACCGCAGCCCGAGCGTGATGAGTGGACGCTGCACTGGATGCGCGTTGGCTTTGCCTCGCTGGAAGCGATGCTGGCGGGTTCGTTCGACACCGGTCGCTATTGCCACGGTGCCGAGCCGGGATTGGCGGACTGCTGTCTGGTGCCGCAGCTGTACAACGCGCGTCGTTTCCACCTCGACCTGACGCCGTATCCGACCTTGCGCCGGATCGAGGAAGCCTGCCTGGCCCTGCCTGCATTCGATGCGGCCCGGCCGGAAAACCAGATCGACGCGGTCTGAGCAGGCCCGGTGGTTTGTAGGAGCGGCGTAAGCCGCGAAGCCGGCATTGCATCCGGAGCAGTAGATCACCCGGTGCCAAACGAAGCTGCAGCCCGACCACCATCAATGGCTTCGCGGCTTACGCCGCTCCTACAAGAGCTTGGGTTCACTCGACTCTGAAACAGAAAGCCCCGCGATGCGGCGCTTTTTGTCATCGATATCACCAGCTCAGAAGCCGTGCGTGATCGCCGCCGGCGCTGATACCGCGAAATCCGCATACGGATCATGCTCGCCGGTGCCGCCTTCGGACAGGCGGAACTTCAAGGCCAGGCCGTCGCGCGAGTCGGCCGCGCGCAGCGCTTCCTCCTGCTCGATGATGCCGTCCTTGGCCATCCGGAACAGGCACTGGTCGAAGCTCTGCATGCCTTCTTCCAGCGACTCTTCCATCGCCTGCTTGATCGCGTGCACTTCACCGCGGCGCAGCAGGTCGCGGATCATTGGCGTGTTGAGCAGCACTTCGGTTGCCGGGCGGCGACGGCCGTCCTTGCCCTTGACCAGGCGCTGCGACACCACCGCGCGCAGGTTCAGCGACAAGTTCATCAAGACGTTCTTGTGCGCGCTTTCCGGGAAGAAGTTGAGGATGCGCTCGATGGTCTGGTCAGCGTTGTTGGAGTGCAGCGTGGCCAGGCACAGGTGCCCGGTCTCGGCGAAGGCGATGGCTGCCTCCATGGTCTCGGCGTCCAGGATTTCGCCGATCAGGATCACGTCTGGTGCTTCACGCATCGCGTTCTTCAGCGCATTGTGGAAGGCGTGGGTATCCAGGCCGACTTCGCGCTGGTTGACGATGGACTGCTTGTGCTTGTGCAGGAATTCGATCGGGTCCTCGATGGTGAGGATGTGCCCGGTCGAGGTGCTGTTGCGGTGGTCGATCATCGAGGCCAGCGAAGTCGACTTGCCCGAGCCGGTCGAACCGACCACCAGCACCAGCCCGCGCGGGGTCATGATCACGTCCTTCAGCACCTGCGGGAGATTGAGCTCCTCGATGCTGGGGATGCGGCTCTTGATCGCACGGATGACCATGCCGACTTCACCGCGCTGCTTGAACACGTTGACGCGGAAGCGCCCGGCGTCGGCCAGGGCGATGGCCATGTTCAGTTCCAGGTCGCGCTCGAACTGCGGCACCTGGCCTTCGTCCATCAGCGAGTAGGCGATTTTCTTGACCATCCCCGGCGGCAGGCCGGTATTGCCCAGCGGGTACAACTTGCCTTCAATCTTGATGTAAACCGGCGCTCCGGTGGTCAAAAACATGTCCGAAGCGTTTTTTTCGGTCATCAGCTTCAAGAAATAGCCGATATCCATGCGAAATTTTCCCCAACAAACGGCGGCGTGCCGTTGCAAGCACGCCTCAGGCTTGACCACAATGGCCGTGCTCAGTCACCCAAGCAACGGCTCCCCAATGAAATCTAGCTTCGCACAATTAAGAGGATTCCTGTGTGCTACCGCCTGCACATTAGTGCTATGCGGCAGTGCTTTGGCGCAGGATCCGGGCGCAATGGAATTGCTTGCCGCACAACAGGCCGTCGAGAAGGCCGACCGTGCCGACGCCGATCAGTACGCGCCGGACACGATGGCGATGGCGCGCCAGCAGCTGGGCCAGGCCCAGCAGGCAGCAGGCGACCGACGACAGCGCAAGCAGGCGCCGATCCTGGCGCTGCGCGCTGCGGCCGACGCCGATCTGGCACGTGCGCAGAGCGAGGAAGCGGTTGCACAGGCCCAGCTGGCCCAGCGCAAGGCCGAGGTTGCACAGCTGCAACGCCAGTTGGCGACAGGGGAGGGGCGTTGATGCGGATCCGGAATCTGGTGGTTGTCGGCCTGTTGGCCATGCCCTTGCTGGCGCTGGCGGCGGAAGACCCGGCGGTGGCGTCCTTGAACCAGCGTCTGCTGGTGCTGCAGTCCGACATGGCCACGGCCGACGTGGCCTCGTTCGAGAAGCTGCAGGCACAGCAAGCCATCGCGGCGCTGGCCAAGGCCAAGCGCAAGGAGCTGGATGACGCCCGTTACCTGGCCGAGCGTCGTGTCGCGATTGCCGAGGCAGCCAGCCGCGCGGCGTTGGCGCGCCGTGAGGCCGACGAACTGGAGCGCACCCGCAGCGAGTTGCTGATCGAGGCCAGTCGCCGCGATGCTGCCCGTGCCCGTCAGGAAGCCGAACAGCTGCGGGTACAGACCCAGATCCAGGCCGAGGAGGCCGAGCGCCTGCGCCTGGCAGCCGAAGCCGAGACCTTGGCCCGGCAGGACGCGGAGACTGCGTTGACCAGCGTCGCCGGTCGCCAGCAGGCGCGTTTGAGCACGGCCCAGCAGAACGCGGCCAAGCTGGCCCGCGAAGAAGCGGAGCTGGTGTCCGGGCAGAAGCTGCCGGCCTCCAAGTTCGACGGCCGTGGCGAGATCTACACCTTCAGCGGCGATGCGTTCGCGGCTGGCCAGGCGGCGCTGTCCGCCGCTGCCGGCAACCAGGCCAAGGCGCTGGCCGAGTACCTGAACATCGGCAAGAAGGGCCGGGTCATCATCGAAGCCTATGACAGCGCCAATGGCGTTGGTCAGCGGCGTGCGCAGGCGCTCAAGGATGCGCTGGTGGCAGGCGGCGTGGCGGCCAACCGCATCCAGGTGACAGGCAAGAAAGCAGCCTCTACCCGGGCCCGTTCAGCGGAAGTCATTATCGCGCCGTGACAAACCTAAATGGCTGAACTTGTTAGGTTTTTGTCATTCACGTGAGACTGAATGCGGATCGGTTTGAATATTCAGTAAACGTTTCCGCATAGCCCTTGCCGGAACCTTTTTGCAGGCGTAGGGTCAATTGTCCGGGCGGCACTTTCGTCGTCCGGACAACGGAGGGCCGAGCCGGTGCAAGCGTGGCGCGAACCAGTAACCGATAGCTCCTGGCAGGTTGGCCGGAGGACGGTTGGTGGTGCCACGGTGAGCGGCTTGGCTTTCCAATCCAGCAACGCCCCGTGCCGCCAGGCCGGGGCGTTCTTGTTTCTGCATGAAGGAGGTAGTCATGTTCGAAGGGCAGCCGCAGAGTGAAATCGACGCATTGGCCAAGGCCAACCCGGAGTTCAAGCAGCTCTACCAACAGCACAAGAAGCTGAACAAGAAATGCATGGACGCGGAGCTGGGTGTGCTCCCGATTGATGGGGCAACCCTGGGACAGATGAAACGGGAAAAACTGCTGGCCAAGCAGAAGCTCCTGCGGATTTACGAAAACAGCATCAACTGAACCTTCCCCACGCTGGACCGTTTATGTCGCGGACCGTGGCGGCCTCCTCGTCGGCCGTCATTGTCCGCGTCACTTGGCAGTGTGGTTCCGCTGCCTGAAGGGTCGGTTACCTGACTTTCGTGCACAACCATCGGATAATCATCGGTCCGGCCGCTGCGCGGCGCGATCTGAATCAAACCGATGCCCATCCATTCCTCCATCCTCGAACTCATTGGCAACACGCCCATCATCAAGGCCCAGCGCCTGGATGCCGGCGTCTGCGAGCTGTACCTCAAGATGGAGAGTGCCAACCCGGGCGGGTCGATCAAGGACCGTATTGGCCTGTCGATGATCGAGGCCGCCGAGAAGCGTGGTGATCTCAAGCCCGGTGCGACCTTGGTGGAAGGCACGGCTGGCAACACCGGCCTGGGCCTGGCGCTGGTGGCCCAGCAGAAGGGCTACAAGCTGATCCTCGTGGTTCCGGACAAGATGAGCCGGGAGAAGATCTTCAACCTGAAGGCCATGGGCGCCGAAGTGGTGCTGACCCGTTCGGACGTGGCCAAGGGTCACCCCGAGTACTACCAGGACCTGGCCAAGACCGTCGCCGACCGCACCCCGGGCGCGTACTTCATCAACCAGTTCGGCAACCCCGACAACCCGGCCGCGCACGAGTTCGGCACCGGCCCGGAGATCATCGAGCAGATGGGCGGCGATCTGGACGCTATCGTGTTTGGCTGCGGCAGCTCCGGCACCATGACCGGCCTGTCGCGCGCCTTCGCCAAGCTTTCGCCCAAGACCGAGCTGGTGCTGGCTGACCCGGTCGGCTCGATCCTGGCCGAGTACATCAACGAGGGCACGCTGAACGAGAAGTCGGGCAGCTGGCTGGTGGAAGGCATCGGCGAGGATTTCCTGCCGGAAATCTCCGATTTCAGCCGGGTCAAGAAGGCGTACGCCATCAGTGATGCGGAGAGCTTCCACACCGCGCGTGAGCTGCTGGGCAAGGAGGGCATCCTCGGTGGCTCGTCCACCGGCACCCTGCTGGCTGCGGCGCTGAAGTACTGCCATGAGCAGACCACGCCGAAGAAGGTGCTGGTGCTGGTGCCGGATACCGGCAACAAGTACCTGTCCAAGATGTACAACGACTACTGGATGCTGGACAACGGCTTCCTCGAGCGCCCGCAGTTCGGCGACCTGCGCGACCTTATCCTGCGCCCGTACAGCCAGCGCGACACCGTGGTGGTGGGCCCGAAGGACCTGCTGACCACCGCCTACCAGCGCATGAAGCTGTACGACGTGTCGCAGCTGCCGGTGATGGATGGCAGTCAGCTGGTCGGCATCATCGATGAAAGCGACGTGCTGCTGCACGTTTATGGCGATGAAGCCCGTTTCCTTGACCCGGTGTCGGTGGCCATGGTCAGCAAACTCGACCGTTTGGACGTCAAATCGCCGATCGAAGCCCTGTTGCCGGTATTTGACCGCGGCCAGGTGGCAATCATCACCGATGGTGACGCATTTCTCGGTTTGATCACCCGTATCGATCTGCTGAACTACCTGCGTCGCCGGGTTCAATAAGCCCTGAGCGGCCCCCTCGCAAGAGGGGGCAACGGTAGATTCAGACAGCACTGATAGAATTTCGCCCCTTTAGCTGGAAGCCATCATGACGGATCAGCATTCACGCAGCCAGGACGGCGAGCGCGCCTTGTCGCTTGCCACCTTGGCCATCCACGGCGGGCAGTCGCCTGACCCCAGCACCGGCGCAGTAATGCCGCCGATCTACGCGACCTCGACCTATGCCCAGTCCAGCCCGGGCGAGCATCAGGGTTTTGAATACTCGCGCACCCACAACCCGACCCGCTTCGCCTACGAGCGCTGCGTGGCCTCGCTGGAAGGCGGTACCCGTGGCTTCGCCTTCGCCTCGGGCATGGCAGCCAGCTCCACCGTGATCGAGCTGCTGGATGCCGGCAGCCACGTGGTGGCGATGGACGACATCTACGGCGGCAGCTTCCGCCTGTTCGAGCGTGTGCGTCGCCGCACCGCCGCACTGGACTTCAGCTTTGTCGACCTGACAGACCCGGCCGCGTTCGAAGCCGCAATCACGCCCAAGACCAAGATGGTGTGGATCGAAACCCCGACCAACCCGATGTTGAAGATCGTCGACATCGCCGCGGTAGCTGCCATCGCCAAGCGACACGGCCTGATCGTGGTGGTGGACAACACCTTCGCCTCGCCGATGCTGCAGCGCCCGCTGGAGCTGGGAGCGGACCTGGTGTTGCATTCGGCCACCAAGTACCTCAATGGTCACTCCGACATGGTTGGCGGCATGGTGGTGGTCGGCGACAACGCCGAGCTCGCCGAGCAGATGGCCTTCCTGCAGAACTCCATCGGTGGCGTACAGGGCCCGTTTGACAGCTTCCTCGCACTGCGCGGCCTGAAGACCTTGCCGCTGCGCATGAAAGCGCATTGCGCCAATGCGATGGAACTGGCCAAGTGGCTGGAAACCCACCCGGCAGTGGAAAAGGTGATCTACCCGGGCCTGGCCTCGCACCCCCAGCACGAACTGGCAGGCAAGCAGATGGCCGGTTACGGCGGCATCGTCTCGATCGTGCTCAAGGGCGGCTTCGAGGCGGCCAAGCGTTTCTGCGAACGCACCGAGCTGTTCACCCTGGCCGAGTCGCTTGGCGGCGTGGAGAGCCTGGTCAACCACCCTGCTGTGATGACCCACGCCTCGATTCCGCTGGCTCGCCGCGAACAGCTGGGTATCAGCGATGCGCTGGTGCGGCTGAGTGTGGGCGTTGAGGATGTCAGAGACTTGCTGGCTGATGTTGATCTTGCGCTGCGATGAACCACTTGGTGTTCGCAGAATTAAGCTAGGTTGATGGCTGCATCAAAATTGCGAAGCAAACGAGCGGTAGGGGGCGGTTGCTAGGTAAGCGTAAGTTGAATTGAAGTATCAGGAAGATGGATTCATGACAAAAAAAGCAAGCGGGTCTTTGCTGAGTCTAGGTAAGACCTTGATAGATAATCGAGATCTCGTCACCGGTTTGGCGAGACGTGAAATAGAAAGTCGCTATCGTGGGGCGACGATGGGTGTTCTATGGGCGCTGCTGAATCCATTGATAATGCTGTCTGTATACACGTTCTTTTTCACCGAAGTGCTTAGGTCGAAATGGCAAGGGATCGAGCAGCAGTCCAGTCTCGATTTTTCGCTGGTTTTGTTTCCTGGGTTGCTGGTATTTGCATTCTTCTCCGAATGCGTGGCCAGGGCTCCGACTTTGGTAACGGGTAATCAGAGCTACGTAAAAAAAATCGTATTCCCTCTACAGATATTGCCAGTTGTCAATCTGATAAGCGCTCTGTTTCATGTATTGATTGGCTTTGTGATATGGATTTTCTTCTTTCTTGTAATCAAGGGGACGTTGCATCCGACAGTTGCGCTGGTGGTGTTTCCGCTGATTCCGCTGGGCTTTCTCACACTCGGCTTCTGCTGGGTGCTCGCGGCGCTCGGTACGTATGTTCGGGACATTGCTCATATCGTTACGGGCTTGCTTGCGGCGTTGATTTTCCTCGCACCTATTTTCTATCCCATAACCGCACTCCCGGAGAAATATCGGGGCGCAATCATGCTTAATCCGATCAGTGTTGCGGTTGAACAAGTTCGTGCATTGCTTTATCACGGCACGATGATTGATTGGAATCAGTGGCTCATCTACCTTGGCGTATCGTTGCTGGTCGCGTGGTTTGGGCTTTGGGTTTTTCAGCGTGCGCGAGCCGGATTTGCCGATGTCCTCTGACAATAATATTGCCATCCGAGTCGAAAACCTCGGAAAGTGCTACCAGATCTACCCCAAGCCGGCGACCCGGTTGAAGCAGGCTGCGGTAAATCGCGCTTGCGGATTGCTAGGTAAATCCGCGCCAAAATATTTTTCCGAATTCTGGGCTTTGAGGGATATTGGCTTCGAGGTCCCTAAAGGTGAGCCTTTTGGGGTGATCGGGCGCAACGGGAGTGGGAAGAGTACCCTGCTGCAGTTGATAACCGGAGTGCTTACGCCAACCGAAGGTTCGGTAACGACGCATGGCCGAATCGCAGCGCTGCTGGAATTGGGGTCGGGCTTCAATCCAGAATTCTCTGGACGCGAAAACATATATTTGAATGGAATGCTGCTTGGCCTGTCGAGGGCCGAGATTGATCTGCGATTTGATAGCATCGCTGCTTTCGCAGACATCGGTGATCATCTCGAGCGCCCGATCAAGACTTATTCCAGCGGCATGTTGGTGCGGCTGGCGTTCGCGGTGCAGGTACAGATAGATCCCGATATCCTGATCATTGATGAGGCTCTGGCCGTGGGCGATGCGCTTTTCCAGAAGCGTTGCTTTGCCAGAATCAATAGGCTGGCGGACGACGGGGTTACCATACTTTTTGTTTCGCACGATCAGGAGACAGTCCGAACGGTTACTCGTCGGTCGCTGTTGCTGCATGAAGGCAAAGCGGTAGCCATGGGATCATCATCAGAGACGCTATTGGCTTACAGGCGCCTGATCAACAAGGAAGAATCCAAGTATTTTGCTTCCTTGGCTGAGCGGAAGATCGTGGTGGAGGGAGTTTCTCCCTCCGCCGATGATGTCAGCGCCGTCACGCCTGTAGTCGATGAGCGGGAGGTCGAGCAAGAAGACGTTGTGGCGTCAACCCATGGAAACGAGGATGTCATCGCCGATGAAGTAGGCAGTGCTGTTGCCGTGCAGCCGGGTGCAGATGCCGCTGGGGCTGGCGTCGAGTTCGATGATACGTCGTTCGGTGTGGGCCACGCGGTCGTGCAGAAGGTTTCTACCATCGATGAAACCGGCGAGCCGTGCGCAGTGTTCTATCCTGGCGAAAAGGTGAAAATCAAGATCGAATTCAAGCTGTTGGCCGATCTGTGCAACCTCAATGTTTCCTTGCGGATACGCAACAGGGAGGGGCTCAAGGTATATTCGTGGGGTACCCTTAACCAGGATATGCAGGTTGCTGCCGGCTTGCAGCAGATGCCGGTGTTTTGGCAGCGCAGTTTCCGAAACGGAGAGGAAGGCTCCGTCGAATTTGATTTTGTCTGCCCATTGGGGCCTGGCTTCTATGAGATCCAGGCTGCGGTTTCGCATGAAGGCCAGCCAGACTACTCCGAGCAAACATTGCTGCATTGGAAGGATGAGGCGGCTTTCTTTCAGGTGTTCATGGATCAGAAAACCTACCATTTTGGCGGGAGTTTCGATCTAAGGATGAGTGCTTCATGGTGAACAGCCAACGCTTTGATGTTGATGATTTCGCCAAGAGCATCCGGGATGCTCTTGGGTTTGGTCGTTATCTGTGTCTTGGTAAGGAAGCAGACAAAATCTGCTCAAGTCTGCGCAGCAACTTGGTTGATGCGCAAACCGAGGAGGGCGCGCTTGCGCATCCGCATGCAGTGGTATTGGATCTGCGGAGTAATGCTGACGATCTATTGGCCCGGCTGCCTGAGATATTTGCCTGGCAGACACGTTATGTCGTTGTTGTGCACGACATTGTCAATGAGGCCGAATTTGCTTTGCGGGAACGGGACTCGCTTGAAAAGCAGGTAATCTCCGCAGGTTTTAGAAAGGCCAGCGCGTATTACGATATCAACCCTTATGCGTCGCTGAACGTAGCGAGTGGCTGCTTCATCGCTCCGTTCGAACGGGTGCCTGATTCCGCGCTCGCCAAGTACAACTTGGAAATTCTGGAAGAAGAGCGCCTGCTGCATACCGACATGCTGCGCGAGACCGGACGCCGAAGTGATGCTCACTGCGTACGTTATCGTTATGCGGCGGAGCATATACGGCCTGGTGATCGGGTACTTGATGTGGCGTGTGGCTTGGGCTACGGCTCGCGCATGTTGTTTGAATCGTCGCTTGCGGCATCGGTGCACGGCATTGATCTGAGCGATTTTGGCGTGGCATACGCTGTTTCACATTACGGCATGGATGGATGTGTTCGATATACCGTTGGCGATGCTGAGAACCTCAGCACAATTGCCGATGCCAGTATCGATTTTATCGCGGCCTTCGAGACAATCGAGCATGTGCCAAATCCCGAGATTTACCTGCAGGAATTGAAGCGTGTCCTCGCCCCTGGTGGTCGCGTGATGCTGTGTGCGCCCAATGACTGGACCGATGAAACTGGCAAGGATCCAAATCCATTCCACCTTCACGTTTACACATGGGATAAGTTGAAGGCCGAGGTCAGTTCGTACTTCCTGTTGGAGAAGGCTTTCATACAGGTAGCGGGTGGTGCGATGAAGTGCCATTTTTCGCCGCGTTCATGGTTGGAAGTTGATCCTGTCGAGCCCAGTTACGCTGAAGCGGAGTGGATTGTATTTTTGGGGATGAAAGATCCTACGGAGCCAGGTGAAGCGGTTTTCAAGGAAACTGCCTGGCGGATTCCTACCTCATCGCGTTTCAATGTCTCTGCGTTCGCCCGTGATTACGCCAATCCTTGGCTTGTCAAAGCCATGGTGGCGATAGGGCAGCGCTGTACCAATGCAGCGATACTTGACAGTTTTAGAAGGAAAGTCACTGCTGTTGCGCCAGCGCGTTCCGTGGATGCTGGAGCTGCACTTTGCGGTCAGATATACAGCTTTACGGAGCAGGCTGGCTATGCCGACCTGGATTCGCTCAGTAAGGCGGTCGTCGACTATCTCAGTATCAAGGGGCCGAATCCGCACCAACGTCGTTGGCAGGTATCGATCGCGTACGCTTATGGGTTTGCGAAATTCCTTGAAGGGGATGTCGATGGTGCCGAACACTACCTGCGTATCTGCTGCGAGATAGATCCGTTGCCTTATAGCCCGATACTTGGAAACAAGACCCTTGATGCGCTGTTTGTCAGGGCTGTGATATGCGTCGGGCGCGAAGACCTGCAAGGGGCGCGAACCTTGCTGCACAGATCTGTTGAACTGGTACGCCGTTGGTCAGCGGGCGGGGTGAGGAACTCGTGGCTGGGATCCTGGATGAACGTAGTGGGCCTTAGTAGCGCACCTTTGCCTTTTGGTCTCGCGGAAATGGCATTGCTTTTTGACAAAAGTGCCCGTTCAGCCTACATGCTATCAATCATTGATTCTGCCAAGCAGCGCCCGGGAGCTTTTGCACGGGAAGCGCGTGGTTTCCTCGAGCGACAGGTGGATCACCTGAGGCGTGAACTGCGCGGCTCCGTAATTGCCAATGAACAGAAAACTTCCGAGGCGATTGGACTTATTGGCGATATGGAGCGCCTGCGGCAGCATTCTGATTCCCTTGGTGAAGAGCTGGTCGTGAGGAATCAGCGATCTGAAGAGCTTGCTGTGGAGGTGCTGCGGCAAGCAGATAGGTCGCAAGAGTTGGCGGATCAGGTGGTAGCGCTTGATAAGCATGCGCAGGAGATTGCGCAGGAATCGCAGTTTCAGTTGCGATCGCGTGACTCAATCATTGCCGATGTTACGTCACGTAATGCGGAGTTGGTGGATAAACTCGCTGTGCAGGCGACCAAGAGCGAGGAAAGGTTGCAGACCGTGGTCGCAGATCTGCGATGCGAGATTGAATCGCGTGACGAAATCATCGCGAAGTTGTCCGTGGTGGAGGAGCATTCACAGCGGCTGGCGGGGCAGATCCGGGAGCTTGATGAGCACGCCCAGCGGAACGCGCTTGAACTGGCTGCTGAAATTGAGTCGCGTGATCGCATCATTGCGGAACTCCTGGCCAAGTTGCAAGGTGGCTAGGTATGAGCGTCGGTAGTGTTATTCGAGCTGATTTTAAGTGTTGCATTGTTTATGCTGAGATGGAACTACAGGGGGTAAAGTGATAGGAATCGTGATGGTGACTTACAACGCCGCTGATGCAGCGATTGTAACGTTACGCAGCTTGGTCAAGGCCAAAAACAGCAGCGATTACAAACTTGTGATCGTGGATAATGCATCGACTCCGGTGGAGCGCGATAGGATTCGCAAGCATGTCGAGTCCTGTGACGCCTTCGAGCAGGGGCAATGGCGGTTCATCCAGAGTGAGCGAAACCTCGGCTTCAGTGGCGGCAATAACGTTGGCATCAAGGCACTGTTGGAAGATGCCAGCGTTAGTCAATTTTGTCTGCTGAACAGCGACGTCATAGTTACTGACGGATGGATTGATCGTCAGTTGGCGCACGATTTCGATGCGATCAGCGCGGTCACCAATCGCGCGGATAGCGAGCAGTGTGTTCCGGATCTGCAGCGTTTGGAGCTGAGCGAAGTCGCTGCCTCTGATGGCGCCTTTGAGCGTGCCTACCAGCTGGTAAAAGAGCAGGCAGAGCAGAGGTTCGTTGAGTTCAACGGCAGTCTGCAGGAATGCGATGTAACTTTTTTCTGTGTATTCATCAAGCGGGCGGTGCTTGAGGATGTGGGTCTGCTCGACGAGACCTTCTTCCCGGGTGGTTTTGAAGACGACGACTATTGTCTACGCCTGCGTGCGAAGGGATACAGCATAGGTTTGGCGCGCGACGTCTACATTCATCATTTTGGATCGGCTTCTTTCGGGAAGCTTGACTACAGCTATTTTGCCGGCCGCGCGAAGGAGAACCTTCGCTATCTCCAGGCCAAACATGGAATTGTCTGGAAGCGCCGTCCCGAAAAATTGTTGGTCTCGTTCCTGGCGGATCTCCGCCACGCCTATCAAGGCTCGAGCGGACGTATCAGTAAACAGCAGACGCAGTTGTTGGATCTGCACCTGCTGACACTCGATGGCATAGTTAGACACCATGCCATCGAATTCAGGAATCTGAGGGGCGAGTTTCAGCATTCCGGTAAGCGATCACGCCGAGTCTCGCAGGCTATCGAGCGCGCCGAGGCGTCTCCTTCCTTCGCTGAGGGGTGGGCGGCTTTTCATTCTGAAGTGAGCGAATTGCTTTCAGGTAAGGAGGCCGGAGTTGGGCAGATCGAATTGCTGCTTGACAGCGGGGCGCTGTTGGCTGACCAAGTGTGGAACGCGGTAGATGCCAACTTCAGTATCAATTCGTTGTTGCGCGGCAGCTCTACCGGCGCTGTTCAGGCGGCGCACAGTGCTACAGAGTGGGTACAGGAGGAGTGGTCCAAACGTTCTGGTTTGCGTAAAGCGATATGGGGTGCTGCCAAGGGAATCCAGTCGCTGCTTCGTTTCCGCGGGACAGTCTTTTTTGGCGGATACTTCTATCCGGAGCGCGAGAAGGATGGTTATTTCCAGCGAATTCAGATGGTCGATCGTTTGGTGTCCGATGGCTGGCGCCTCTACGTAGAGACGGCAGATCTTGTTGGGCGAACGTCGGTTATCGATCGGCCGCAGCCGAAGGTGATTGTCATTCGCTTGATCGGCGGGCGCGCGAAGAAGGCTGTGCTTTGGGCAGCGGTTATCGCCTTTGTTCTTCGTTCTCGCAAAATATATTTCCACAGTGTGCTGAGAATGCCCGATCTTGGCTTTGCCAAGTTGATGCGCTTGCCGTTTGTGAAGTCAGTGGTGGACATCCACGGGGTGGTGCCGGAAGAGTTCCGGATGCATGATGATTACTATAATGCAGTCAAGTACGAGCGTCTTGAGGAGTATGCGTTTGCTCATGCTGGGCGAGTCGTAGTTGTGTCGGGTGTCATGCAGGAGTATCTGAAAAACAAATATCGTGACCTGCGGGCGCCGGTCTTCGTAAAGTTCCCGATGTTCCCGAGTTTTGTCCCTTATCTCGGGCGTAAGGACAACCCCAAGCCTGTTGCCGTGTATGCCGGCGGCTTGCATAAATGGCAGCAGCCCGAGAAGACCCTGCGTAGCATGATTGCGAGCGCGGATGCATGCACCAGCTATTTTCTTTCTCCGGATCCTGAGGGTGCCGCGGAGATCGCATCTGAAATCGATCCGGATCATCGGGTTGTCTTTGATTCCATGAGTCACGAATCATTGATGAAGTTCTATCGACGATGTGACTTCGGCTATATCCTGCGCGAAGATTCAGTTGTCAACAATGTCGCCTGTCCAACCAAGATCGTGGAGTATCTGGCCAACGGAATCGTGCCGATCATCGACTCGGATCAGATCGGTGACTTCTCAGCGATGGGTATGCGCTCGGTAAGTGTGGAGGATTTCAAAGCAGGAATTCTTCCCGATGGTGACCAAATCGCGAAAATGGCTCAGTTCAATTTCGGCGTGTATCAGCGGATAAAGGCATTGCGCGACCGTGGTGCGGGCGAGTTGTCGAGCTACCTGCTGGATATGGATCATGCCAATCCCTCGCTAGCGGATTCGGTGGACGGTGATACCGACGTTCTTGTGCAGGTTGGAAACTTTGAGGCGGGGGGACTCGAGAACGTCGTGCTGGAGCTCAATGAGTTCCTCCGAAGCTGTGGAATGAGGCTCACCTTGTTGGTGCTGGGGACACAAGGTCCTGCCGCTAAGCGAGCGCGTGAGTTGGGTCAGCGTTTGATCGGGATCGACTATTCGGCCGCGGCTTATCGAGAAGTTCTTCAGAAGCTGAAACCAAAGGTTGTCATTTCCCACTACTCAATCGAGGGCAGCGAGATATGTCAGGAACAGGACGTTCCGCTTATTCAGGTTATCCACAATATATACATGTGGCTCGCTGGTGAGGAGTTGACCAAGTTCAAGGAGGCTGCGGCGCGAACGCACAAGTTTGTGGCTGTCTCCGATGCGGTCAAGAATTACTCGGTGCAGCGTCTTGGCGTCGATGCGGATTTGTGCGAAGTTATCAATAACGGTATTGATGTTTCGCGTTTCGTCGAGTTTGACAGGCTTTCAGCGAGGAACAGGCTGCGTCATAAATACGGGATAGGGGTCCATGATTTCATTTTCCTGGACATGGCAGCAATCAACCATCAGAAAAACCATGCGGATGTTGTACGTGCTTTCAGCCACGCCGTACATGGTTGCGACAATGCCAAGTTGGTTGTTGTAGGACCTGCTTACGAGCCTGGCCTGCAGGCTGAGATTCTTGCGATCATCAAGAGTGCTGGGCTCGAGTCGCGCGTACTTGTTATCGAGCCAACCAGCACGCCATGGGAGTTCTACGCGATGGCCGATGCCGTCGTCAGTGGTACCTTCTTCGAGGGTGGTCCGCTGACCTTGCTCGAAGCATTGGCAAGTGACCTGCCGGTGATATACCCCAGGGTTGGTGTTGCTAGTGTTTTCGATGGCCTCCCCGGGGTCCACCTCATCGAGTCTGCTGTAAACATGTTGGAGTATGATGGCGCTATAGATGGGCTCACGTCACGGGTCGGTTTTGTCCCTGATCTCACCGATATGATGATCAAGGTGTGGTGCAATCCGATACGGCCAGCGTTCGATCGTGAGCGGTTGGCATCGCTTGAGAAGGACTTCTCCTATATCAAGTACGCGCGATTGTTGTCGGAAATCAAAGAACGTACGTAACTTTTCAAACAACCAACGATTGGTATCAATACATGAATAAGATCTCCGTTTCTGTCGTTTCCTTGATGCTCGTTTCCGTGGTGGCGGGTTGCTCGAAGCCGGCACCGCTGGATTCAGATGCCAGTGCTGCTCCGCAGGCTGCCGCAGCTGCGCCAGCGCCTGCCGCCGCTGCAGTGAGCGAAGAAGAAAAAAGCTACCAAGAAGGCGTCTCGTTGATTGCTGCCAATGCACAAGGGCAGGATCTGGAAAATGCGGTGAATGCACTGCTCAAGGCTTCCGCTCTGGGTCATGCAGCTGCAAAGTTCGAACTGGCGAAGCTTTATCGTGATGGCAAGGGCGTAGATAAGAACCCTGGTGAAGCTACCAATCTGCTGCTCGCGTCAGCAGCCGCTGGAAACGGCGACGCTGCATTCGAGCTTGCCGGGATGTACGCGACCGGCGAGGGCATCGCCAAGAACGAGGGCGAGGCACTGAACATGTATCTCAAGGCGGCGCAGGCGGGTAACGCCGGTGCAGCGCTGAAGTTGGGTGAGGTATATGAAGGCGGTGTTGGCATTCCGGCGAATATCGGAGAGGCCAAGTCCTGGTATCAGAAGGCTGCAGATGCTGGTAACGCGCAAGCTGCTGAGAAGCTGAAGGCGCTCGAAGGCAAGTAAGCCAGGGTAGTAAGGGATTGCGGAATACTCAACGGTGTTCCGATCAAGCCGGGCCAGTCACGTGTAGTGACTGGCTTTTTTTTGGCTCAATCGCGTTTCCTGGTGAGTGTTCGGTAGCCTTACTTTTGTCGCCTGCCCGTAAACTTGATCCAGGCATTCTTAGAGGTCTCCGGGCAAACTAGCCCTAAGGAGACCACTGATGCGCAGGAGCAAATTCACCGAGAGTCAGATCGTTGCGACGTTGAAGCAGGTTGAGGCTGGAAGGCAGGTCAAGGATGTCTGCCGTGAGCTTGGCATCTCCGATGCGACTTACTACGTCTGGAAGTCCAACTACGGCGGCATGGAAGCTTCGGACGTGCAGCGGTTGCGCGAAGTTGAAGCCGAGCACGCCGCGCTCAAGCGGATGCACGCCGAACTGGCGATGGAGAATCATGCGTTGAAGGATCTGATTGCAAAAAGCTTTAGACCCGGCGCATTAGCGCCCGCTCTTGGCCTGGCTGCAGGACTCTACGGCTGGAGCGCGCCGGGCCTGTGCGGCGATTGGAATGCCACGGTCGACGGCGCGCTACCGCCATCGACCGGATCGGGACGAAGAGGTGATCGCGTTATTGGTTGAGCTCTCTGAGCGTTTTCCGGAGCGCGGCTTGGACAAGCTGTTTCAACTGATTCGTCGCCGCGGTTTGGTCTGGAATCACAAGCGCGTCTGGCGTGTGTATTGTCTGATGAAGCTCAATCAGCATCGGCGAGGGAAGAAGCGCCTTCCAAACCGACACCCGATGCCATTGGTGGCCGGTGAGCAGATCAACGGCAGCTGGTCGATCAACTTCATGTCCGACGCGCTTTGGGATGGACGACGGTTCCGCACGTTCAACGTGGCTGACGATTTCAGTCGTCAGGCCTTGGCTATCGAAGTTGATCTGAATTTGCCGGCGACATGGGTCATTCGCACTTTGGAGCAAATTGCGGCGTGGCCCGGCTATCCCGCAAAGCTTTGCCTGGACAACGGCCCCGAGTTCATCGCTTTGGCGTTGGCGGAATGGGCTGAGCGCAAAGAACATCGCGCCGGATTTCATCGAGCCAGGACGGCCGATGCAGAACGGCTTCATCGAACGGTTCAATGGTAGCTTCCGACGTGGCGTGCTGGATATGCACGCCTTCCGCAATCTCGGAGAAGTACGCGAACAGGCAGAGTAGTGGCTGGCCGATTACAACACCGAGATACCGCACGACAGCCTCGGCGGGCTCACGCCCGCCGAATTCCACCACTTCCAAGAACCGCAAACCTCTAATTCAGCTTGGCATTGAAATACGGGGAGTCGACAGGGGACGTCGGTGTCTAATTGACCGGCTGATTGCTTCCTGAGAGTGGAGCTGCTGCTGAGCGAGCAGTTCGCTTGCCTAAGTACTGGGAGATGCGCGCATGACCCCATTTCAGGATTGGAGATTCAACGAGCTTCCAAGAGGCCACTGTAAAGAGAAGTGATACGAGGAGGCATGCAGCAAACATCACAAGTCTCGGATAAGTGAAACTTCCGAAGAACGAACCTAGCGATTCATTGCCAGCGTAGAGAAGGACATAGATTACCGGGTAGTGCCACAGGTAGAAGCCATAGGAGATGGTGCCAAGCCATGCCAGCATTCTGTCGCTGAGGACGTGCACCAACGTTGAGTCCTGATCAAGGGAGATCTTTGCAATAATCGCACCTGCGGAGAGTGCGGTGAATGCGAAGCCTGCAGGTGTCGACGCGAAATTGCTGGCCGGCTGATAGATTGCGCAGGTAATGAGATAGGTGGCAGCAGGCTTCCACATGTACGTAAATGCGTTGACCACACCAGCAGGTGCCAGTGCTATGAACGCGCCGATAAGCAAGCCATCGGAATGGGTGTCCAATCCGGTGTAGATCCTTGCCGACGATGCGCCCGACTGTCCCAGGTAGGAGCGCCAGAGCATGATGCCGAGCGCACCCGCAAGAACTATCCAGGCAGGTTTGATGGATCGGACTTTGAATAGTGCAAGAATTGCCAATGGCCAGATGATGTAAAACTGTTCCTCGATTGCAAGCGACCACGTATGCCCAGTCATGGGGGCGTCATAGATGTCGAACGCGCGAATCCAGTTCATGGTGTAAAGCAACGCAGGAAATATTTCCCATTCGATATGTATCCTGGGCTTGAACAGGAGCCAATAGATGGTGACTCCTAGTAGCAAAAGGATCAGTGCCGGGTAGAGGCGTAGTGAGCGCTTTGCGTAGAAAATACGGAGTGATATCCGCCCTGATCGCTGGAATTCCGCGCTGAGAAGGCGGGTGATCAGAAAACCGCTGAGTACAAAAAAGATGTCAACACCAATGAAGCCGCCGTGGACTATGGTCAGCCCGGTGTGGTGTGCAAAAACTACCAGCACTGAGAGTGCTCGAAGTCCATCTAGTCCCGCGATTCTTGAAGCAGAATTCGTCATGAAGCTTGCCTCGGGTGTAGCCCGCGATCACGCAGGGTTGACAGGTGGGGATAAGCAAACAGTCCTTTCACCCTGCTACTGGACGCGGTCGAAACGATAGATACGTTGCAAGGGCGCCTCGGAGTCGTTTGATGCTTGGCTTTAGGTAAATACCTATGTTCGCGCTGCGATTTTACACTGTGTTTGTGTAGGTGAATGCGCTACGGGCGGAATCGGTCCATACCGACGGTGACAATGTTCGGCTGCGTGCGCTTCTGGCGTTGATTTCGATAGCTGAATTGCGCTCGTAAGCAGGCTCCCATTGGAGCCTGTATTCACTCTGGCGCGTTCCCGTGGGGGCACTGGGCGTTTGAAGTCGAGCTTCGGCGTGAAGGAGTCCGGGAGAAGGGCTTGTAACGACCCACTGAAAACCTGCTCAGGTGTTGGCTTTTCCCAAAGGAGACATCGATGGGTGAAGTGCTGGAAGAAGAAATCAAGCGCTGGACGGCCCGGCGGAAGTCGGCACTGGTCCTTGAGATCACCCAAGGCAAAGCCATGGCGGGCGCGGCGAGCCGGCAGTTCGAGCTGACCCCGGCGGAAATTGAAAGCTGGGTTGAGGATGGCAAGCGGGGCAAGGGGAACACCTTGCGAGCCAAGCCGGAGGACGTACGCGAGCAATACGAACGCCAGCTCAAGGACCTGTAGGAGGCGTACGGTGAGGTGATGCTGGAGATCCGCGCCCGAAAAAAGCTGGCCTCCCTGCCGGGGAAGGACGAGAGCTGATGCGCTCGGTCCAGCAGGGGCTGAAGGATGAAGGGCTGGCGGTTCCGATCACCGAGCTGTGCCAATGGTTTGGCGTGGCGTACGGTTTACTACCGGTCCATCAATACAGCGGCCAAGGTTTGGCCGGAACTGGCCAAGCCGATAAAAGGCCGGATCGAAGCTGATCCTTCATTCGGCTACCGCTCCGTTGCTGCCGTTACTGGGTATGAACAAGAGCACGGGCAGGCGACAAAAGGCTGGTAGGTTCGCAACCGACCGGTTGGCCAACGCCCGCGCATCCAGGCGTTGCCTTCAGTAGCGAAGGCTCCGAATCGACGCTGGGCAACGGATCTGTGCCGCGTCTGGGGTGGCAAGGATGGCTGGTTGAGTTTGGCCTTGGTGATCGACTGCCACACGCGACAACTATTGGGTTGGCATCTATCGCGTACCGGCAAGGCGAGCACTGCATCGGCAGCGTTGGAGCAGGCCTTGATCGCACGCTTCGGTACGTTGGGGCGAGTCCAGGAGCCGTTCCTGTTTGGCTCGGTTTTACCAGTCGCGATTGCACACGCTTGGTGCGTAGCTATGGACTGAAGCTGGAATTCATCACTCAGCACTGTCCGCAGCAGAGCGGCATGGTAGAGCGCGTGATCAGAACACTGAAAGAGCAACGCATGCATCGCCACCGCTTCGAGAGCCTGGTACACGAGCTGTTGTGTGTTATCGGCGACTGGATCGGCTTCTACAACCGAGTACGCCCTCACCAGGCGTTGAAGATGATGATCCCGGATGCGGCGTATGCCGTTACGTTACCCGGGTGACCTGAGCGGAAACCGGTGGGTCATTACATGAGTGCAGTGGCGCATCCTTGCGCCAACTTTTATGCATTTGACTCTTTACCCTGCCAGGAAGCTAGCTATGCGTTTTGCAGCTTTGCCATCGCCGTAAGGGTTATGTGCTTTGGCCATTGCTTCAAAGGCGAGATCATCATCCAGAAGGCGTGAAACTTCTGAGGTTATGGTTGCACTGTCTGTGCCAACTAGGCGCACGGTGCCTGCCTCGACGGCCTCCGGACGCTCGGTGGTATCCCTCATCACCAGAACCGGCTTGCCTAGCGAGGGTGCCTCTTCCTGAATGCCGCCGGAGTCGGTCACGATGATGTGTGATCGACTCATGAGGTATACAAATGGCAAGTATTCCTGCGGCTCTATGAGGTGGATTGACGGCTGGTTGGCGAGGATGCGAGTTACTGGTTCTTGGACGTTTGGATTGAGGTGCACTGGATAAACAACCTGCGTATCACCGCGGGCGGCGATGTTCTTCAGCGCATGACAAATCTGTTCGAAGCCGTCCCCGAAATTTTCGCGTCGGTGCCCGGTGACCAGGATCAGACGTTTGCTCTTGTCGAGGAACGGGAAGCGGGCGGAAAGCTCCGCGTCGAGTGCTGGATTCTTCTTGATCTTTTCGACAACGGTAAGCAGAGCATCGATTACCGTGTTTCCGGTAATTTGAATGATCGCGGGGTCAATGTTCTCTGCGCGAAGGTTGTTCGCTGATTTTTCAGTTGGCGCAAAATGGAGGTTTGCAAGCGCGCCAGTCAATTTTCGATTGGCCTCTTCAGGCCAAGGAGAGTAGAGATTACCAGTGCGAAGTCCAGCTTCTACATGGCCGATGGCGGTCCGCTGATAGTACGCTGCCAATGCGGTAGCAAACGTAGTTGTCGTGTCACCATGAACCAGGACGATGTCAGGCGAGTGCTTGGCAATGACCTGCTCCATACCCTGGACGATGCGCGAGGTAAGGCCTGAAAGAGACTGCCCCGGTTGCATGACGTTGAGGTCTTCATCGGGCGTGATTTCAAACAGTTCTAGAACCTGATCTAGCATCTGCCTGTGTTGCGCGGTGACGGCGACTATGGTTTCCAGCTCGGACTGCTGTTTCAGGGCAGTGACCAGTGGTGCCATTTTAATGGCTTCTGGGCGAGTACCGAAAACAACCATTACCTTCTTGCGGCGCATCATTTCTCTATGAACTCCTTGTTGACGCTGGCAGCATGCATCTGAGTCTAGTAGCAAGTGCGAGGCAGACTCTGCGAGAGGCGCTATTCTACGCTGCTGTAGGCGAGTTATTGAAACCACGCAAGAGAAAAAAAAGCGGCCTTTCTTGAAAGGCCGCTCTTCTCTGGGACTGGTTTTTTTATAAAGCGGCTTCCAGCTCCGGCAGCAGCGTAAACAGATCCCCCACCAGGCCGATATCGGCAATCTCGAAGATCGGCGCATCGCCGTCCTTGTTGATGGCGACAATCGTGCCGGCGTCCTTGATGCCGGTCAGGTGCTGGATGGCGCCAGAGATGCCCACGGCGATGTAAAGCTCAGGGGCGATGATCTTGCCGGTCTGGCCGACCTGCATGTCGCTGGGCACATAGCCTGCATCCACAGCGGCGCGCGAGGCTCCGACGCCGGCGCCGAGCTTGTCGGCCAGCGCGTAGATCACCTTGAAGTTTTCTTCCGAGCCAACACCGCGGCCACCGGAGACAACACGTTTGGCGCTCTGCAGGTCCGGGCGATCGCTCTTGCCGGCAGCCAAGCCGACGAAGCGGGTGTGGCTTGGCAGGGCGGCATCGACGCTGATCGCTTCGACCGGGGCGCTGTTGCCCTTGGCAGCTTCCTGCCAGGAGGCTGCGCGCACGGTAGCCACGACCACCTGATCAGCCGGGGCTTCGACGGTGATGATGGCGTTGCCGGCGTAGATCGGACGCTTGAAGGTATGGGAGCCTTCCACTGACATCAGGTCCGAGACCTGGTTGACGCCAAGCAGGGCGGCTACGGCCGGCATCACATCCTTGCCGGTGGTGGTCGACGGGCCGAACACATGGCTGTAGCCAGCAGCGGCCTTGGCGATCTGCGGGGCCTGTACCTGCGCAAGTGCGTGTTCATTGGCCGGATTGGTAATGGTCAGCACCTTGCTGACGCCGGCAATCTGCGCGGCTTCGGCGGCGATGGCGGCCGGGTCGGCGGCCAGCACCAGCACGTGGATGTCGCCGCCCACGGCGGTTGCTGCCGACACGGTCTTGGCGACGGCGCTGTTGAGCTTGCCGTCCAGGTGTTCGGCGATGACGAGAATCTTGGCCATTACAGCAATCCCTTCTGCTTGAGTGCGGCTACCAGTTCGGCAGGGTCCTTCACCATCACGCCCTTGCTGCGCTTGGACGGCGCGGCGTAATGGGTGGTCTTGAAAGTGTCAGCGGCTTCAACACCGAGGTCGGCCAGCTGCAGGGTTTCCAGCGGCTTGGCTTTGGCCTTCATGATGTCCGGCAGCTTGATGAAGCGCGGCTCGTTCAGGCGCAGGTCGGTGGTGATCACGGCCGGCAGATCGACTTCCAGCGTTTCCAGGCCGGCGTCGACTTCACGGGTGACCGTGGCCTTGCCGTCTGCAATTTCGACCTTGGAGGCGAAGGTGGCTTGCGGGCGTGCCCACAGCGTGGCCAGCATCTGACCGGTCTGGTTGGCATCGTCGTCGATGGCCTGCTTGCCAAGAATGACCAGGTCCGGCTGTTCTTTCTCAATAAGCTTGAGCAGGGTGCGGGCGGCGGTCAGCGGCTGGATGGCCTGGTCAGTGACCACGTGGATGGCACGGTTGGCACCCATCGCCAGGCCATTGCGCAGGTGCGCCTGGGCGTCGGCTGGGGCGATGGTGGCCACGATCACTTCCGTGGCGACGCCCTTGTCGCGCAGGCGCAGGGCCTCTTCCAGGGCAATTTCATCGAACGGGTTCGGCGAGAGCTTGACGCCATCGGTGACCACGCCGGAACCATCCGGCTTGACTTGAATGCGGACGTTATAGTCCACCACGCGCTTGTACGCGACGAGGATTTTCATGTGCTGCGGGGTCCTTCGGTTGCTGATGGGGGCCGGCGTGGGCCGGGGACAGATTTTCTCGATTCTAGCCGGGTTGGTAGGTCCGTGCGAACGCGTATGGTGCTGTCATGGCCTTCCTTAAATGTCCGGACAAATCGTGGCGGGAAAGCATCCGTTGTCAATGGTGCAGGCCCAATAACGGCTGGCGTTATATCCTTGTATGAATTGTTCGCTGCTTTGGCAGCTGTAAATCAGGAGAATCGACGCGTGACCACATGGCTTGTGACCGGCGGCGCCGGCTTTATCGGCGGCAATTTTGTATTGGAAGCGGTAGCGAAGGGCATCCGCATCATCAACCTTGATGCCCTGACCTACGCAGGCAACCTGAAGACGCTGGATAGCCTGGAAGGCAACTCGAACCACGTATTCGTGCATGGCGACATCGGCGACCGCGAGCTGGTTGCAAGCCTGTTGGCGGAGCACCGCCCTGATGCAGTCCTGAACTTTGCCGCTGAGAGCCATGTGGATCGTTCGATCGACGGCCCGGGTGCGTTCATCCAGACCAATGTGGTTGGAACCCTGGGTTTGCTGGAAGCCGTGCGCGACTACTGGAAGGCGTTGCCGGCGGACAAAGCCGGTGCATTCCGCTTCCTGCACGTGTCCACCGACGAGGTTTACGGCACGCTGGGTGAGACCGGCAAGTTCACCGAAACCACGCCGTATGCGCCGAACTCGCCGTACTCGGCCTCCAAGGCAGCATCCGACCATCTGGTGCGTGCATTCCACCACACCTATGGTCTGCCAGTGCTGACCACCAATTGCTCGAACAACTACGGCCCGTACCACTTCCCGGAGAAGCTCATCCCGCTGGTGATCGCCAAAGCGCTGTCCGGTGAGTCGTTGCCGGTCTATGGCGACGGCAAACAGGTACGTGATTGGCTGTTTGTTGCCGATCATTGCGAGGCTATCCGTACGGTCCTGGCCAAGGGCCGGGTAGGCGAGACCTATAACGTTGGCGGCAACTCCGAAAAGCAGAACATCGAAGTAGTGCAGGCGATCTGTGCATTGCTGGATGCGCGCCGTCCGCGTGCCGATGGCAAGCCACGCAGCGAGCAGATCACCTATGTCACCGATCGTCCTGGCCATGACCGTCGCTATGCAATCGATGCTTCCAAGCTCAAGGATGAACTGGGCTGGGAACCGAAGCATACCTTCGAGCAGGGCATCGGCTTCACCGTCGACTGGTACCTGGACAACCAGCAATGGGTAAACGGCGTGCTGGACGGCAGCTACCGTCTGCAGCGCATCGGCACCGACGTCTGATATCGATGATCCAGTGCCTGCACGCCTGTGCGGGTTAAAAAGGAAACAACCATGACGCAACGTAAAGGCATCATTCTGGCTGGCGGTTCTGGTACGCGCCTGTATCCGATCACCAAGGGCGTCAGCAAGCAATTGCTGCCGGTCTACGACAAGCCGATGATCTATTACCCGCTGAGCGTGTTGATGCTGGCGGGCATCCGTGAAGTGCTGATCATCAACACGCCACACGAACAGGCCTTGTTCCAGCAGCTGCTGGGCGACGGCTCGCAGTGGGGAATGGACATCCAGTACGCAGTGCAGCCGAGCCCGGATGGCTTGGCGCAAGCGTATTTGATTGGCAGCGATTTCGTTGGTGGCAAGCCCAGCTGCCTGGTGCTCGGTGACAATATCTTCCACGGCACCGGTCTGCGCGAGGTGCTCAAGCGCGCCGATGCACGTGATACCGGCGCGACGGTGTTCGGCTATTGGGTGAATGATCCGGAGCGCTACGGCGTGGCCGAATTCAGCAAGGATGGCAAGGTGGTTGGATTGGTTGAAAAACCTATCGAGCCGCGCTCCAACTATGCAGTGACCGGCCTGTACTTCTATGACGGCAATGCCAGCGACTACGCCGCTGCATTGAAGCCATCGCCGCGCGGCGAGCTGGAGATCACCGATCTCAATCAGGTGTATCTGGACGAAGGAAAGCTTCAGCTGGAGCCGCTTGGTCGTGGCTTTGCGTGGCTGGATACAGGCACGCATCAGTCGCTGCTGGAGGCATCCAACTTCATCGAGACCATCCAGACCCGTCAGGGCCTGCAGGTTTGCTGCCCTGAAGAGATTGCCTATGGCCAAGGCTGGATTACGGCGGAGCAACTTCTGGCATTGGCCGCGCCGCTGTCCAAGAACGGTTATGGGCAATACCTGCAGAAGCTTGTTCAGCGAGGAATTGTTCCGTGAAAGTAATTGAAACCGCCATGCCCGGCTGTGTAGTCATTGAACCGGCGGTGTTCGGTGATGAGCGTGGTTTCTTTTTTGAAACCTGGAATGCTGAGCGCTTCAAGGGGCTTGGTCTGCCTGACAAGTTCGTGCAGAGCAATGTTTCTGCTTCCAGTAAAGGTGTGTTGCGCGGACTGCACTACCAGTGGCCGCGCCCGCAGGGCAAGTTGGTCAGCGTGCTGGAGGGCGAGGTGTATGACGTGGCGGTGGATATCCGCCGTGGTTCGCCGACCTTTGGCAAGTGGGAGGCCGTCGTTCTGAGTGCTGAGAACAAACGCCAGTTCTGGATACCGGAAGGTTTCGCACATGGCTTTGCAGTGCTGTCCGAACGCGCGGTGTTCAGTTATCTGTGCACTGAGGTCTATCTGAAGGAGGTTGATGCTGGCGTTCGCTGGAATGACGCCGAAATCGGCATCGACTGGCCAATCAGCGGCCCGACGTTGTCCGCCAAAGATGAGAAGGCTCCTTTTCTCAAAGATATCGCTGAAGACCGCCTGCCGGTTTACGTGCCATGACCGTACTGGTTTTTGGCGGAAACGGGCAGGTGGGGCAGGAGTTGTTGCGCGCGCTGGCACCGCTCGGTCCGGTTGTGGCCACCACGCGCAGCGGCAAGCTGGCCGATGGTAGTTCCTGCGAGGTCGCGGACTTTGACGTGCCCGAGAGCTTGCCGCCGTTGTTGGAACGGCTGCAGCCTTCGGCTGTGGTCAACGCAGCTGCCTACACAGCAGTGGACAAGGCAGAACAGGAGCCCGAAGCCGCATTCCGGGCCAACGCACAGGCACCGGGCGTGATTGCCCGGTGGTGTGCGATACATGGCGTGCCGATGGTGCATTACTCCACCGACTACGTGTTCAATGGTGAGGGCGTGGCGCCCTATGCTGAAGACGAGGCGACTGAGCCGCTGGGTGTTTACGGCACCAGCAAGCGCGATGGTGAAGAGGCGGTGCGTGCAGCTGGAGGCCGTCATCTGATCTTCCGCACCGCGTGGGTGTATGCAGCGCACGGCGGCAACTTCCTGCGAACGATGTTGCGCGTGGGCGCTGAGCGCGATGAACTGCGGGTAGTGGCAGATCAGGTGGGTACGCCGACACCGGCAGCTTTGATTGCCGATGTCACTGCGCAGGTGTTGCAACATCCGGGCAAACTGTCGGGCACCTGGCATCTGACCGCGTCAGGGCAGACCAGCTGGCATGGTTTCGCCGAGGCAATCTTTGCTGAGGCATTGGCTGCGGGTGTGCTCGCCAAGGTTCCGGTTGTGCATGCGATCTCCAGCAAGGAGTACCCAACACCGGCGAAGCGGCCTGCCTGGTCGGTGCTGGACAACCGCAAGCTTCAGCACGATTTCGGTATCACCCTGCCGGCTTGGCAGGAGGGTTTGCGGCAGGTGATGGGCGAAATCGCGAAGGTCTGATGCGCGGCTTCATGCAGGACCAGGCAGTGCTGCATAAGCATCGATAGAACAAAAACCCCGGGTTTCCCCGGGGTTTTTGTTTACAGCCTGTTGACGATCTCAGGTGCGCCCGTAGGTGTCCTCGAAGCGCACGATATCGTCCTCACCCAGATAGCTGCCCGACTGCACCTCGATCAACTCCAGCGGCAGCTTGCCAGGATTGCGCAGGCGGTGGGTGACACCCAGCGGGATGTAGGTGCTCTGGTTCTCAGCCAGCAACAGCACTTCATCGCCGCGGGTGACTTCTGCGGTGCCGCTGACCACGATCCAGTGTTCGGCGCGGTGGTGGTGCATCTGCAGGCTCAAGGTACCGCCGGGTTTGACGGTGATGCGCTTCACCTGGAAGCGGTCGCCGTGATCGATGGAGTCATAGGCGCCCCACGGGCGATAGACCTTGCGGTGCCAGGTGGCTTCGCTACGCCCATCGGCCTTCAGGCGCGCCACGACGTCCTTCACTTCCTGCATGCGGTCGGACTTGCCAACCAATACCGCATCGTCGGTTTCGACCACGATCACATCGTCCAGGCCGACCATCGCGATCAGGCGCTCGCCGTAAGCGAAGGTGTCATGGCAGTCGATGGCGATGACATCGCCGTGATGGGCGTTGCCGTTTGCGTCCTGCTCGGAAACATCGCGCAGTGCGGTCCACGAGCCAACATCGCTCCAACCGGCGTCCAACGGGACCACAGCCGCATCGGCCGTCTTTTCCATCACCGCATAGTCGATGGAATCGGACGGACTGGTCTTGAATGCTTCTGCATCCAGGCGGATGAAGTCGGCATCACGCCGCGCCTTTTCCCAAGAACTGCGGCAGGCTGCGAGAATCTGCGGCTGCAGGCGCTCCAACTCCTGCAGGTAGCGTGAGGCTCGGAACAGGAACATGCCGCTGTTCCAGTAGTACTCGCCCGAGGCGACATAGTCC
Organism: Stenotrophomonas sp.; assembly: GCA_003248565.1. Lineage (GTDB taxonomy): Bacteria > Pseudomonadota > Gammaproteobacteria > Xanthomonadales > Xanthomonadaceae > Stenotrophomonas. The sequence continues at coordinate 65,969 of QFOV01000006.1, forward strand.
TGTGCAGTTGCCAGGTCGGGCTTTTCGACGAAGCGCTCGATGGCGCGCGCGCCTTCACCGGCGACAGCCTTGATATAGCCGTAGCCGGTTTCCGGCGCAGTCGGCTGGATGCCGAAGGTAACCAGCTTGCCCTGCTCAGCAATATCGGCAGCTGCCAGGATGGCGCTGTGGAAATGCGCCGTGTCACGAATCAGATGGTCTGAGGGCAGCACCAGCAAAAGCGGGTCGGCACCGTCACGACAGGCCTCCAGTGCCGCAGCTGCGATGGCAGGTGCGGTATTGCGGCCGACCGGCTCAAGCAGAATGGCCGATGGCGTGGTCCCGACCTGCTGCAGTTGCTCGGCGGCGACAAAACGATGCGCTTCGTTGGCCACCACGAGCGGGGCCTGCGTAGCGACATCGGCCACCCGCAGCCAGGTGGACTGCAGCATGCTGTGCTCGCCGGCCAGCTGCAGGAACTGCTTGGGATAGGCTTCGCGCGACAGCGGCCACAGGCGGGTGCCTGAACCACCGGAAAGAATGACGGGCAGGATCTGGCTCATGAGAACTCTCAGGCGGTGATCAAGGTGGAAATTTCGGCGGTGCGCTCAGCCAGCAGGTCGGCATCACCTCGGGTTTCAACATTCAATCGCAGCAATGGCTCGGTGTTGGAACTGCGTAGATTGAAACGCCAGCTGCCGAAATCGGCACTGATGCCGTCGGTGTGATCCACTGCCGGCGATTGCGCGGCGAAGTGTGCCATTACCCGGGCAACGGCGGTCTTGGCGTCGGCAACCTTGAAGTTGATTTCGCCACTGCACGGGAAGCGTGCCATGCGGTCTTCAACCAGTTCGGCCAGCGACAAGCCGCTGCTGGAGACCTGTGCAGCAATCAACAGCCACGGGATCATTCCCGAGTCGGCATAGGCGAACTCACGGAAGTAGTGGTGCGCGCTCATCTCGCCGCCGTAGACGGCGTTCTCAGCGCGCATCTTTTCCTTGATGAAGGCATGGCCGCTCTTGCACAGCACCGGCACGCCGCCAGCGGCTTCCACCATTTCGACCGTGTTCCAGGTCAGGCGCGGGTCATGGATGATCTTGCCGCCGGGATTGCGGGCGAGAATTGCCTGCGCCAACAGCCCGACCAGGTAATAGCCCTCGATGAAGCGGCCGTTGTGGTCGAAGAAGAAGCAGCGATCGAAGTCGCCATCCCAGGCGATGCCAAAATCGGCACCGTGCTCGCGCACCGCCTTGGCGGTGATGTCGCGATTCTCCGGCAACAAGGGGTTGGGGATGCCGTTGGGGAAGCTGCCATCGGGCTCGTGGCAGATACGCACGAACTCCAATGGCAGATGCGCTGCCAGCAGGTCGACGATGGAACCGGCGCCGCCGTTGCCAGCGTTGACCACCAGCTTCAGCGGCTTGAGCTGGCTGGCATCGATGTAGCTGAGCAGGTGCTGGATGTAGGCCGTCTTGTCATGTTGGGCGGTCTGGCCGGCACGCGCGGGCTGCGGTTGTGAGTCGTCTGCGGCCACTGCATCGGAAATCGTGAACAGGCCGGTATCCGAGCTGATCGGGCGCGCTTGTTCGCGCACCAGCTTCATGCCGTTGTAGTCCATCGGGTTGTGGCTGGCGGTGACCATCACGCCACCGGCTGCCTGCAGGTGGCCGGTCTGGAAATAGACCTCTTCGGTGCCGCACAGGCCGATATCGATGACGTCACGACCTTCCCCGCGCAAGCCGGCAGCCAGCGCGTCCTGCAGCGCAGGACTGGTCAGGCGCACGTCATGTCCCAGCACCACCGGACCGGCGCCGAGTTCGGCGGCCAAGGCCTTGCCGATCCTGCGTGCAATGTCTTCATTGAGTTCTTCGGGCACGCGGCCACGGATGTCGTAGGCCTTGAACGCGGGGAGGGGCATGCATGCATCCTGCTGGGTGAAAGATCACCTAGTTTAGTCGGCTACGCGTTCGTAGGCTGTCTGCACGCTGGATGAAAGTTCCAGGGCGCGCAAAACACGCTGGCCGAAGGTCCAAGGGGGTTGCCCCTGCGGTATGGCTAGAATATGGGCATCTTCAGCACTGTGAGTGTGATGCGATGAGCGATCTCTCCCCGACCCGGCAACGCGGCAAGGTTTTTGCCAGCGCCGCCGAGGCCCTGGCCGGCATCGTGGCCGATGGGCAAACCCTTGCCGTAGGTGGCTTTGGCCTGTGTGGCATTCCCGAGGCATTGATCGCCGCGCTGCGCGACAGCGGGGTCAAGGGCCTGACCGCTATTTCCAACAACGCGGGTGTCGATGGCTTTGGCTTGGGCCAGCTGCTGGAAACCCGCCAGATCAAGAAGATGATTTCGTCCTACGTGGGCGAGAACAAGGAATTCGAGCGCCAGTACCTGGCCGGCGAGCTGGAACTGGAATTCAACCCGCAGGGCACCCTGGCCGAGCGCCTGCGTGCTGGCGGCGCCGGCATCCCGGCGTTCTTCACCGCCACCGGCTACGGCACCATCGTCGCCGAAGGCAAGGAAACCCGCGAGATCGACGGCAAGCACTATGTGCTGGAAACCGCGCTCAAGGCCGACGTATCGCTGGTCAAGGCATGGAAGGCCGATGAAGCCGGCAACCTGCTGTTCCGCAAGACCGCGCGCAACTTCAACCCGGCTTGTGCCATGGCCGGCAAGGTCTGCGTGGTGGAAGTGGAGGAAATCGTGGCGGTGGGCGCCATCGATCCGGATCAGGTCCATCTGCCCGGTATCTACGTCGATCGCATCGTATTGAACGCAACGCCGGAGAAGCGCATTGAACAGCGCACCGTGCGTCAGGAGGGGAACTGAGATGGCCTGGACCCGTGACGAAATGGCACAGCGCGCCGCGCGCGAGCTGACCGATGGTGCCTACGTGAACCTGGGCTGCCCACCCTGGTGGCCAATCACATCCCGGAAGGCGTGGATGTATGGCTGCAGTCCGAAAACGGCCTGCTCGGCATCGGCCCGTTCCCGACCGAAGCCGAAGTAGATGCTGATCTGATCAACGCGGGCAAGCAGACCGTCACCGCGCGTGCCGGTGCCAGTTATTTCGGCAGCCACGACTCGTTCGCGATGATCCGTGGGGGCCACATCAACCTGGCCATCCTGGGCGCGATGCAGGTCACCGACAAGGGCGACCTGGCCAACTGGATGGTGCCGGGCAAGATGGTCAAGGGCATGGGCGGCGCGATGGACCTGGTGGCCGGCGTGCAGCGCGTGGTGGTGCTGATGGAGCACACCGCCAAGAACGGTGAGCACAAGATCCTGCCGGATTGCACCCTGCCGTTGACCGGCGTTGCCGTGGTTGATCGCATCATCACCGATCTGGCGATCTTCGATGTGACCGCTGATGGATTGGTGCTGGTGGAAGCCGCGCCGGGTGTCAGCGATGACGAGCTGAAAGAAAAGACCGGCGTGTCGTTCCGGCGTGCTTGAGTGAAAGAAACGGGCTGCACTGCAGCCCGTTTGCCTCGGTTTCAGCTGCGGTTTGCGTAGGCGTATTCGCTAGGTGTTGGTGCGCCTGTGGCACCCATCTGCGAGGTGTCGCGAATCTGCAGGCCCATGGCGTCGGTCGCCGCGCCAGTCACGCGCTCGACCGCATGTGCCAGCGTAGCGTCGATCTGACCACGTTCCGGCTCGAACTCGCTGGGATACAGGTGCGCATCAAGCAGCGGGCGCAAAGCCTGCAGGCGTACCCAGTACATGCTGCCGGATGCGAACATCTGGTCTTTGATGCTGTCTACCAGGCCCAGCCGAACCTGTAGATGCGACAACAGCGGGCCGTTGCCGCCGATGAATCCAGCAACCGGCAGCAGATGCCCTGCTGGTGCAACCAAGCCCAACTTGGGGTTGGTTCGGAACGCGTCGACGATCCGCGGCGCTGCGTGGTTGGCCAGTAGCGCGCCGACCATTTCCCGCCGCCACTGATCGCCATTTTCAAGATGCGTTGATCGCTTGGTATGGAGTTTCAGTACCAGCTCTTCACCTTCATTCAGCAGCCGATCTGCGACGTGCAGGAAGGGCAGGATATCGCGACCACGGTTTTCGAAAACCGTGACTTCACCTCGCTGGTCGAGGTTGTGCTTGCCCAGCAGGTCGCGGACACCAACCGCCTTTTCGGCCGTGGTGGTGATGACGATACGGGCGTCCAAACCGCTGCGGCCGATCACTTCAAGTAGCTCTTCAAGGGCATCCAGATACCACGCATGAATCACAATGCAGGGGCGGGTAGGAGGTGTTGGTGCCGCTTCCAGCGCTTGACGGGTAGCCCAAAGCCAAGCGTGGCCCAAGCGTGCATCCGGCTCCAGTACGGCACCTTCGGCCCATTCGTTCCACGCATTGATGAACACAAACTTCTGCTTCTGCGCGATGGGTGCCAGACGCACATGGATGGTCTGCCGCAACCAGTCGAGGTAGCCGCGTGGCGAGGCATGCAGATAGACGCGGCCTCGGCCCGAGCGGCGCGCTTCATTGTCCCAGCCAGGATTCACGCCGGGATAGAGCGTGTACTCCGGCATCGGTCGGGCAGCGGCTTGCTTGGCCAGTTCGCGCCAGTCGCGCACGTCGCCATTGAATTCCGGGTTCAGCAGCCATTGTTCGGCGGACAATGAACGTGGGTTGCTCATGTTCGGCGGGAACTCAACTGCTGCGTCAAAACCGATATCGCGTGGGTCGGGGCGCTCGAAGCCCTGTACATAGGCCAGGTGAATCTCGCCGATATCGTTGTCGCGGCACCATTGCCGCCAACGCTGCGCGGTTGCGGCTGCATCAGGCAACAGGTTGGGGCGGTAGACCAACAGCATCGGCAGCCCGTCGACTTTTAGTGCGCGCCGGTCGCGCAGGTAAGGCGCGATGTGCGCAATGAACGCCAGATCGTCGTCGTCGCTGTGTTGTTGGCCAATCAGGATGTCATCGTCGCGCCCATCCCAACGCCGCGCCCAGTTTTCATTCGCCCAGCACAGGCAGAACGGAAGGTCGATGCTGTCATCGGCCAGCCATTGCTGCAGCGGCGTCTCCATCAAGCTGCGGCCGCTGAACCAGTAGTAGTAGAAACAGAAGGCCCCTATGCCGTAGTCGGCTGCAAGCTTTGCCTGGTCGCGCATCACCTGCGGGTTGCGCAGGTCATAGAAACCAAGATCTGCGGGTAGGCGTGGCTGCACGTGGCCTTGGAACTGCGGCAACGCTCGGGTGACATTCCGCCACTCGGTAAATCCTTTTCCCCACCAGGCATCGTTCTCTGCAAAGGTATGGAACTGAGGCAGATAGAACGCAATCAAGGTTGCCGGTGAGGCTGCTGGCAGTGGCAGCAACTGCTGGGCTGTGTACCCGATTGCTGCTTCATCGGCGCGCCAGCGCAGTTGCAAACCGGGCGTTTCAGTTTGGCGGCCAAGAGCTGGTTGCGGCACCCAGTGACCAAGCTGCCCCATCAAATGCCCGCGCAGCTTGTCACGTTGCCCTTCAGACAATGGCAGGGCGCGAAACAAGGTGCGGAGCAGCGGGTACACGGCCTGGCGTAGGCGGTTCGCACTCATCGGTGGTCGTTCAGCAAGTTAGGATGTCGGATGGGCATCGGAATTCCGGCGGTTGATTGCGCCTCGTATTCTCTGCGGTTGGCGTCGCGTCAGCAAATTCAGTCACGTGGTAGCGTTTCCTGATGTCGAACGATGAGAAGTCGTTTCCAGTTGATGTCCAGCATCTGCCTGCCTGGTTGCCGGCAGAGCAGGCCGATGCCTTGCTGCTTGCCCTGCACACGCAGGTGCCTTGGGAAATCCACCGCATCCGCATGTTCGGACGTTGGGTTGATTCGCCGCGGCTGAGCTGCTGGATGGGCGATGCGGAGGCGCACTATCGCTACTCGGGGGCGGATTTTGCCCCGTTTCCTTGGGCCCCTGCCGTGCAGGCGCTGCGCGAACGGTTGCAGCAGGCCTGTGATGGTCGCTTCAACAGCGTGCTGCTTAATCGTTATCGCGATGGCCGTGACAGCATGGGCTGGCACAGTGATGACGAGCCTGAACTGGGGCCGACGCCGTTGATCGCCTCGCTGAGCCTTGGGGCACCACGGCGCTTTCTACTGCGGCGTCGCGATGATCCTGCGCAGAAGTTCGAGTACCTGCTCGGCCACGGCGACCTGCTGCTGATGCGCGGGCAGTGCCAGCGCGACTATCAGCATGCGCTGCCCAAGACCGCGCGGGTGTCGGGCGAACGCATCAATCTCACTTTCCGCCAGATCGCAGCTGTGCCGCATCGCGCTGGCCGCTGAGCAGGGTCCAGCCGATCAGCTCGCTGCTGGTCTTGTTCAACGCGGTTTCGAAGGCGGCAGCCACACTGCTGATCTCGGCGCTGGTGGCCGGTTCGGCAACGACGAAGGTGCGTGCAGCAACCACGCGCTGGTCCAGGCTGTGGATGAGCTTTGCATTGAGTTCGATGGTGGCCGCCGGCACTTCGCCGCCACGGTAATCCGATTCGAAGCGGCGCAGGTCGGTGGTCAGTTTGTAGTCCGAGCGGATGCCAGTGGCGATGCGCGCAACGGCGTCGATCTTTCCCGAGTCCTCGAAACCGCGCAGCAAGGTGTCTTCCAGGATGTCGGTGGCCGGCTGCGACCAGGTCGCGCCACGATAGACCTCCAGTTCGCCCGGCGTCGGCCGCACGTTGATGCGCGGGCTGTCGATCAGGCGGGCGGCGCTGGGTTTGGCGATGGCCAGTTGCCAGCTGACCTGCGGCCAGCCGGGATCGGCCTGCACCCTGACTTGAGGCGCATAGATGGTGATGGACTGGCGGTCGCCGCCGGCCAATACGGAGCAGCCGGCCAAAGCCAGCAGGCAGGCCGGGGCGAGCAGCTTGATCAGGGAAATGCGCTTCATTTGGGTTCGAACTCCTTCGGGGCGTCGCGGCCGAGCAGGTAGCGCGCCGGGTTGTTCTCCAGCCGGTCACTGACCCGGCGCAGGTCGCGGATCAGGCCGCGCAGTTCGGTCAGGGTCGGGCCGAGCTGGGCCAGTCCGTCGTTGGCGAAGCTGTTGATAGCCGCGCGGTTCTCGCCAAGGATGGCATCGGCGTTGCCGGCGGCGGAGTCGAGCTTGGCCAGGCTGGTATCAAGCTTGTCCATCGTTGCAGGCAGTTCCCGCAGCACGTTCTCGTCCAGGTTCTTAATGGCGCCGTTGGCCGAACCGAGGGTGACGTTGAGGTTGCGTGCCGCATCGCGTGCTTCCACCAGCAAGGCCTGGGTGCCTTCGTCGCGGTCGGCCAGGCCGCCGCTGATGGTTTCCAGGTGGGCCAGGGTGGTGGTGATCTTGCGGACGTTCTCATCACTGAGCAATTCGTCCATGCGCTCGACCACGCGGTTGGCGACGTCGGTGATGTTCTGCAGTGCCGACGGTGAGGTTGCGATGGTCGGCACCGTTTCCTTGCTGACCGCGGTCAGTGCGGCGGCCTGCGGGGTGCCGCCACTGAGCTGGATGATCGATGGTCCGGTCAGGCTGGTGATGGCCAGCTTGGCGCGGGTATCGGTCTTGACCGGGGTGGTGGAGTTGAGCCGCAGCTTGGCCACTACCTTGCGCGGATCATCGGGAGCCAGGGTCAACTCGGTGATCGAGCCGACCGCGATGCCGTTGTATTGCACGGGACTGCCCACCGACAAACCGGTCACCGCCTCGGTGAACACCACCCGGTATTCCTGCCAGGTGCGGTCGGAGGAGTACTTGGCCGCCCATAGCCCGAAGGCGAGCAGGGCAACGCCGATGAGCAGGGTGAAGGCACCGATCAGGACGTAGTTGGCTTTGGTTTCCATATCAGGCGGGCTCGTGCTGAAGGCCGCGCGCGGCGCGGGCGCGGGGGCCGTGGAAGTATTCGCGTATCCACGGATGGTCGAGTTGTTCGATTTCAGGCAGCGGTGCATTGGCGATGACCTTGTGGTCGGCCAGCACCGCGACGCGGTCACAGATGGCGTAAAGCGTATCCAGGTCGTGGGTGATCAGGAACACGGTCAGGCCCAGGGCTTCCTGCAGGGTCTTGATCAGGTGATCGAAGGCGGCTGCGCCAATCGGGTCGAGGCCGGCGGTGGGTTCGTCCAGGAACAGCAGGGGCGGATCCAGCGCCAGCGCACGGGCCAGGCCGGCGCGCTTGCGCATGCCGCCGGAAAGCTGCGAAGGCAGCTTGTTGATGGCGTCGGCGGGCAGGCCGGCCAGCTTCACTTTCAACAAGGCCAATTCGTAGTGCCAGCGCTCGCTGAGTTCCGGGTGATGCTCCTTCAGCGGCACCTGCACGTTCTCGCCGACCGTCAGCGAGGAGAACAGGGCACCATCCTGGAACAGCACGCCGGTATTGCGCTCGATGCGCAGGCGGTCGGCCGGGTTGCTTGAGCGCGCATCCACGCCCAGCACTTCCATCTGTCCGGCATCGGGCGTACGCAGGCCGAGGATGGAGCGCATCAATACCGATTTGCCGGTGCCCGAGCCGCCGACCACGCCGAGAATCTCGCCACGGCGTACGTCCAGATCCAGCCCATCGTGCACGGTCTGGCTGCCAAAGCGATTGACCAGCCCGCGCACGCGGATGGCCAGGTCGCTGCCGTCGGTGTTGGCGTCTTCCATCGTGCTCATCCCATCACCAGCCCATGTGCATGAACCACAACGCGGCCAGCGCGTCGAGGATGATGACCAGCGAGATTGTCTGCACCACGCTGGAGGTGGTGCGTTCGCCCACCGACTGTGCCGTGCCTTCCACCTTCAGGCCTTCCAGGCAGCCGATCAGCGCGATGATCAGTGCGAACACCGGTGCCTTGGACAGGCCGACCAGCATGTGCCGCACCTCGATGGTGTCGTGCATGCGCGCCAGGTACATCTGCGGCGGGATATCCAGGTCGAAGGCGCCGACGGTGACGCCACCGGCGAGGCCGGCGATCATCGCCACGAAAGTCAGCAAGGGCAGCATGATCAGCAATGCGACCACGCGTGGCAGCACCAGCAGGTCGATCGGATCCAGCCCCAGGGTCTGGATGGCGTCGATTTCCTCGCGTGCCTTCATCGCACCGATCTGCGCGGTGAAGGCGCTGGCGGTGCGGCCAGCCAGCACGATGGCGGTGAGCAGTACCGCGAACTCGCGCAGGAAGGCGATGGAAACCAGCTCCACCACGTAAATCTCCGCGCCGAAGTCGCGCAGGATGGTGGAGCCGAGGAAGGCGATCACCGCGCCCACCAGGTACGACAGCAAAGCCACCAACGGCACCGCGTTCAGGCCAACCTCTTCCATCTGGTTGACCGCGGCGGTGAGCCGGAATCGGCGTGGCTGGCGGAACAACCGCGCCAGCTTGGCCAGGTTCTCGCCGAGGAAGTTGACCAGCACCACGATGTTGCCGGCAATGGCATGCACCGAGCGGCCGAGGCGATCCAAGGCGGCGGCGACGCCGTAGTCGCGTTGCGGCTTGGGGCGTTCATCGGCCACTTCCTCGATGGTGCAGACCAGCGCCTGATGGTCGCTGCGGAACTGCAGCGCGTCATCCTGCAGCCCCAGCTTGTGCGCATAGCGCAGCAACAGGAGTACACCGGCCGAATCCAGCCGGTCGATGGCGCGCGCATCGATGCCGGTTACGGTCCCGGTCTGGGCATGCAATACCTCGCTTGAGCGCAGTGCGGTCGCCAAGGTCCAATTGCCGGAAAGCCTGAGCAGGCCGCCCGCATCGGGGGGCAGAACGCAATCGGGCGGGGGAATGTCTTTCATGGTGACCATTGGTTACGGAGAATAACCTGTCCGCCCTTCAAGCCAGATGAGTATTTCATCCGCTTCAGGTGATACTAGCGGCCATGTCTGCCGAAACCCTTGCCGCCGCCCCGGCCACTGCTTCCAATCGCGCTACCTACGCGCAACGTGTGGCCTTCGTTTCGGAGATGGCTGGGCGCCTGCACAGCTATGGCACAACTGCCCAGCGCCTGGAGGCGGCGGTGGTGGCATTGGCACAGCAGCTGGACCTGGATTGCGAGCCGTGGTCGAACCCGACCGGCTTGATCCTGAGTTTCAGCGACCCCACCCGTGCCATTGGTTCCAGTGACATCACCCGCGTCATCCGGCTGGGGCCGGGCGATACCAATCTGCACAAGCTGGCCATGGCCGACCAGATCGCCGATGCGGTCTCCGCCGGGCAGATGTCGATCGCGCAGGGGCATACCGCGCTGCGCCAGCTCGACAAGGATGGTGGCCTGCGCAGCAAGATCCAGCTGCTGGCCTCGTTTACCCTGGGCTCGGCTGGCGTGGCCGGCCTGTGGCGGCTGCCGTGGCTGGATATCGCCACCGCCGGCATCACCGGTCTGCTGATCGGCCTGATGCTGTTCTATACCGACCGCCGCGTCGCCACACGCGAAGCCGGCGAAGCCTTGGCGGCGTTGCTGGCGGGCTTTGTGGCGGTGTTGGTGGCCAGTTTCATCGGGCCGCTGAACATGAACTCCACCATCATCGCCTCGCTGGTTGTGCTGTTGCCCGGCATGGCGTTGACCAACTCGGTCAATGAACTGGCCAGTGGGCATTGGGTGTCCGGTACGGCGCGCTTCGCCGGCGCGCTGACCACCATCATGAAACTCACGGTGGGCGCGATGATCGCGGTGACCATCGCCAATTCCATCGGCCTGGAGCCGATCATCCGCGCCTCGCGGCCGCAATCCAACTGGGTGGAATGGGGCTCGGTGCTGGTCGCCTCATTCGCGTTCGCCATGCTGTTCCGCGCCAGCAGGCGCGATTACCTCTGGGTAATGGCCGCCTCGGTTGCTGGTTATGCGATTTCCCGCTACGGCGGACAGCAATGGGGTGCGCCGGCCGGCATCTTTCTGGCGGCGATGACGGTGACTGCCGCCGGCAATCTGTTTGGACGCATCGTCCAGCGCCCGGGGGCGATCATCCGTCTGCCCGGCATCATCATGCTGGTGCCCGGCAGTACCAGCCTGCGTGGGGTGTTGAGTTTGATCCAGCAGCAGAATGTGAGCGCCGGCGAATCGGCGCTGCTGACCGTGGTCAATGTGGTGATGGCGCTGGTGGCCGGCCTGCTGTTCGGTAACCTGCTGGTGCCGGCGCGCAAGAATCTGTAACCGGGGCGGTTGCTGCCAGCGGTAATCAGGCGGCGCTGCCAGCGCCGCGTTGCAGGGTGCTGGTGATTGTGTGGCCCGGGTAAGCGCAGCGCACCCGGGGCTGTCCGAGGATTGTCTGCAGGATCACCGGAATCCAAAGCTCCCGGGTGCGCCGCACTTACCCGGGCTACTTTGTCGTTCGTTTAGCCAGCGAGTGCCTGCAATAAACAATTTGTGGCGACTGTGAATACAGAAATGCAATAAGAAAACGCCGGCAATCTGCCGGCGTTTCGTAATCCATATTCCAGATTTATTACTTCTGGATCAGGAAATCTTCAACCTTGCGGCCTGCCTTGGTGTATTCGGCCAGCCAGCGCGGCTGCTTGCCACGGCCGGTCCAGGTTTCAGCGGCATTGGCCGGGTTGCGGTACTTCGGCTCAACCTTGGGCAGCTTGCGGCCGGTCTTGGCAGCGCCCTTGCTGGCCTTGGCGCCACGCGGGGCCTTCACTGCAACGGCGGCGCCGGTGCCGAACAGCTCTTCGACGGTATAACCAGCCTTCTTTGCCGCAGCGGCAACCAGGGCGCGGGCCTTGGCAATCGGCTGGCGCTTGGCTACAACGGTTTTGCGCTTCTGTGCGTCACGGATAAGAACGGCCAGTTCTTTGGCCGACAGCTGGGACAGATCGATACTCATCGAATAACTACTCCGGATAATGGGTTGGGGGGTGTATGCCATTCCGTGGCAGCGCAACAAAGCATACCGGGCTGATCGCGGTAATGACAGATTAATAGCGTTTTCGATGTTATCCGGAAATGAAAACGCCGGGACAATGTCCCGGCGTTATAAGCGATCAACGTCAGCCGATGATCTTGCTGATCACCGTGGCCTGGTTCAGATTCTCTGCCTCGACGGCGTTGCGTGCGCGGTATTCAACCGTGCCAGCGGCAAGCCCGCGCTCCGACACCACGATGCGATGCGGAATACCGATCAGTTCCATATCGGCAAACATCTGGCCCGGACGCAGGCCGCGGTCGTCCAGTGCAGCATCCACGCCAGCGGCCTGCAGTTCGGCCAGCAGCGCTTCGGCGGCGGCAGTTATCGTCGGGTCCTGCTTCGGGTTGATCATGCATACCACCGCCTGCCACGGCGCCATGCTGACCGGCCAGATAATGCCGGCGTCATCGTGGTTCTGTTCGATGGCGGCGGCGACGATGCGTGATACGCCAATGCCGTAGCACCCCATCGCCATCACCGCGGCCTTGCCGTTCTGGTCCAGCACGGTGGCCTTCAGTGCCTGCGCATACTGGCGGCCGAGCTGGAATACGTGGCCAACCTCGATGCCGCGGGTAATCTTCAGTTCGCCGCCGTCCTGGGCCCGGTCGCCGGCCATGACGTTGCGGATATCGGCCACTTCCGGCTCGGCCAGGTCGCGGCCCCAGTTGACGCCTGCAATATGCAGACTTTTCTCATTGGCACCGACCACGAAATCGGCCATTGCCGCTACTTCGCGGTCAGCGACAACACGGATCGCCTTGCGCGGATTCAAGGGGCCGAGGAAACCCGGCTCGCTGCCCAGATAATCGGCAATCTCGGCCTCGCTGGCCATGCGGTAATCCGCCAGGCCAGCCACCTTGGCCAGTTTGATTTCGTTGACTTCGTGGTCGCCACGGACCAGGGCCAGTACGAATTCATTCTCAGTGGTCATTACCGCAATCGACTTCACCGTGCGCAACAGGGCGATGCCCATCAGCGCGGCGACTTCTTCGCAGGTCTTCTGGGTGGGGGTATCGATCCTGCGCAGTTCTTCGTTGGCGGCGCCGCGCGCTGCCGGATCAGCGGCAATCGCGGCTTCCACATTGGCGGCGTAGTCCGAGCCGGTGGAAAACACCAACGCGTCTTCGCCGGAATCGGCAATCACGTGGAATTCCTGCGAGGCATCACCGCCGATCGCGCCGGAATCGGCCTGCACCGCGCGGAACTCCAGGCCCAGACGGGTGAAGATACGGGTGTAGGCGGCCTTCATGTTCTCGTATTCGGCGACCAGGCTGGCGTCGTCCAGATGGAAGGAGTAGGCATCCTTCATCAGAAACTCGCGCGAGCGCATGACACCGAAACGCGGACGGATTTCGTCGCGGAACTTGGTCTGCACCTGGTAGAAATTGACCGGCAGTTGCTTGTAGCTGGACAGCTCCTGGCGCGCGAAGTCGGTAATGGCTTCCTCGGCGGTGGGGCTGTAGCAGTATTCCTGCTCCTTGCGGTCCTTGATCTTCAGCAGCTGGCCGCCGAACTTTTCCCAGCGACCGGTTTCTTCCCACAGTTCCTTGGGCTGGATGGTCGGCAGCTGCAGCTCCACTGCACCGGCGCGGTTCATTTCCTCGCGGACGATGGTTTCCACCTTGCGCAGCACCCGCAGGCCCAGCGGCGACCAGGTGTACAGGCCCGATGCCAGCTTGCGGATCATGCCCGCGCGCAGCATCAGCCGATGGCTGATCAGCTCGGCGTCGGCGGGAGTTTCCTTGGTGGTGTGCAGGTGGAAGCGGGAAAGACGCATGGCAGGGGGCTTCGCAAAACGGACGATCCCCTATTTTGCCAGCCTTGCAGGCCGCTCGCACCGCCACCAACGGGGTAGGGGGCAAAACCGGGGTCAGAGTTGGGTTTTGCAAAGCAAAACCTAACTCTGACCCCGGTTTTGCCTGTCAGCTACCAGCTCAGTTCTTCGGCGCAGGCTTGCAATAGACCGCAGCTGCCGCCTCGGCCAGCTGCTTCTGCGCCGCGCGCTGGGCGTCATCCAGCGGAGCGCCCGGCTTGCCATCGGCACCAACGCCCTGGCTGACTGGACCATTGCCGTTCAGCAATTGCAGATTCCTGCGTGCACCCAGGCACTGTTCGGATTCGCCGGCTTCGGCTGAAACCTCTGGTTCGGCGACAGAAGCACCGCTGGCGGTGATGCGGCGGGTTTCGAACTGCTTGCCGGCCGGCGGTCGCTCGGAATACTGGGTGACGCCATTGGCGTCCTTCCACTTGTACAGATTGGCCGCGCTGGCGGTGGCAGCGGTGCCGAGCAGGAGCAGGCAGTAGAGGCGTGGCAGGGTGAGCATGGCAACTCCAGGCACCGGAACAGGGCAGGCAGCGATTGCAGCACCCGGTGACGCGGCTGGCAAGTCGATTAAACTGGCGGGTATGGACGAATTGAGACCACCACCGCGTTCGCGCAGCATCTACCTGCTCCCGAACCTGTTTACCACCGCCGGGCTGTTTGCCGGGTTCTACGCGATC
>QFOV01000299.1 GCA_003248565.1 Stenotrophomonas sp.
GATCTGGAGAAGGGCAAGGGTTACGACCGCGCCAAGTTCGATGCCTTCCTGAAAGCATGGGCACCGCCGGCGAAGTAAGCCTGCGATGTGCTTGAACGAAAACGGCGCCGAGAGGCGCCGTTTTTTTGTGCCCCCTCCCTTGCGCATAGCGCAGGGGAGGGCCGGGGAGGGGGGCCTTTGATTTTGCTGTTAGCTGTTAGCTGTTTGCTGGCAGCAAAGCCAAAGCCAAAGCACCCCTCCCCAACCCTCCCCTGCGCTATGCGCAAGGGAGGGGGTTAGGCCACAGCCGTCATCTTCATTTTGTTCGCCCGCGGCCGCTAACGAATCAATCCCTCTGCATCCGGCGCCTTGCCCTCCCTCATCATGCAGCCAGCTGCCAGCCCCGATTCCAGCACCGCAACGGTTGAGCAGGAGCTCGCCAGCACCAATCTGCCTACGGTGGACGAACTGCTGGACGAAAGCGCCGCGCCGGAAGAGTCCGCACCGCCGCCGCGCTATCGGCTGCCGCAGGCCGCAGTACCGCCCAACATCATGTTGCAGTCGGCCGTCATCCGGCTGGTGGAGCAGAAGGAACAGATCGACCAGATAGCGCGTAATGGCTTGCTGGCCGGCCTGTTGCCGCCGGAATGGAGTGCATCGCCCGGCAACGAACTGCGCGCCTTCGTTGCCAGCGTGGTGCCGTTCGCTTCCGACAACGTGCGTGGCGAAACCATCGCCGCGCGCGTGCCGCTGAAGTTCCTGCTCGGCCACTCGCAGCGCTGGGGCAAGCCCGATGTGGCCGAACCCAATTCCCTGTCGGCCTTCCTGGCCAGCGATGAGCGCGCCAACAGCGGCGTCAGTGACCACGCCGAGGTCATGCTGCTATCGCCGTTGGGGCTGGGCTGGGCGCACTCCGGCCGCAGCCGCGTCGGCTTCCTGCGCGCGATGGGCCTGGAATCCATGGCGGCACGGGTGACGGCGTTGCCTTATCCGGCGCCGGAACAGCTGGCGCTCTACCAGGTCAACAATGATGGCCTGACCCAGTTCTGGTGCGTGATGGACAAGCGTCGGCTGCGCGCGCTGCCGGTGCCGGCCCTGTCGCTACCGTTGCTGACCGCTTACGGTGTCGCTGCGCCAGAAGCATGGCCGTCCAACTGGCCGGCGCCGGCCGACGTTGGCGCGGAGTTGGCGTTGGCGCGGATGGGCAAAGGCACTGCCGAAGTCGATCTGGTCAAGCTGGTGGACAAAATCAGACGTGACCAGGCCAACGATGCCTGGACCGGCGCCAGCCTCATGCAGCTGCACACGTGGGTGCCGCGCTGGCGGTTCTTCCTGACCTCGTTCATCGGTCTGCCGGCCGGCCTGTTGCTGCTTGCAGCATTGGCGTTGCCCGGCCGCGTGGAAGCGGCGGCGGTGGCGGCGGCATTGGGTTTTGCAGGTGGTGCGATCGCGGCCCTTGCCGCGCCGTGGATCTATGCGCGGCGCAAGCACCTGAGTTGATCGTCGCTGACGATCAACCCTCGTTCATGCGCTGCAGGCCGGCATCGGCCAGGCGCGTGATCAGGCGTTCGAGTACCTGTTCCTCGTCCTCGGTGAGCGCTGACATCAGGCGCCGTTCCATCTCGATCACCATCGGCGCGATGGTCTCGTAGACCTCGAAGCCCGCGGCCGAAAGCGCCAGCACCGAACGACGACGGTCATCGCCATGGGTCTCGCGTTTGATGAAACCGCGCTCCAGTAGGCGGGCCACGGCGCGGCTGACCGCCACCTTGTCCATTGCCGTGCGCTCGGACACTTCACTGGCCGAGGAGCCCGGATACAGCGCCAGGATGGTGATCACCCGCCATTCGGGAATGGCCAGGCCGTAGCGCTCGCCGTACAGCCGGGCGATGTTGCCGCTGACCCGGTTGGACAGGACGCTGATGCGGTAAGGCAGGAACTGCTCAAGATCCAGCAACACGTGCGAGGCGCGGATGCTGGTGGACTTGCTGTAATCGGAAGAGCTCATGCTGCAGTGCACCTTGATGGTGGTTTCATGTGAAACTATAACCTTCGGTCCAGACCCGCTTTTTTGGGGCGGATCTTCCTGTTTTCATCGCCGGTACCCCGGCGACCGCCATGCTCCCGGAGGCAACCCATGAACACCCCTACTGCATCCAACGCGCCCAACCTGGGCATGCAGGTCACCACCTTTGAAAACCCGATGGGCATCGATGGTTTTGAGTTCGTCGAATTCGGCGCACCGGCGGGGCAGGCTGCCCAGCTGCACGCGTACTTCAAGAACATGGGGTTCACGGCCGTCCTCCGCCACCGGCAGCGTGCTATTACCGTCTACCGTCAAGGCGGCGTCAACTTTCTTGTGAACGAGGAGCCCAACTCGTTCGCTGCCGACTTCGCCGCCAAGCATGGTCCTAGCGCCTGCGGCTTCGCCATCCGCTTCCAGAAGCCGGCCGCCGAGGTGCTGTCAGCGGCCCTGGGCAACGGCGCCGAGGAAGTGGATCTGCTGGCGGATACCCGCGCGGTATCGGCGCCGGTGATCAAGGGTATCGGCGATTGCATGCTGTACCTGGTGGATCGTTACGGCGGTGCCGGAAGCATCTACGACACCGACTACGAGCCGATCGAAGGCGCCGACCAGAACCCGGCCGGCTTCGGCCTGACCTTCATCGATCACCTGACCCACAACCTGTACCTGGGCAACATGCAGCAGTGGTCGGATTACTACGAGCGCCTGTTCAACTTCCGTGAGATCCGCTACTTCGACATCAAGGGGGCAAAGACCGGCCTGGTGTCCAAGGCGATGACCGCACCGGACGGCGTCGTGCGCATCCCGCTCAACGAGTCTTCCGACCCGAAGAGCCAGATCAACGAATACCTCGACGCCTACAAGGGCGAGGGCATCCAGCACATCGCCTGCTTCACCGACAACATCTACGACACCGTCGAAGCGATGCGCGAGCAGGGTATTGAGTTCCTGGACACGCCGGACACCTACTTCGACGTGGTCGACCTGCGCATCCCGAACAATGGCGAAGACGTTGAGCGCCTGCGCAAGAACAAGATCCTGATCGACGCCGACCCGGAAACCAAACAGCGCAAGCTGCTGCAGATCTTCACCAAGAACTGCATCGGCCCGATCTTCTTCGAGATCATCCAGCGCAAGGGCAATGAAGGTTTTGGCGAAGGCAATTTCCAGGCCTTGTTTGAAAGCATCGAGCGCGACCAGATGGATCGTGGTGTGCTGTAAGCGCTGAAGCAGCGTAAGACAAAGCCCCTCTCCCCTCGGGAGAGGGGTTGGGGTGAGGGCGAAGCTGCTAAAGATCATGAAAGGCGCAAGGAGGCCGCTTCATGAGCTATTGCAGCAAACCACCATTACCCACGGTTACTCTGGGGCGTGCCCGCAGGCTTCGCCATAATCTGACCGACGCCGAGCGCAAGCTCTGGAACAGGTTGAGGAACGGCCAGCTGTGTGGGTTGAAGTTTCGCAGGCAGCATCCGGTTCCGCCGTATATCGTTGATTTTTACTGTGAGGCCAAACGGCTGGTAGTAGAGCTGGATGGCTCACAGCACAATGAAGACGTCGATCGCGTGCGCACTCGCTTCCTGGAGCAGCAAGGTTTGACCGTATTGCGCTTCCGGGACAACGATGTGCTGCTGCAGGTGGATGCGGTGCTGGTAGCCATTTTGATGATGGCTGAAAGCCTTACCCTCACCCCAACCCCTCTCCCGGAGGGAGAGGGGCTTTAAGCGGCAATGCTTCAGCTCTTACCTCACCCCAACCCCTCTCCCGGAGGGAGAGGGGCTTTGAACGCAACAACACAGGCAGGTTCGTGATGGTCAGCAACGCTTATCAATCCGGCTTCGGCAATGAGTTCGCCACCGAGGCTGTGCCCGGCACCTTGCCGGTGGGTCGCAATTCGCCGCAGCAGGTGGCGCACGGGCTGTATGCCGAGCAGCTGACCGGCACCGCCTTCACCGCGCCGCGCGGCAGGCTGTACCGCATCCGTCCGGCGGCGATGCACGGTGAGTTCACCCCGTTTGCGCAGCCACGTCTGCACAGCGATTTCAGCAAGTCCGCCGCCTCGCCGAACCAGCTGCGCTGGGACCCGCTGCCGTTGCCCACCGAACCCACCGATTTCATCGATGGCCTGTACACGATGGGCGGCAACGGCTCGGCCGAAGCCCATACCGGTGCCGGCATCCACCTGTACGCCGCCAACGCCGACATGCGCGGCCGCTACTTCTACAACGCCGACGGCGAGTTGCTGATCGTGCCGCAGCTGGGCCGGCTGCGCCTGCGCACCGAGCTGGGTGTGATCGAGATCGAGCCGCAGCAGATCGCGGTGATTCCGCGCGGCGTGCGCTTCGCGGTCGAGTTGCCGGATGGGCAGGCACGCGGCTATGTCTGCGAGAACTTCGGCGCGTTGTTGAAGCTGCCCGACCTCGGCCCGATCGGCAGCAATGGCCTGGCCAATCCGCGCGACTTCGAAACCCCGGTTGCCGCCTATGAAAACCTCGACGGCCAGTTCGAGCTGGTCGCCAAGTTCCAGGGCCGCCTGTGGCGCGCCGATATCGGCCACTCTCCGCTGGACGTGGTCGGCTGGCACGGCAACTACGCGCCATACCGCTACGACCTGCGCCACTTCAACACCATCGGCTCGATCAGCCATGACCATCCGGATCCGTCGATTTTCCTGGTGCTGCATTCGGCCAGCGATACCCCGGGCACCAGCAACCTGGACTTCGTGATCTTCCCGCCGCGTTGGCTGGTGGCGCAGAACACCTTCCGCCCGCCCTGGTTCCACCGCAACATCGCCAGCGAGTTCATGGGCCTGATCCACGGTGCCTACGATGCGAAGGCCGAGGGCTTCGTGCCGGGCGGTGCGTCCATGCACAACTGCATGACCGGCCACGGTCCGGATGCGGCCACCTTCGACAAGGCCTCGCATGCGGACCTGTCCAAGCCGGACGTGATCACCGACACCATGGCCTTCATGTTCGAGACCCGTGGCGTGATCTGCCCGACCGAACAGGCAATGGAGGCCGCGCACCGCCAGCGCGGTTACCAGGCCTGCTGGAGCGGGCTGCGCAACAACTTCACGCCGCCCAAGGCCTGATTCAGGCCGGCAGCGGTGCTGGCTCAAGCACCGCTGCCAGGTGTGTTTCGGGCAGCACTTCCTGCAAGCGTCCACGCACGCGCTGGGCATAGCCGTCCGAGGTCATTGCCGGCAGGTGGCTGAGTGCCAGTTTCAGCGCCTGCACGGTATCGCCTTCCTCGCGCGCTGCCTGCACAAGCTTGTGCAGCTGTGCGGCAGTAGGGTTGCGTTGCAGCGCGAGGATATCCAGCACGTAGATGCGTGCGGCGACCATTGAGCGGCGCCGCTCGACGGGCGCCTGCTGCGGGATCGTGGCGGGCGCCGTGGCGTGTGGCTGCTGTGCCGGTGCAGGATCGGCAGCCTGGGCCTTTGCGGCCGGCGCAGTGGGTGCTTCCACCTGCAGGTAGCCATCGCGCTGCAGCTGTGCGATCAGTTCGGGGACGTCGTTGCCCAGCATGCCGCTGAGTTCGGCCAGGCTGCGCTTGCCGTCGCACAGGATCAATGCCCGCCGCTGGCGCAGGTCCAGCGCGGCGCGGTGCGTCTGCAGCACGGTGTGGCCAAGTTCGGTCTTGTGCGGTTGCATGGGCGTTGGGCACGGGCGACGTAGGCGCCCAGCCTGTCGCCGGCAAGTGAAA
>QFOV01000300.1 GCA_003248565.1 Stenotrophomonas sp.
TTCGACGTGCTGGAAATCCGCCATGCGCTGGAAGGCGCAACCGCCTGGCATGCCGCGTTGCGGGCTACCGATGACGACCGCGCACGCATCGCGCAGGCCTTCCAGACCATGATGGACGCGCATGGCAAGGACGATCCGGCCGGCGAAGCGCGCGCCGACGCCGCCTTCCATCTGTCCATCGCCGAGGCCTCGCACAATCTGGTGCTGTTGCAGGTGATGCGCGGCCTGTTCGAGCTGCTGCAGACCAATATCTCGCAGAGCCGCGAAAAGCTTTACACCGCATCGACGACGTTTTCCCCCTTGTCCGACCAGCACCGTGAAATGATGGATGCGGTATTGGCCGGCGACCCCGAGCGTGCGCGTGCCGCAGCGCATACCCATCTTGAGTTCGTGCACACGACCCTGCGCACGCTCGATGAAGACGAAGCGCGGCGTGCCCGCGCTTCGCGGCTTCCTTCCCCCCACGGTTGACCCATGATCATCTCCGCCTCCACCGATTACCGTGCGGCCGCGCAGCGTCGTCTGCCGCCGTTCCTGTTCCACTACATCGATGGCGGCGCGTATGCCGAACACACGCTCAAACGTAATGTTTCCGATCTGTCCGACATCGCGCTGCGCCAGCGCATCCTGCGCGACATGTCCGAGCTCAGCCTGGAAACCGAGTTGTTCGGCGAGAAACTGGCAATGCCGGTTGCGCTGGCACCGGTCGGCCTGACCGGCATGTATGCGCGTCGCGGTGAAGTGCAGGCGGCGCGTGCGGCGGACAGTCGTGGCATTCCGTTCACGCTGTCGACGGTGTCGGTGTGCCCGATAGAGGAAGTGGCACCTGCGATCAAACGACCGATGTGGTTCCAGCTGTATGTACTGCGCGACCGCGGCTTCATGCGCAACGCATTGGAGCGCGCGCAGGCTGCCGGCGTCACCACGTTGGTGTTCACCGTCGACATGCCGGTGCCGGGCGCGCGCTACCGCGATGCGCATTCGGGCATGAGTGGCCCGAATGCCGGCATGCGCCGCATCGGCCAGGCGATGACCCATCCACGCTGGGCCTGGGACGTTGGCCTGTTTGGCCGTCCGCATGACCTGGGCAACATCTCCGCCTATCGCGGCAGCCCGACCGGGCTGGAGGATTACATCGGTTGGCTGGGCAACAACTTCGACCCGTCGATTTCGTGGAAGGATCTGGAATGGATCCGCGAGTTCTGGAAAGGCCCGATGGTGATCAAGGGCATACTCGATCCGGATGATGCGCGCGATGCGGTGCGCTTTGGTGCCGACGGCATCGTGGTATCCAATCATGGTGGCCGCCAGCTCGATGGCGTGCTGTCCACGGCACGTGCCTTGCCGGCGATTGCAGACGCGGTGCAGGGCGATCTGAAGATACTCGCCGACTCCGGTATCCGCACCGGCCTGGACGTGGTGCGCATGCTCGCACTCGGCGCGGACAGCGTGCTGCTCGGTCGTGCCTTCGTCTACGCGCTTGCCGCACAGGGCGAGGCTGGCGTGGCCAATCTGCTGGACCTGATCGCCAGGGAAATGCGCGTGGCGATGACGCTGACCGGTGCACGTCGCATTGCCGATATCGGCCGCGATTCGCTGGTCAACCTGGCATGAGTACCAACGAGGCACTGCTGGCGCAGCTGCGCACAGCCGTTGGTGATGCCCATGTACTGACCGGTGACAAGGCCACGCGGCGCTTCCGCAAGGGCTACCGTTTCGGCGATGGCGCCGTGCTGGCGGTGGTGCGTCCTGGAAGCTTGCTGGAGATGTGGCGCGCCCTGCAGGCAGCGGTGCAGGGCGGGGCGGCGATCATCCTGCAGGCGGCCAATACCGGTTTGACCGGTGGCTCGACGCCGGATGGCAACGACTATGGTCGGCCGATCGTATTGATCAGCACGCTTCGGCTGACCGGCGTGCAGTTGCTCGATGAAGGGCGGCAGGTGCTGTGCCTGCCCGGCGCAACCTTGGACCGACTCGAACAGACCTTGGCGCCGCTTGGGCGCGAGCCGCATTCGGTGATCGGTTCCTCGTGCATCGGTGCCTCGGTGCTGGGCGGTGTCTGCAACAACTCCGGTGGCTCGCTGGTGCGGCGTGGTCCTGCCTACACCGAGATGGCGCTGTACGCGCAGGTGGATGGCGAAGGCCACCTGCAGCTGGTGAACCATCTTGGCATTGCCCTGGGCGACACGCCGGAAGAAATCCTGCAGCGCCTGCAGGCCGGCGACTACCAGCCCGCCGATGTGCGCGTTGATGGTGAGCGCGCCGGTTCCGATTCGCGCTATGCCGAGCAGGTACGGCAGGTGGACGCTGCAACGCCCGCGCGTTTCAACGCCGACCCCAGCCGTCATTACGAAGCCGCGGGTTCGGCTGGCAAGCTGGCCGTATTCGCGGTGCGACTGGACACCTTCGCCAAGGAAGCGGCCGAGGTGTTCTATATCGGCAGCAACAGCACCGAAAGCCTTACCGCGATCCGCCGCCAGCTGCTGACCGGTTTCGAGCGCCTGCCGATTTCCGGCGAATACATCCATCGCGTCGCCTATGACATCGGTGAGCGTTACGGCAAGGACACTTTCCTGCTGATCGACAAGCTGGGCACGGCACGGGTACCGGCCGCATTCGCCTTGAAGAGCCGGGTTGATGGCTGGTTCGAGCGGCTGGGCCTGCGTGGCGTGACCGATCACGCGATGCAGCTGCTGACCGGACTGTTGCCCTCGCATCTTCCCAGGCGCATGGGTGAGTTCCGCCAGCGCTATGAACACCATTTGCTGGTCAAGGTTTCTGCACAGGATGCGGCAGCGACCGAGCAGTGGTTGCGCAGCTTCTTCGCCGGGCATGAGGGTGACTACTTCCACTGCACGCCGGACGAAGGTCGCAAGGCCTTCCTGCACCGGTTCGCAGTGGCTGGCGCGGCGGTACGTTACCGCGAAGTGCATCGTGCGCAGGTACAGGACATCGTCGCACTGGATATCGCCCTGCGCCGCGACGACCGCGCGTGGTTCGAGCAGCTGCCGGCCGAGTTGGATGCGCGCTTGCTGCACAAACTCTATTACGGTCACTTCCTGTGCCATGTATTCCACCAGGACTACATCGCCCGCAAGGGTGAAGACCCGATGGCGATCGAACACGCCATGTGGAAGCTGCTGGACGAACGCGGTGCCGAGTACCCGGCCGAGCACAACGTCGGTCACCTGTATCCGGCCAAGCCAGCGCTGGCGCAGTTCTACCAGCAGCTGGACCCGAGCAATACCTTCAACCCGGGCATTGGCCAGACCAGCAAGCAGCCGGGCTGGAAGGGCTGCGATTGCTGAGGCGCGAAGCGCCTGCCATTGCTTTTGCTTTTGCTAAAGCCCCTCTCCCGCTTGCGGGGTGAGAGGGGCAGCTTACGAACCACTGGTTCGTTGCCCGTCGAACGTCCTTGCGCCAGCGCAAGGGCCGGGGCGCGGAGCGGGGGTTGGGGTGAGGGGAAGCTTCTGGCTGGAAAACTATGATCAATAGCTATAGCCAAAAGCGGAAAGCTAAAAGCTAAAGGCTAAAGGCTAAAGGCTCCCCTCATCCGCCCCTTCGGGGCACCTTCTCCCGCAAGCGGGAGAAGGGATTGGTTTCGCTGACTGTTTTCCGCAGATTAGCCGCCACGCTCGCTGAATTAATACGCCATAAGTATCAATCCGTACACAGCAGGTTATGGATCGACTCGATCCGCAGGTTCAAGCTTCCCGCATCTCCAATAAACCGGCCTGCCGCTACAGGCCAGGAAGCAATGCAACCCGAAACCAGCAACACGGCAAGCTGCAGCGAATCACTCGCGCCAGTCACGCCGAACACGGCAACCGAATACCCCCACATCCACCAGGGCACACCGGAGTTCCGGCGCGCGGTGCTGGCCTTGTTCATGGCCGGCTTCGCTACTTTTGGCGTGCTGTACTGCGTGCAGCCGCTGCTGCCGGGCTTCAGCAGCCACTTCGGCATGGCTTCCGACCGCATCGGCAGGCGCCCGGTGATGGTGGCGTCGCTGCTCACTTCTGCGTTGCTAACGCTCGCCACCGCACTGACCGATGACTGGAACGCCTTGCTGCTGCTGCGTAGCTTGCTTGGCCTGAGCCTGAGCGGTGTGCCGGCCGTGGCCATGACCTGGCTGGTCGAGGAAATGGACAGCCGCTCGCTGGGTCTGGCGATGGGCCTGTACATCGGTGGCAACGCGGTGGGTGGCATGAGCGGACGCTTGATTGCCGGTGTGGTGGCCGACCATTGGGGTTGGCGCGCAGGTATCGCCGCGGTTGGCGTGATTGCGTTGTTGGCGAGCGTGGCGCTGTGGACACAGCTGCCGGCATCGCGCCACTTCCGCGCCAAGCGCGCCGAGCCGTTGCAATTGCCTGCGCGCTTTGCCGGGCTGTTCCGTGATGCAGCGCTGCCATGGTTGTTTGCCTGCGGCTTCCTGCTGCTGGGCGTGTTCGTGACGCTCTACAACTTCCTTGGTTACCACCTGCTGGCACCGCCGTATGGCTTGAGCCAGACCGTGGTCGGGCTGATCTTCACCGTGTATCTGGTGGGCAGCGTCAGTTCGGCGTGGATGGGACAGCT
>QFOV01000007.1 GCA_003248565.1 Stenotrophomonas sp.
CAAGGAAATGGACATGCCGGAAGACAAGATCCGCAAGGTGATGAAGATCGCCAAGGAGCCGATCTCGATGGAAACCCCGATCGGCGACGACGAGGATTCGCATCTGGGCGACTTCATCGAGGACACCAACGTGGAGTCCCCGATCGAGAACACCACCAACATCAACTTGTCGGAAACCGTGCGTGACGTGCTGGCTGGCCTCACCCCGAGGGAAGCCAAGGTGCTGCGCATGCGCTTCGGCATCGACATGAACACCGATCACACGCTGGAAGAAGTGGGCAAGCAGTTCGACGTCACCCGCGAGCGTATCCGTCAGATCGAGGCCAAGGCGCTGCGCAAGCTGCGTCACCCGAGCCGTTCGGAGCAGCTGCGCAGCTTCCTCGACATCGAGTGAGTGGTGGCTTGCAAGTGATTGCTGGCGCGTAAGCGCTGGAATGAAAAACCCCGCCTTGGCGGGGTTTTTCTTTGCGCGGATGGCGGTGGATCGGGTTGCAACCACCGCCAGGACCTGGCCAGTAGTGCCGCCATGCGCGGGCGTTGCGCTGTGCGCAATACGCGCACATCAAAAGCAGACACAGGGAAGTAGTCGCACGCTGCAAGCTCCACTACACTGTGTCGTCGCTACGGGCCTATAGCTCAACGGTTAGAGCAGAGGACTCATAATCCTGTCAGGCAATCTAGCCGCATTTGCCAAAGCACCGCTTTTATTAGCAGAAAACGCCCAGAATGCGGGCGTTTTAGCGTTCGCGGCTTTGCAGGTTTTCCCCTCGTTTCAGTGCAATTTTCCGGCACGATTACACCGAAATTACACTGTGAATATTTCTCTGCCCTCGGCCAAATTCATGAGTCTTGGGAACACGTAGAGACTGGGGCGCCTTCCTTTGCCTTTACGGACTTGTTTGACAAGCCCTGCGCTCACCAATTGTTGAACTATCTTGTGGGCGGATGCGGTTGGAATGGTTCCGTCTGCTTCGATGGCTGACGTTCGGAAAATCGGATGTTGGAAGAGGGTGTCTGTCACTACTGCGCTGTACTGCGAGTGGGTGGCCTCTCGAACCAAAAGCTTGTACTCCTCGTAGAGTGCGTGAATCGCAGTAGCTACCCGTTCGTTTTCCTTAGCTTGAATGGTTATGGCTTGAAGGAAAAAAAGTACCCATTCGTTCCACTCGCCCTTTTCAGTGATCGCGCGGAGGCGAGCATAGTATTCATCCCGGTTAGCCTCGAGGTAACCCGATAGATAGAAGCGCGGCTGATGAATTCTGCCTTTGGAAAAAAGGAAGAGTGGGATCAAGAGTCTTCCAATTCGACCGTTGCCATCGACGAAAGGATGGATGATCTCGAACTGAGCATGGATAACAGCAGCTTGTATCAGCGGGTCCATGTCCTCGCCTGCGATGTATCGTTCCCAGGCCTCGAGGTGTTCCGATAAGATCAGTGGACTTGGGGGCACAAAATTCGCGTTCTCCATCGAACAGCCTTTCGTGCCTATCCAATTTTGAGTGGTGCGGAAGTTGCCCGGCTCTTTATCTTGCCCTCGGACGCCCTTCATCAGCACTTGATGTAGGGAGCGCACTAGTCCCAAGGTTATTGGTCTTTCAGATAAGCTTCTATCCGCAAGGCGCAACGCTTGCCGGTAATTGAGTACTTCCTCAATATCAGCGTTCTTCGCTTCATCGAATTCTTCACCTGCGTCACTCTCTAGGACGTCACCTAGAGTCGCCTGCGTGCCTTCAATGCGTGAAGAAAGAACTGCCTCTTGGTTTGTCAACGGTGAAAGCATGAGGTCTGCATTTAGCATCCCTCGCAAGAGTCCGTCGTACCTTCCTAAAGCGTCAGTGGCGCGGCCAACTGCCGTGATTAGCCTGGAGGCATCCAAGGTGGCTACGGGGAGGTCATCGGGGATGTGGGGTGACATGTGTCTAGGATTTGGAGGCTATGAACTTTGTATCTATAAATTACGCTTTCTGTAGATGCAAGCGAATTAGCTTCTACGTCAAGAGAATCAACATCTAGTGTCGTCCAGAATGGAAGGTCACTACA
This sequence comes from Stenotrophomonas sp., assembly GCA_003248565.1. Lineage (GTDB taxonomy): Bacteria > Pseudomonadota > Gammaproteobacteria > Xanthomonadales > Xanthomonadaceae > Stenotrophomonas. The sequence continues at coordinate 2,041 of QFOV01000007.1, forward strand.
TCATGTGGCGAAATTCTGATGCACCCTGGTTGCTCGTCATTTGCTCTAGGTTGCGGTCCGTGATCTTGATGGTAGGGGTGTAGCTAGCTGCACTGGCTGACGGCTCCCTGGGCTTCTGGGGAGGTTTTCCTGAACAAGTATGCGAGTGGCAACCCGTGCATCAATGTGGCGGGCATTTGCTGCCCCGCCGGTGTTGATCTAAGCAAAGAGAGTCTCATCTGGCTAAGGTCCAAAGACCCTTGAACTATCTCGTCAGCGGCTCCATCCAGCCAATGCCCATGAGGGCTAAACCAGAGCAGTTAAAGAGATGGAATTCAAGCCAGGTGATGTTGTTGTACTGAGGAGTGGTGGCCCAAAGATGACGGTGAGCTCTTTGGAGGGAAGTCGGGTATGGTGCGTGTGGTTTGATGCGGCCGGTGTCCCGCAAAGCAAGGTCTTTGAGCGCGCAATTCTCAAAGACTACGACTGAGTTAAAAGTGCCCCGCACCATCAGGTAGCGGGGCTTTTTGTTTTTGGTCATATTCGCGTGGGCTAGTCAAATTGGCTCTGCTCGGCTTGAGCAACTGCACCCTAATTGGCCCGGTTTTGTTTATGTTGACTTGGGATAGGAAACCGATATGTTCGGTACGTCTACCCGCTACATTGCAGATGGCCGCATTGGTATGACACGTGGCTTCCAACTATCGACCAAGGAGGATCAAAGATGGCGAACAAGCCGAAGTTCAAAGTGGGCAGCAAGGTTATGCTGAATTCTGGCGGGCCGAAGATGTCGGTTAGCAGTGTGGATAAAGGCGATGACCCCGTTCATTACTGGTGCCAGTGGTTCGCTGGAAAGAAGTTGGAGAGGGGGCGTTTTCCTGAGGATTCGCTTGACGAAGTGACGGAGGGCGATGAATGACCGCAGCTGAAGCTGCCGCATGGATGCAGGCAGTCATTGAGAAAGAGGGCTGCCTCTACCAGGACGATGTGGTTGACTATCTCGTCAGAGCGAAGCAGGAGTCTTTGCTGCGGGATAACGCGGACGGAAATCTCGTCGTCGCCACACCTTTGCTCAACGCTTTCCGAAAGCTCAACGAGAAGACCGTTGTTTGGGTGAAGCCGGATCGGTACTGGCGAAAGCGCGTACCAGAGGACGAAGAAGGGCGAGAAGCCCGCGGTTAAAGCCGAACTGCTACGGAGATCTGTAGCGTACAAGCGCCAGTTGCCTGGGGGAAGATTGTGTCAGATGAGATGTTGTCTTACGGACAGATTGCGGCAATCGTTGTCTTTGTCCTAGCGCTTTTGGGAGTTTATAGATCGCTCTCCTCTCAAAAAGACGCCACCATTCAGGCTCTGAAGGAGCAGTTGGAACTACTAAAGCTCCAGCTTGCACAAGCAGGCTCACAGCCACCGGACGTTGCAGTTCAGGCAGCTTCTCGGCGTATTGCGATGATCACGGATGAGATATCAAGGCTGCATCAAGACGCTGATGCTACCGCCGAGACTATTGCCAGGAAGGAGCAAGAACTTGAAGGTGCGAAGGACGAGTTGAGCCAGTTGCGTGAGCAGGTCGATCGAGCAGAACAGCTCTTTGACGGGTTCTCATGTCCTAAGTGCAAAGCGCCTATGAATACCCGGGTGTTTCACTCTGAGATGGTGGAGCACAACGGACGAGACTTTGACATTGATCATGAGTTCGTTACTTACGAGTGCGGTCTTGAGCTGATGGATGGGGCCGAAGCACGTCCGTGCAGAGCATCGAAATAATCTCTGATTCGTTTCCGCGAATGTGCTGCCAGAAACCGGATCTGCGCCCGCGCATTGCCGGCCATTGCCAGGGTGTAGAGCTGGTCCATCACCGCCATCTTCAGCTGCGCGCGGCGCTGCTGCTGGCCGGCCTGCACTGCGGCAGCCTCCAAGCTCGTTGGCGGGGCTTCGAGGGCCTCCCGCACCGCTGGTAGCTGCATGAACCTCCACGCCACCTGTAAGGCTGTAGCGGCGTGTTGGTTGACTGGCGGTCGTGCCTCCGAGATTGGAGAACGTCGCGCGGAGTCTCGTAATAGAGGTTTGGTCGCATAGGCCCGGTCACCGGCATGAGGTATGTGGATCTGCGACTGCTGGCCCGGGCTGCAGGTGTTGTTGGGGACACCGCCTGCTGGTCCCTCCTGGCGAATCAGTCGGCCAGCGTGATCGCGGGGTTGGCATCGCTGCGGCGGGGGATGTTCTTGCCGGCCGCAGCGGCCTCCCTGATCAGTGACTCTTCCTGGCGCTCCAGCTCCAACTGTTGCGCCTCCAAGCGCTCCTGCTTGCGGTCATCAGTGATGATTACCTCGCCCTGGTACAAGGCTTCAACTTCGGCGCGAAGGCGGTCACGAATGGCATCGGGGAAGAACGCGCATGCGTATGCGTGGGCGCTCTCGGGGTAAGCCGATACCGCGGTGTCCGCGCCACCGGTGAAGGCGCCTGGTCGAATGGTGACCTTGGCGGCCTCGCGCTCGATGTGAGCGTCGACGGCCGCCAGCGCGTCATCTTTCGGCGGCATGCCGCCGCTCAGGTCGCGGATTTCATCGGCCAGCTTTTCGATTTGGGCGCGGACGCGCGCCACCTTGGGCAAATAGTCGGTCATGGTTGTTCCTTTACTGGCTCAGGCCCCAGTCGGCCACGGTTTGCTGGAGATGCTCTGCGGCGGCTCGATAGGCGCCAACGTCACCGGATGAGGTGTTGAGTTCGTCGTATGCCGCTGCCACTACGGCGTCTACTGCATCGATCGCAGCCATCCAGCGTTGCAGCTTGGCCAACGTCTCCCGCCGTTGGCCGTCCAGGGTTTTGCCGCCCAGGCTTGTAGGCCTCCCGATGCCAACCTCAGGCTGGCGGCCGCTGTAGCTTTCTGAGGCGGTCTCCATTTCCTGGCGGATGTACTTGCGCTGGTCGTTGAGCTCTTTGCGACGCTCGGTCAGCGCGCGCCGAGCAGCGAAGTGGAGATCGCTGCGAATCCGCAGTTGCTCCAGTTTCAGGAGGGAAGGGGGTACAGGCGGGGATTGATCACTCACGGGATGCTCCGGATTTGAGGGCGAAGGCTGGAAGCCTCTCGGGCCTGTCTGCCAGGGCGCGCTGGAATGCCGGCAGGGTGCGCAGGGCATCTGCCAGGAGCTCGGCAGGGGGGACGCCTGCGGCTGCGGCGGCGTCTTGGAGGGCCTCGCAGATGACTTGGGGAAGTTCGAGCTCGATTACGGGCATGACGGGATGGCTCAGAGGGCCCGTCTATTGGACGTCGGGCCCTGCTATTTGGCCGAGCCGGAATGCGTCGGAACGCGCACTTGCTGGGGGCGAATCGCGGAGTACGCCTTGTGCATCGGTAACCCTCCTGAATGGGGGGCGATGTACAACGTGTACAAGCCGACATGTGCGTTTCTCTCGGGGAAAACCGCAATTTCGGGGTACCTGTGGTGGAGCATCCCTAAGGGCCGAAAAACTGGCAATTACCGGGGTCCGAATTCCCCCCGGTGGCTGTGGGCAAGCCTCGGGGCCCCACCTTGTTCAGATTTCTGTGGATAGCCATTCGCACTTTGGAACGCCCCGGTTGAACGGTAACCGGCGGGCGTTCGGCTTGCCCGTTGGCCGACAACCACGCGCTAACCCGGGCGTCCGTCTCGGTTGTAAAAATTAGCGCCAAAGGCTGACTAGTTGGACACTGATCGCCAAGCAAGCTGGATACCGTCAACAAGCATTCTCGATAGAAGCACTTTATGGTCTGGGCGCCAGCAAATGCGCGTGATCGTAAGACGCCATCCAGCCCATAGCAGCCATTCGCGGATTACAGTCCACGGCCAGAAGCGGCCATCGAGTGACTACGAAATTAGGGCGATTCACTGTTGATCTTCTAGCTCGCGCAAACCATCCTGTAGAGGGCCTCTAGCAAAGGCCATTGCTTTGTCGCAGCCCGATGTCATGAATAACGGAAATTCGACCATGAGCGAAGAGTGGATTCTCCAGACCAAGGAAACCCGTAGGGCATTTTCTAACGCGGCGTGGGTTCCTTTGAGAGCGTTAGTTGAGAGCAAGAAAGGGGATCTAAAAGAAGCAGGCTATGTCAGTGAATTGTTTGGCTGTGGCTCTGTTGCATTTCCGCCAGAGCATCGTCAGCTAGTTGAGAAACGCCTTGGATGGAACGACATAGGTATCGGGCACACGGTTGCGCCCTATGCATACGAAGATGGATATTATGCTTCCATTGACCAATATCAATACAACGATAAAGAGCCAATAGGTGTCAATCTAGTTTATGAGCACCCGCAACCTGTAGTTGGTGGCAGAAAGTGGATACTGAGTCCTGATCTGGTAGTCGCGCTGCACTTGGTCAAAGAGGGGGATAACTGGGTCAGGCCTGAAGAAAATTTCGTTGTTGTAGCTCGCGAGACGGTGAGTGAAGATGGCGAGTATCGTCAGATAGAAATAAAAAGAGAATTTTTACTCGACTATCTGGCGGCCAGAAATATGTCACTCCGCCTTGCATACTATCGACAGCGGGTGGAGAACGTTCCCGTATTTGAGGAAAGCGTTTATTCAAACTTGCAGCCTCACGACGAGGAAAGAGATAACGGAAAGTTCACCCTAATCGTTCGTGAGCTAGATGACGTCTTTGGAGGAAGCTGGGCAATGTTTCGAGCCTGGCGGACTGACGTAGATGAGGATGAAGACGCCCCTGTGATGGGCCCTGAGAATGACTCGAACACTGATCATGAAAGTTCGAAGGGGCATCGCGGGGGCTATAAAGGTGTACGGGTAGAGGGAGAGTTTTGGCGTGAGGAATGGATCGACCACCAATCAAAAAGCCTTCGTGTTCGTGGAGATGCAGATGTGAATCTCCCGCAATTCATCGTGGGAACCGATGGGGCGAGAATGAGATCAGCAGAGCTTGATAACGAGGATATAGGCCGTTGGCTGTGGTTTCGGGTCAGTGTCGTGAATGAGCTTCTCAATAGTCGAGGTTTTCAGTTGGAATGGTATACGGCTGAAACTGGAGCTATTAAGTCCACGTCAGGATATAAGACGCATTTTGGGATAAATGGCTCAGGTCTTATCACTGTATATGCTTATGACGTCGCACGACTTGCCCCATGGGAGCAGCATGTCTGGGCGGCCCATAATGTAGCTCCTGAAGGAAAGGTTTCAAATGAGCTGCTGGACGCGCAGGTGAGGTCGAAACCAGCATCCACATATGCGGTTGAAGAAATGTTTTTTGGAAGTATGAGGCTTTTGGGGGACGGCTTTAGGCACAAGTACGGAATATCTCTATTTACACATGATATTGATGATTCCGAAGTGATGCAGCAAATATCCAGATTTGCAAGCAAAGACAGGGCGTCCCTGCTCAGGTTGGCCAAGGACATCATTCGCGTATTCTCGGACAGGCTCAACATAGCCGAGCTGCGCAAACTTTCTACACACCAAGACAAAGCCAAGCTTGGCTCAAACAAGTTGCTCCAAAGTATTTTGGCTGAGAAGGTTGGAGACGACAAAGCTAGGAGGGTATTTGCTGAGATTGCCGGTGCTTACGACATGCGAGTGGGAGATGCACACCCTGCGGGCTCAAAGGTAACAGACGCGATCGAGCTCGCGGGCGTCAATGCAGAAGACTTACCATTGCGGCAGGGAGAGCAACTCATTCACAACGTTGGGCGATCGATTTGGCGAACAGGGAAACTATTGTTCGACGAGACTGATGAGTCGGACGAGTAGTAATTGCTGCTTCTGACCGGAAGCTATCATCGGACCCATGCTATATATCAACTTGGCCGATGATAGCGTTCAGTTTGTTTGGCGACGCTTTCTATGTGCCTGGATGTTTGTAGCGAGAGTTCGCGCCGCGTTCGCCTTCGGGGCTACAGGACTGTGGCGAGTACCTGTTCTGCCTCCAAGACTCCCGTCAACGGAGGCTCTCGCCCCCCTGTATCCAGTCGAGCACGTCACCAAGGTAGTACCAAGGTGTCTTTGCTGGCTGGAAGAAGCGTGGTCCCTTTCCCTCTAGGCGCCAGCGCCGGAGCCTGCTGACAGGGCAGGGGATCAGAGTTGCGGTGGTTTGCTCCGTTACCCGGCCATCAATGGTCACATAGTGGCCGGCTGCCTCCAGGTTGCGCCGCACCTCATCGATCGACGTTGGGATGCCAGCGGCCTGTGTGGGCTCACAGTGCGGTGCGTTCACCCGTTCCTCCATCGGTGCTCAATGCAGCGCGCGTGCGCACTGCTGTTCGCGTGCTCGGCTGGCTGGGAGTATTGGCGTGCCTCAACCAGTCCCGAAAGCGGAACTGTTCCGCAAACGGGCCGGTTATCGGTTCCTCTGTGCAGGCCATTCGAACAGGCTGCAGCGCGCGGTTTGCGCGTGGCAGCCAGTGGGAGTGCCCAAAGGTGCCAGTGGCAGGTTTGGGCAGTGCCAGCCTTTGCTGTTGGGAGTGTGGTGCCGTGATGCTCGAGAGCGGTGAAGCAGAGCAGTGAAGCAAGAGCAACAGGCGTCCGCTTCGCTACCGCCTGGTAGTAGTTATCTGTGTAGTGTCTGGCGCTACGCTTTTCGGTCATAAGTGGCTCTATCTGTAGCGTCTGGCGCTACGCTTTGGTTAACTTCTCGTTACGCCGCTTCGCCTGTGTAGCGTCCGGCGCTACGGGGTGTAGCGTCTGGCGCTACCGCGTTTTTTTGGCATTCGGGGCCGTCTGGTTCCTCGAGAGGCTTCCAACGCATGTACGTTTTCTTGGCATCGGCATCACTGCCAGAAGGGCCGACATGTGTCAGTCGGAATGATCGAGCGCGGCCAGTTCCGGTTTTCTGGTCGAAGCTGCCGCCTTTGGCTTCTTCGATCCATCCGCGTTCGAGCAAAGCAGCGAAGGCCTTCTGCACAGGTCTTTGGGTAACGCAGATTCGCTGCATTGCGTCGCGCACACTCAGGAAGACCTCCCCAGCCGTGGAAGGCCTGTAAAGCGCGCGCAGCTCGATCAGCAGTGCACGCGCCACCGGGTCTAGGGTGCGGTAAGCCGGGCAGTCCAGTTCCCAGGCGTACAGGCGCACGTGCGGCGACACAGGGACGTAGACGCTGCTACTACGTCCCGTAAGCCGCGCCCGCCGCTTCGAGTCCTTGCGGGCGTCTCGCTCACTCATCAGCCTCCCCTGCAATCACGATCTTCACCTTCTTGCCCAGGTATCGCTCCGGAAGAACGGTGAACGGGATGCATGCGCCCACTGCTGACCTAAAAAGCACTTCCACGGTGGGGGCTTCTTGGTAGGCCCGTAGGATGGCGAGTGCACCTTGTGAGGCTTCGGGGAACTGTAGAGAGCCCTGATTGCCGCTCTTCTTGCTCATCGGGCGTTCTCCATGATCTGAGCCACAGCAGCGCGCCAGGTCTGCCCAGCGCGCGATGCTCGGGTCAGCACCCATTCCCTTACCTTGGCCTCGGTCGCTCCCCTGCGGTGCTGTAGGGCGCAGGAGCCGCACAGCACGTAGGGCAGGGAGCACCAGCCAAACTCTCGCTCTACACGGTGGAATGAGCCGTACACGGGCTGCAGGGGCTTCCCGCAGCAGTCACAGGCGATTGGGTCGGGTCGGGCAGCGCGCGCGCTCATGACACGCTCCTTACGCAGCAGACGGTTTTGACCTCGCCCAAGACAACCAGCTCATCGAACTCAACGAAGAAGCCTAGGTCACGGTTGCTCGTGGTGAACACATAGAAGGATGGGCGCCCGTTGTTGCCGGGCCTCACCTGGACGCGGCGGACGATCTGGCGGCCGTTGAGCTCGATCACATAGACGCCATCCCAGCAGCAGCGGACCACGCTGAGATCCACCTGCAGCACGTCGCCTATCTCGAAGGTCGGCGCGTTGAGGTTGTCGCGGACGAGCACAAAGGCCTGGCCTTCGGGTGGTGGCATCAGCACCGGGGAGGGATAGCTTTGAATCTGCGATTGGGGTTTGGGGCTCATGCAGACCTCCCCCAGCAGTTGTGTTCGTTGTCGCGCAGCGCGGTCATGGCATCCGCCGCGGTGAAAAACAGGGTGATTGCAGCAGCGTTCAAACCTTCCTGCACGCTCGGGCTGAGGCGCAGCGTGTCGGATGACCGGTCATCGTCCTCTGCTTGGCTTGCGTCGAAGCTCATAGCCAAGAGTTCTTGAATCGCGCCCATGCCATGCAGCGCGCGATCTACCTTTGCTAGACGGGCGCTCAGGCGCGGGTTGATGCCCAGGTCCTCCCATTGGGTATCGGACCAATGGCGGTATGGGGTCATTTGGGTGGGCGCGCTCATGCAGTCCACCCCAGCTGTGCTCTTACCGCGTCCTGCCACTGCTGACCAAACCGGCCAGCGCGCGTAACGATCCAGCGAATCCGCAGGTCACGCGGTTCCCCATCGGGATAGTTGGACGCGCAGGCGCGGCAAACGTAGGAGGGGAGCTCTCCGAATTCGAACCGGGAAGTGGTGCGCGACAGGTCGAAGTACCCGGCAGGCTGGTTGCAGCAGTCGCAGGCCTGCGGTTCGTGGCGCGTCGGGCGGGTGGCGTAGGTGTTCCCTGACACGGCAGGGTAGGGTTGCCCGATGGCGCCAGGGCTGGCGTGGTGTAGGATGTGACTCATAGTCGGTTCGTTCCTTAGTGGGGTACGGCGCGGCTTCGACGGCTCGGGAGTTGGCGCTCCCGGGCCGTTTTCTTTTCAGCCGGCCAATGCACGGCTGTCGGTCGTCTCAACGATTGCCGCCTCCAGATAGGCGTCGAGGTCTGATCGGCGGTAGAAGCAGCGCCCGCCCAGCTTGAGATAGCGAGGGCCACGGCCCTCGACCCTCATTTTTTCCAAGGTGCTTTTACTCAACCCGAGGTGGGCTGCTGCGTCCTGTCCGGTCATGCGGTCAGGCAGGGAGTTGCGATGCGTAGTGGTCATTGCGTGCGCTATGTGAATGTAGCGATTCGCTACATGATCTTTGTAGCACTCCGCTTGGTTGTGTGCAAGCACCTTGCTACATGCTAGATTTGGCTATGGCTCGCGAAGACGTACAAACCAATCTGCGTATCCCGGCAGATCTCAAAGATCTCCTGCAGGAAGCTGCGCGAAAATCAGGGCGTTCTCTGTCTGCAGAAGTGGCCTTTCGGCTGCAAGAAAGCTTTGCAGTGGATAAGCAAGTGCTTATGCATGCAGCTGCAGACCTGAATGAGAAAATGGATTACGTGGACCAAATCCGAATTCAGTATGAGGAGCAGCGCCGCGTTACCGAGGAAAATCAGCGACGCCTAGAGGAGTCTCAGGAAGAGATCTTCAAGAACATGGCGACTTTGGTAGAAACGGTTCACAAAGTGGAACGCCTCAAAGCAACGCTCGAAGAGCATTTGGCCTCCAGCGGCTCCACGAAGAAGTCCAAGAGGTGACAGCCTTCAGCAAACTTGGACGCGCAGCACAGCGCGCGCTGAAGGCGGGCGAGTCCATCAGTGAGCATGGAATCACCTATACCCGGCTGAGTAATGGTGATGGGCGCTGGTCCATCAACGTTATGGTGAATCGGCGCCGATACCACCAGGTGGTCGGGTTGGAATCCGAGGGGTACACCCGCACTCAAGCTGAGGATGTGATTGCCACTCTCAAGGCAAGTAAGCGCACCGCTGCCCACGGCGTGCAGGGGAGCAGGCAAACAGCGGCGCTGACTGTCGCCCAGGCGGCTGACGACTACTTGGTGTATCTGCGAACTCATGACGGCAGGGATGTGGCCGCCAAGGAAATGCGGTTTCGCGAGCACATCAAGCCGCACCTTGGCCGCCGCTCGATTTCCAAGCTGACGGACGACGATTGGCTGAGTTATGTCGATGCTAGGAAGAAGGAGGGTGCGGCGGCCAGCACCATCAACCGCGAGCGTTCCGCGCTCCTGCATCTGCTCAATACCATGCGGCGGCGCAAGATGCTCAACACAGCACCGCTGCTGGCGCGTCAGAAGGAGCCGCAGGGGAAGCTGGTGTACCTGACGCCGGAAGAGTCGCAGCGGCTTCTGCGGGCCGCTGAGGACGATCAGTCCCTATTGGCCCATCCCTTCATCATGGTCACGCTTTACACCGGCCTCAGGCACACGGCTGCTCTAAATCTGCGTGCGCGGGACGTGGACGTGACCAGGCGCATCTTGTGGATCGGCCACGATAAGGCGGGGCGCCGCGAACAACCCATGCCCCAGATACTGGCCGCCTATCTGAGTGAAATGGTCGAGAGCTTGGAGCCAGACGATTACCTGTTCCCATCGCAGCGCGCGAAGTCGGGCAGGGCTTACCAGATGAACTCCATCTTTGCCCGGTGCGTGGAGCGGGCTGGCATCACCAAGCACGTCACACCGCACACCATGCGCCATACTGCGGCCACCAATGCCGCACACGCTGGGCTGGATGCGGCAACCATCCAGGCGATGGGCGGATGGAAGACAAGAGCGATGGCGGAACGGTACACTCACGCGGCTTCAATGCACGACGCGATGGATGCCCTCCAGGGCAGGCTTACCAGCAGCAGGGTTACACGGAAATTACACCGGCCCTCCAGAAAATCGGCTTGAAACCCTTTAAGGGCCTATAGCTCAACGGTTAGAGCAGAGGACTCATAATCCTTTGGTTCCAGGTTCGAATCCTGGTGGGCCCACCATTTCATAGTCCGGCGAAGTCCAGTGAAGCCCGGAAAGTGACTGAAATATAGGGTTTTATAGGGGTTTTTCGTCCGATCTAGTTCGATGTCGTCCGGCGGCATCCGATTGGATTGTGAGTAACGGTGTGAGTAAGATTGCGGGGCTGGCCTCCGTTACTCACAATTGCGTTACTCACACACATGCTGACTGACACCAAGCTCCGTAGTCTCAGGCCTCAGAACAAGGTTTTTCGACTCGCAGATGCCAATGGGCTTTGCATCGAAGTGCGGACGACGGGCGCCAAGATCTGGCGCTACCGCTACCGATTTGGCGACAAGGCCAACATGCTGACTATCGGGGAGTATCCGCTTGTCTCTCTGGCGGAGGCGCGCGCTGAGCGTGATCGCGCCCGAACATTGGTAAAAAAAGGTGTGGATCCGAGTCTGGTGGCGAAAGTGGAGCGTGCTGCTAAGCAAGAAGAAGCAGGCAACACGTTCGGTAGCCTCGCCGAAGAGCTGATGCTTCAACGTGCGAAGACGCTCAGTCCTGGTTCGGTTGTTCGCGAGCGTCGGATGCTTGAGAGAGATCTCGGAGGCATCGCTGAGTTGCCGATCCGCAGTATCACTGCGCCGATGCTGTTGAAGGCACTCAGGAAGATTGAAACGCGCGGAGCGGTGGAGACGGCGCATCGCACCAGGGCTGCCGCAGGCCTTGTTTTCCGCTACGCCATTGCTACGGGGCGCGCTGAGAACAACCCTGCGCTTAGCCTTGTGGGTGCTTTGTCTCCAGCGAAGACGACGCATTTCTCGAGCCTGACCGAGCCTGAAGAGGTCGCCAAGTTGCTCATAGCCATTTATGGCTACCAGGGATCCCCTATTGTTTCTGCGGCCTTGAAGCTATCTGCGCTCCTGTTTGTTCGCCCCGGGGAGCTCCGAGCAGCGCGTTGGTCAGACATCGATCTGCAAGCTGCTGAGTGGCGCTACACCACCAGTAAGACCCATACGGCGCACATCGTCCCTCTGGCACGTCAGGCCATCGAAGTTCTGGAGGAGGTCCGCCCGTACTCGAGGCGCAGTGAGTACGTGCTTCCCAGTGTCCGGAGTATTTCGAAGTCGATCAGCGAGAACACGATCAATGCTGCCCTGCGAAATCTGGGCTTCGACGGCACGATGATGACTGCTCACGGTTTCCGAGCCATGGCTCGAACGTTGTTAGACGAGGTTCTTGGGTTTAGGCCAGACTTCATCGAGCATCAGCTCGCCCATGCGGTTCGAGACCCTCTTGGCCGAGCGTACAATCGTACGACGCACCTAAAAGAGCGTAGGAAGATGATGCAGGGATGGGCTGACTATCTGGATAATCTGCGAGGTCAGAAAACTGACTAGTGGACCTCGGTCTGTCTCATTTACAGCGGCGCTCCCAACTGCTCAAACACGGTCCCTCTCCACGCCCTAGTTCCCGACAAAGTGTTGGTGCGCATCGGCTCGGACGCACGAGCGACGCATACAACAACGAAGGTGGCACGGATGTAGATTGCTCAAACCCTTCCAGGTCCGCGCCGCCAAACAATTCGCCGACCGCTACGCCTACTTTGCTGGGCACGTCTACCGTCCCACGCCGAAGGGTTCGTTGCCGCGGCCTTTTTAAAGCGCTAGGCGTTGGAGTTTGGGCATGCTTAGTTTCAGGAAGAACAGGAACAGCATTCCTGGCTTCTCTAGGTCAGATCGATTTGGGCCTGTTGCCAGAACTAAGCAGGCAAATCACCTGGGGTAAGCTCCTGCGCGGCGGGAGATCTATCGCGCCGGGCGGGGGGGCTGTCAATCCTCGGCGACGCGCGGGCTGTCGTCCGCTTTGTAGGAAGGGCGGGGAGCCGGCGGCAAAGCGCGATGGATTGCACTGGCAGCAATGGCGGCATGGCCGAACGCTACAGCAATCTGGTTAAGGTCGGTGACCACGTCTCCAATGGCGTAAAGGCCTGCGCGAGAGGTTTCCATGTGCTCATTGGTCAGCACGGCACCTTCGTCGTTAATCTCGACCCCTGCTTGCCGCGCCAACTCCCCGCGCGCGGGGGCTCCCATGGCCGCGTAAACGAAATCGAAGCGGTGCGTGTCTCCGTTGGCGTCGATAAGGTCCCACCCTTCATCCCGGCAAGCCAAGGACCGAAGGGTGGGAAGAACGAGCAGGCCCTCGGTTTCGGTCTGGGAGTTGCTGTCGCCTTGGTCTGGAATCGGGACGACGCTGACGTCGCCGGAGAACGTACGCATGTAACGGGCGTGGGCAATTGCCCTGGTGAGTGGCCCCACCACGGCTAGGCGGCGATCAGTAGCCTCGAAGCCGTCGCACAGCGCGCACGAGCGCAGCAGGCCGCTCCTCAAGGCTTCTTCCGCGTCCCCAGACGTGAGCTCCGGGAGCCGATCGACCACGCCCGTGGCCAACAGCACAACGGGTGCCGCGAACCGCCCGTCGTCCGATTCAGCTTCCCATCCTCCATTGACCTGTTGCAAGGATGTGACCCGAGTGGGGTGGAAGGTAGCTCCGTAGTTGGCCGCTTGGTCCCGTAGGCGTTGGAGGAGTTCAGTCCCCGAGACGCCCAGTGGGAAGCCAGGGCAGTTGTGGCTCTCTGGGATCCAACGTGCCCGGCTTCGGCGGTCGTCGAACACGACGACGCGCCGGTGCAGGCGCCGAAGATAGGTGGCGGCCGTCAAGCCCGCTGGGCCGCCTCCGACGATGATGCAATCCAAGTCCATGGGTTGGTTGAAGAGGAATGTCAACAAAGGTTGCCACGAACGTTGGCTCTGCGCACTGACGCCGCCATCACGGAATCCGTGTCGTCATTAAGCAAGGCAGGCCGGAGTGCGAGCCACCGACTAGGAGTGCTTATGGGACATTTCGATTCTGACCACTTCCACCGGCTGGTGGCCCTTCTCAACCGGTCGGGTGGCGTAGGCGAGTGCCTGCCGTACCCAGACATGACTCCGGTTCCGACTGGGTTCGACGAGTTCGCCCATCGCGATTCACAGGCGGAATTGGATTGGTCGGACGTGTGCCCTGCTTACGCCTTGGCCTTGGTGACCGCAGGCAGCTACGCGCTGCCTCAGCACGAATCAGACATGGAGGTGCTCTGGGACGAGTTGGGCGGCAACTCCACCCGCCTGTGGTCCGACGTGCGCGAAATCGTTAAGCGGGCATGGGCATGGTTGGACGCACACCACGTGGCCTCAGCGACACAGCGCTAATCGTCTCTGGAATTTCGCTTGCGCCACATCACCCACTGGCCTACCAAGGCGGTGAGCAGGACGAGACTGTTGGTGGTGATGAACGCCCAATTGTGCAGCAACCAACTGTAGAGAATGAAGCCCACGGATGCGGCCATTTGGCCGAGGAAGAGCCTTTTTGAGTGCCGGCCGCGTTGTCCTCCGTGGCCAGTTGGCCCGTTACTCGGAGCTTGACCCGAAAGCCGCGGTCCTGCAGTTCGGTGGAGACTATGACCTCGACTGGGTCAACCAAGGGGGCGCCGAGCGCGGTCGCCTTCAGTGCCCTAAGCCATGTGGTGTGACATCGATTTCACACCCGCGGCGCTATAAGAAAAATTCGCATCCGCTGGAGCCTGTAATGGCCCGCCCGATCTGGACCGGATCGCTGTCGTTCGGTCTGCTCAACATCCCCGTGTCCCTTATGTCCGGAGAGCGCCGAACGGACCTGAGCTTTCGCATGCTCGATTCACGAGACAAGAAGCCCATCCGGTTCGAGCGGGTGAATGCCGACACCGGTGAGGAGGTGCCGTGGAAGGACATCGTCAAGGCCTTCGAGTATGACAAGGGCAACTACGTCGTCATCGAGAAAGAGGATATCGCCGCCGCCGCGCCCGAATCCCATGAATCAGTGGATGTAGAAACGTTCGTGGATGCCTCTAGCATCAATCTTCGTTATTTCGAGAAGCCCTATGTTCTTGTTCCCGGCAAAAAAGCCGAGAAAGGCTACGTGCTGCTGCGCGAGACCTTGAAGAAGTCGGGGAAGGTCGGCATCGCCCGGGTCGTCATTCGCACGCGGGAGTATATGTGCGCAGTCATGCCCGACGGTGACGCGCTGGTGCTGATTCTGCTGCGCTACCCGCAAGAGCTCGTCGAATTCGATGAATACAAGCTTCCCGAGGGCAAGCCGGCGGACTACCGCCTCGCGCCGAAGGAACTGGAGATGGCTGAGCAGCTCATCGACTCCATGACCTCCGAGTGGAACCCGGCCGACTACCACGACGAGTTCCGCGCGCGCCTGTCCGACATCATCAAGAAACGCATCAAGTTGGCCGGCGCCACCACCAAGTTCGAAGAGCCCGAGCCACGCGAGGACGCCGCCACCAACGTGGTGGACTTCATGTCGCTGCTCCAGCAAAGCCTGGACACGAAGAAACGCACGCCGGCCAAGGGGGCGGCGAAGAAGGCGCCAGCCAAGGCAGCGAAGGCCCCCGCAAAGAAAGCCAGCAAGGCTGCGAAGAAATCCACAGCCCGAAAGGCCTCTTGAGTCAACCCAGAAAAGGAGCACTGCACATGTCCGACGACAAGAGCAAGACCGGTTCGCCCGACCGAGATCGCATCAACCTCAGCGAAGACTACGAGGTCCAATACTGGACGAAGGAACTTGGCGTGTCGGAGCAGGAGCTGCGAGACGTCGTGAACGCTGTGGGCGACACGTCCAGGGCCGTGCGCGAGCGGTTGGGCAATAACGCCGCACCATGAGCCTGACGGACTACCGCCGCAAGCGCAGCTTCGACAAGACGCGCGAACCGGAACCGGGCAAGGCGGTCCCGAAAGGGCGGCGGGCCATCTTCGTGGTCCAGCTCCACCACGCCAGCCGGCGGCACTACGACTTCCGGCTGCAAGTGGGCGACGCCCTCAAGAGCTGGGCGGTCCCCAAGGGCCCCAGCTACGACCCGAGCGTGAAGCGTATGGCGGTGGAGGTGGAAGACCACCCCGTGGACTACGCCACCTTCGAGGGCGAGATCCCCAAGGGCCAATACGGCGGCGGGCATGTGGCCCAGTTCGATCACGGCGTGTGGGCAACCGACGGCGATCCAGAGGAGCAGTTGGTCAAAGGCCACCTGCGATTCGAGCTGTTCGGCACGAAGCTCAAGGGCGGCTGGCACCTGGTGCGCTCTGGCAAACCAGCCAAGCAACCTCAGTGGTTGCTCTTCAAGGACAAGGACGACTACGCCGGCAAGCTGGAAGCCGACGATCTGCTCGCCGACGTGACCAAGGCCCCGGCCGAGGACCTCAAGCGGGCGGGCTCGGGCAAGACGAACAAGAAGAAGCTCACCGCTGTCCCTGTGAAGAAGGGACGCAAGAAGGACTGGGCAAAGAAGGCAGCTGCCCTGCCCAAAGCCAAGAAGGCCGCAGCGCCGACCGGACCGTTCGAACCCCAGCTCGCCAAACTTGGGGAAAGCCCTCCGCAAGGTGAGCAGTGGATCCACGAACTGAAATGGGACGGCTACCGGATCCTGGCCACCATCGCGAAGGGCGAGGTCAGGCTGTGGTCACGCAACGCACTGGAGTGGACGGACAAGATCCCCGACATCCGCGACGCGGTGGAGGCGCTGGGCCTGGAGTCCGGTGCGCTGGACGGTGAACTTATCGCCGGCACCGGCACGAAGCGGGACTTCAACCTGCTCCAATCTACGTTGTCCGGCGAACATTTGGGCAAGCTGTCTTACGCGTTGTTCGACGTCCTCCACCTCAATGGTGTGGACGTGTCGGATGCGCCCCTCTTGGAGCGCAAAGCGCTGCTCCAGGAGCTCTTGGAAGACGCGCCCGCCCACTTGGCCTTCAGCTCCCACATCAAGGGCGACGGGCAAGCGGCCTTCGAGCTCGCCGGCAAACAGCACTTTGAGGGGATCATCTCCAAGCGTGGCGATCAGCCCTATCAAGGTGGGCGCAGCGAGGACTGGCGCAAGACTAAGCAGCTGGCCAGCGATGAGTTCGCCGTCGTGGGCTACACGGAGCCGAAAGGCAGCCGCACCGGGTTTGGATCGCTGCTGCTGGCCAAGCCGGACCCTGAGTGCGGCTGGCGCTACGTGGGTCGGGTGGGTACCGGGTTCAACGACCAGCTGATGCGCGAGCTCACCAAGAAGCTGACCAAGGGTGGTGGCAAGAAACCCACGGCTCATGTGGGCACGACGGACACCGATCTGCGCACTGCCACTTGGTTCCCTCCGCGCTTCGTGGTGGAGGTGTTCTTCCGCGGCATGGGACGGCAGGGCTTACTGCGTCAGCCCTCGCTCAAGACCATACGCGAGGACAAGGATGTGAAAGACCTGGCCGACAGCGACCGTGCTAAGAATCCGTCTAGAGCGGCAAGCTTGGCCAAGTCCAGCAAGAAAATGACCAAGAGGGGCGAGAGGGGTGCTGCAACCACCGAGCTTCCCAAGCTCTCCAGCCCCACGAAGATTCTGTTTCCCGACAGTCGCGTCACCAAGCGGGATGTGTGGGAATACTACCTGGCGGTGGCCGATCACCTCTTGCCCGAAATCGCTGGGAGGCCGCTGTCCATCATTCGCTGTCCCGCCGGCATTGAGCACCCCTGCTTCTTCCAGAAGCATCTGACCGCGGGGCTGGAGAGGGTGAACACCGTGATGCTCAAGGAAGAATCGGGCACCAACGCCAACTACCTGGTCGTCGAAGACCTGCCGGGGCTGATGGAGTTGGTCCAGTTCAACGCGTTGGAGTTCCACCCGTGGGGCTCGTACGCCAAAGAACCCGATAGGGCTGACCGGGTGGTGTTCGACCTGGACCCGGGCGAAGGCGTCCCCTTCTCGGAGATCAAGAAGGCGGCCAAGGACATCCGCAAGTTGCTGGAGAAATTGGAGCTGGAATCGTTCCTGCGCGTGTCGGGAGGTAAGGGGCTCCACGTGGTGGTGCCGTTGAATCCCGGCTGCGACTGGGACCTGACCAAGCGCTTCGCCCACGGGTTCGCCGACGCGCTCGCTCGTTCGGAGCCGGAGCGCTTCCTGTCCACCGCCACCAAGAGCAAGCGTAACAAGCGAATCTTCGTGGACTACCTGCGCAATGGACGCGGCGCCACCGCAGTGGCCTCTTATTCCATGCGTGGGCGTGCCGGGGCGCCTGTGGCGATGCCCTTGGCTTGGAGCGAGCTCTCCAAGCTCACTAAGGCCAATGCCTTCACGATCAAGGACGTGCCGGCCAAGTTGAAGCGTCGCCGGAAGGATCCGTGGGACGGGATCGACAGGGTGAAGCAGAACCTGGCGCGTTGGGCGCAGGGTGAGTAGGAGCGCCCTGTGGCCATAGCCCGAGTTCCGTTTACACAGAAATCTAAACACGCTCAATCCGGGGAACTCCAGACTGGCCCGACAATAGACCTTACCCATCCGTGATTGGAAGGCAGCACTGAACCGGTTTTCCATCCAATTTGAAGGGCGACTCACTCTCCCGTTCACACAAAGATTGCACATGCTCGATCGCGGTAGAACGGGTGCCGCAACCCGACGACCGGCTAAGTTCCTTCACGCCAGCCTTGAGATAGACGCGCATACTCCGCCGAACCAAGGGATACGCACCAGGGGGCCGCAATGGGGTACTCGGAACTGCGCAACAAGCTGGAGGGAATTGCGTGCGAGCTGTGCACACATGCCTACAGCTTGTCCCATGCTGAGCGGGCCGTCCGCCTGCACGAGATGGGGCTGCTTGCCGGCCAAGTTCTCGCTGCCGCCGAAGGCCTCCCCAATGCAGCAACGATTACAGCTTCGATCGATGCCTTGCTGCATCGCGTACAGAGCCATGTTGGCATCCTTGAGCAGCGCGACCTAATCCGCGAGCTACACCCGTTTGAGGTCAAACCGCAAACTGCCACAAGGGCTCAATAAAAAAGCCCGGCGAACCGGGCCCGGCACTACTCCCCGTAACAATGGGAATGCTCGTACACCGATCGAAAGGTGTGAAGAATGGCGACTATCGAACGGGTGGCCACGTGGTTGGTGCGGCTCGGGGTCAACGTGCGGAGAGCCTGCTGCGGGGTTCGTTTAGCCCCCTCAGCATGCCCACTGGGCCGCGATCGGCCAGACACAGACTATTGCGATTTTATGAGCGCCGCACGAAACCCGTAGCCCTGGATGTTTCGCGAAAAGGATGAGGGTCATCGAGGTGGCTGAACGGTCGGCACCTGTTGTGCCATCAGTTCCACGACCCAGTCGATAAACACGCGTAGCTTGGCGCTTACATGCCGGCTCGACGGGAAGGCTACGTACATCGGCATGGCATCAAGGTGCCAGTCCTCAAACAACGGTACCAACTCGCCGCGCGTCAGTGGTTGGCGTGCCATGTACTGCGGCAGCCACAGCACGCCGAGACCAGCGATGCCGGCCGCCAGATAAGCGTTTCCGTCGTCCACCGACAGCACATAGCGGCCCTGTACGAGCAGTTCCTCGTCGCCACGGCGCAGCGGCGACATAAGGGCGCTGCCGGCCCGCGAACTGCGGTAGGCGACGATACGGTGCCCAGCATCTTCTAGGACCACTGGATGCCTCGGCATCCCGGTGCGTGCCAGATAGTCGGGTGCGGCGTAGACACCCAACGGCAGATCGGCGACGTGACGCGCCCGCAGGGATAGATCGGTGAGTTCACCACCCCGCACCACGCAATCTACGTTCTCCTCGATCAGATCCACCTTGCGGTCACTGGCGCCCAGATCGAGTTGGATGTCGGGATAGCGCGCATTGAAATCGGGTAGCGCAGGCACTAGGACCAGACTGGCCAGCGGCGCGGGCACGTCCACACGCAACCTGCCGCGCGGCGAAGCAGAGGCAGCTGACAGGATGGTTTCGGCGTCGTCCAGGTCAGCCAACAAACGCACGACACGTTGGTAATAGGCGGCCCCATCGGCGGTGACGTTGACTTTGCGGGTGGTGCGATGAAGCAGCTTCACACGCAGGTGTGTTTCTAGCTGCTGGACCAACTGGGTGACGCGGGTCTTGCTGGACTGCAGTGTCTCGGCGGCCTTGGTGAAGCTGCCGGTTTCCACCACGCGGGTGAAGGCCTGCATCGCATCGATACGGTCCATGTGGTCTCTAAGGATGGCGGGATTGTTCTGATTTTACAAACAGTGATACCGCAGCAGGCGCGTTTATCCCCAAGCGATCGCTGCCTAGAGTGTTCGGCATGTCCCGGGTCGCCGCATCGCCAAACTACAGCCGCTTTACGCAGGACACCATGACATCCCCCACGACAGGAGCTTCCACATGACCCCCCGCACCGCCGTTTTCCCCGCCAATCGGCATGACCTCTATGCCACGCACGCCTATTCCGCCGCCATTCGCTCAGGGGACCTGCTGTTCGTATCCGGCCAGGTTGGCAGCCGCAGCGACGGCTCGCCCGAACCGGACTTTGAAGCTCAGGTGCGCTTAGCGTTCGACAACCTAAAAGCGACCCTCAAAGCCGGGGGATGCGGGCTGGATGACATCGTCGACTTGACGTCCTTCCATACCAACCCGGAACATCAGTTCGCCACGATCATGAAGGTAAAAAGCGAGGTCTTCCCGGCCCCCCCGTATCCAAACTGGACAGCAATTGGCGTCAACTGGCTCGCAGGCTTCGATTTCGAGATTAAGGTGATCGCTCGTATTCCTGCATAACCCGCCGAAAGGGTCATGCCCACTTCGGGTCGCATGGCCTATTACGACCACGTGTGGGTGCTGGCTCCCAATCCACCGGGTTCTACCGTCCCAAATGCTTGGCGGCGTTATCTAATTTGTTTGCCGATCAGAGGCCAGTGGTTGGCGTTCTGAAGAGTCAGCCCGCCATTCCGGCCCTGCTCCCACAGGCACAGCTTCATGCCATGTACGCAACACGCGTCATCGGCGCGCTGCACGGTCACGGCTTTCTCTGCGAAGGATTCCCCATCCGGCGGCTACTCCAAGACTTGCTGCAGTGATACTCGCCAAGCCGCCAACGACTAACGCAACTCCGAGCCATCCGGTTGGACGGACTAGTTCCGACGCCAATATGATCCCAGGCAGGAGAAGTGCCCTAAGTAGCCAGGCCGCGAACCAATGAGCCTTTGCGTAGATCTGCAGACCAAAGGCCACGAAGAAGCAGGCGAACACCAAGGTCAGCGCGATGGCGATGGCCACCAGATTGCCGCTGAGTTCTCGGTGGGTGCCTGCCAATACGACGAATATTGTCTCTATCACGCTGTCTTCTCGGAAGACGAGATGCCTTGGTGGGTGCCTTGCACCTGTTTACAACCCGCTGTTAGACCATGCGCATGAAGCCTAGATTGGTGCAGGTGCAGAGCATGATCTTCAATTTTTCCTAGCTTCGAGCATGCGCCGGAGCAACGTTTGAAGGGATTGCTGATCTACTGCACTGAGTTCATCAATGAAGGGGGCCAGTGCCTGCTGGATATTCAGGCGCTGTACGCGATCTTCGACGACAAGCGTCACGCGTTCTATGACCACAGAATTGCAGCGTAGCCACGCCGGAGTCGATGATGTGAAAGAACCAGTGTCACTGTGGCCAGTCGGGTAATCAACACGCACGTGGGGCGCGTTCGTCGATGTTCTGCAAGCACATCAAAGCGAATCAATTGTGGATGTCAGGCGGTTTCCTGGTTCGCGAAAGTTCCCGTGGTTCAGCAGCGACGCGATGAGCGCGCAGTTGCCCCGGGATTGGTTACCACTGGGTTCCTCAGCTCGGAGGACGGCGATCAGTGCAGCCAAGGTCACCGAACGGCGGATGGAGGAATTCGTCGTTTCAGGGGTACGCGGATCACATGGCCAGCGCAGAATTTGCCAATGGGCTTGAGCAAGCCTTGGCTGCTGCCGCGTAAGTAAAACAGCGTTGATGTGTGCAGAGCTGCTGTGGTGGCGCTGCCATCGGAGACTGATTCTGACCTATTGGTGCACCGGGGGCACGCGGTGCTTCATATCCAGACTGAGGGACCGGCGGAGCCGCACCCCCTCAATCGAATGGCCAAGGGGGCAGGTGAGGGCCTTATATATCCCCCTCTGCAGCTCGACTTGCTTGACTGAACAGCCGGCGCTCCCCATGATTCGCGCTATTTCGGGGGAGTAGGCTGGGCCCGGTTCGCCGGGCTTGTTCTTAGGCCACCAGCAACGACCAGATGATTGCGGATCGTTGGAACTGAAAACGCAGGCCTTCTACGTCCACCTGCGTTGCTATTTGCCCCTCATCATCTACCAGCCTCTGAGCATCTATGACGATAGTGGCACCTCGATATCTGGTGACTATCTCGGTTTTATTGATTGCAAGAAATCTTACTGCGCGACGTTCCATCCCGGGACCTTCCAGGAACATTTGTACGGCCATGGCGGTGCTTCTCCTGCAGACCCCTGCTAGTCCTATGTAAGCCTAGTGCCGTTATTGCCGGGAGACTGACGCCGGCTGCGTACTCACGGTCCACTCACAGACAGGCGACTGGAAGCTAACGCCGGCCAAGTGATACTGGATCCGTCCTCCGCAGCTGCGGGTTGCCCGCCCCTCCTCAGAAGCAGCTGCGCATGATAGGTGAGCTAGGCTCACCGCTGCCCACCGGTCGTCCCCCTGCGACCGGTGGGTTTTTTCTATATTGGGGGGAGTGGCCTCGGGTAACCCGGAAATCTGTTCCACGCGGCCGACGGCTAGACAAAAATCGCTTTCGCCGTTGCCCCTAGCTTCGCCGCCATACGGGCCATTTCGTTTGCAACTTTCACACAGGGGTCGCCAGTCCGCCTTTGTGCTGTAATCTGAAGCTCCTGGTACACCTGCCAAAAGCCTGACCCGCTTCCATGCGCTTTGTAGGCAGCGTGCAGCTTCATCCACTCTTCGTTCGACAGGTACTGAGCGCTGTAACCCATTACGTTCTCCCTTGCGACCTGCCCCTGTGTTTTGACCATAAGCCGGCCAACCTTGCTCGATTGTTAAACACCACGAAGAACTAACGGGAGTGTGATGGCTATCTCCCCAAGGGTGAGGGCAGCTGGAGATCGAACCGAGCCTACCATCAACGTCAGGGCGTGTTGGGTTCTTGTTAAACGATAAGGTGGGATCAACTCACACGACCGTCTCCATGGGTCACGCTGCGCGAACGCCAGCAGTGCCAGTTTTGGAAGCACTCCGGGAATGTCCCCTAAGGCTATCGAGGAATCGATCATGAGTACCCCAGAATCGCGCGATATGAATAGAGATCCCATTACCGGTGCTCCAGGTTCGCATCCGGTGGGCGTGGGTGTAGGTGGCAGCGGCGGGGCAGTTGCTGGCGCTGCTGTGGGGACACTGTTCGGACCAATTGGCACCCTCATCGGCGGCGCTGTTGGTGCGGTTGCTGGTGCCGCAGCCGGTAAAAGCGTTGCCGAGCGAATCGACCCTACAGGTGAGGCTGACTACTGGAGAGCTGAGCACGTCAATCGCCCCTATGTTGATCGCAATCTCTCCTATGACGAAGATTATGCTCCGGCATATGTTTACGGGGGAGAGGTGCGTGAGCGCTTTGCGGACCGCGGCTGGGATGAAGGTCTCGAAAGCGAGATACGCGAAGGCTGGGAGGCATCGAAGGCCAAGTCGCGACTGACGTGGGATCAGGCGCGCGAAGCGGTGCGCGATGCTTTTGATCGCTCGGATCGCACGTACCGTGCATATGCGGACTCGGACAGTTACTACGCCAACAAATACCAAGCCGCCGAGTACTACAGGAGTGACTACGATTACGAGCAAGACTACCGTCCCGCGTATCGTTATGGCACCTACGCGCGTAGCATCTACCCCGGTCGCGAATGGGATGATGTTCTCGATCGCGACTTGGAACGTGGCTGGGATACGGCAAGGGGGCAGTCGCGAATGGCCTGGGCAGAGGCAAAGGCTGCTGTGCGTGACGCTTGGGATGGACGTGGTCGGCTTTGATCACGACAGTGACTCACCCACAGTGAGTCGCTGATCCAAGGTTCGCGCCAAGGACTCGCCCACTCGGCCGGTGAAGCCTCGCTGCCGATCGCGGGAGAAAGCAGTACTGCAGGCGCTGATCAGCAAGCGGTCGGCGGCTGAGGTGAGGGTGCCGAGGTAAGCTCGGCACTCCGTTGGCACTGCAAACCAGCGGGCGCAGTGCGCGATCTTCGACGACAAGCGGCGCCCGTTCTACGAGCACAAGATTGCGGCCTAGCATGATTGAGCGGCGGCTTAATCGAGACGCTACGCCTCATTGAATGTATGACTACAAGTCAAACACCTGAAGTTATTGAGGATGTGCTTGTCCTCGGCACGCCCTGCCACCGATCCTGGAGCGTGGGCGGATCTTTGTGTAGACGGAGGTTTGAATCGCCTCGGTTTGAAGCCGGCCATCATTCGGGAGCATGTCCGCTTCTTACCGCATGACGCCCTGCGGCGAGTGGCAGAGGTTCAACTCGGGAACTGAGCCGCGCCGCGAAGCGTTGTTGGCTTAAATGAATTCTTAGTCCCCCGAATTTGGCTGTCCGGAGATAACGCTTTCAATCCAGTCGTTGTAATGACTTAAACGGACATTACAACTGATCTGACTATACCGTCCGGGTGTCCGAATAGTACTCTGAGCGTCCGACCATGAAGTCAGTCCGGCCAACAGCCAATCTTTTCCAGTTTGAATAAGGATGGGTCCACCACTGTCACCGTTTCCAGACCCACCCTCAAGTGGCAGGGCGTCCGAAGGCTTGTCGAAGATGTAGCAGAGCCACCGGTCATCAGCACTGGTGATTTTGTTGTATGCAAGGCGAAGTTCGGTGCGGTGTGAATCGCTGAATTCGTACCCAGTGGCGCCATTGCCGGTGGCACCTTTTCCCATGATCTTGACGACGTGACCGAACTCGTCATCACTCTTGTTGATTGCAGCGGGAGCGACATCGGTAACAGGCTTTGTCAACTCGATAAGCGCAATGTCGTCCGAAGAAGCTAGCAGCACCCGAAACAACGTCCAGTCCCACGTAGCCAGCGCTTGCTCGCGAAGCTTCTGCGATGGTGCCTTGTGTCCCGGATGCATCACCAGGCGTTCAACATCTCTGGGGATTCCATTGATGGTGATCTGCTTGATCTGAGGCTGCCAAGCGACCGCATGTGCGGCAGTGATGACCCAGCGCGGTGCAATTAGTACGCCATGCCCTTCGCCGGGGAGGTTGGCGAGTGGGAGAAATTCAGATAGCGGAACGCGATACTTCGAGTCATCCACATCATCGCGAATGACGATAGCGCTGGCACTGAATGACGCTACGAGCAGTGCGAGAAGCAAAATTCGGGACATTGCCATTCCTTCAGAATGTTTCAAGGGAGCTAACTCCGGAACTAAGCCGAGCCGCGAAGCGGCATCGGCTTGAATAAATTTTTATGCACCTAGCGGCGCAATTCACTGCAGGAGTGGTGCACCTGCGGTACTGATGAGAGTACCAAGTACTGCAAGGAATAAGCCGAGTTCCTCGGCAAAGGAGTCACTCAAATCCTCTACTTCATGCCACATGGCCTGCACATCGAACTGTTGGCCTTTGGTAAGCGGCTCATTGGGTGTATTGAGGTCGCGGGCCCCCTTGCGGAAAAGCTTGCGTAAGCCGAGAAATGCACCAAGCAAGGCGATGATGCCGCCACTGCGCTCCAAGTAAGCCCAGTCGCCCTTGGCTATGGATAGCCACGCGAAGAAGGCGATGGCAGCAATGGACAGAGCCACGTAACGCCAAGCTTTGATGCGCTTGTAATGGGCCCAGCGAGAAACCTTAGGTGTTTGGTCTTGGGGCATAACTACCTAAAGACGGACCTCGGAGTCCGGTTAATTCCGGCCGTGGGAATCGTTCGCATCCCGAAACACCAAAGCTTGTGTGGCAGCCCAGTACACAATGCCCTGCACGAGGATAGTCGTCAGGGCACTCAAGCCGAATGCTTGCGCCGGGGAAAACTCTCTCAGCAATAGCGAGACAGTGGTACAGAAGGTAGCGAATGAGATGAAGCCCAAAAACATACCGCGGAACAGTTGGGCAACATATAAGGGGCCGTTACGTCGAAGCGAGAACACGCCAAGCACGCTACCCAAGACCGGAAACATCGCCATGAGCCCGGCCCATTGCGTTCCCACAACGGAGGCGATCGTTGTCACTATCCGCACCAGCAAGGCGCCTGCAACCATGCGAGCCAGAAGTTCGGATCTGGGCAGAGCCGACCCTGCAGGCGCGACGCCTCGCTGAACAGGCACCACGCGCCGCCCCAACCACACCGCCAGGATGGCAAGTGTTACGCATGCGAACAAAGGAAGCGGCACAGGTACCACTGCGAATGCACCGGCGATCACAAGCCAGCCCGTCCAGCCAAGTAGAAGCGATGACTCCCATGAAAAGCGCAAAGCGCTTAGCGAGAAAACGATACCGAACCCGACGCAAGCAACCACTGCCAACAGCGAGCCCTTTGCTGCCATCGCTGCGAACGCACTGCCTTGTTCGATTGCCAAAAAATAAAGGATCGGGCCGGTAACCACTGGAAAGCCTGCCAGCAACCCTCCCACCCCAGGCCCCCAGCGGCGCGCTGCGAGCGTGATCAACGCTAGGAAGAAGGGTACGACCAGTATTTTCAAGGGCAGCATGCCGTGCATTGTAAAGGGATGTGCCGAGCAGAGGATGTCCTTTGTTGTGTCGCCGGCATATTCGAACCGCACCCGCGGTTGGAGGCGGTCAGCAGTCTGGAGCATGCCCGCTCCTGGCCGCAGGGCGTCATGCGACCCAAAGCGGACACGCTATAGGTGTCCTCGATAGCTGCCTGGTAGAGAAGACGCTGTGCTAACGACGCTTATGCGCTGTCTTGTTTATGGGCGTCGTCAGCCATAAGATCAAGACGTACTGAGGGAATAGCTCGCCAACTGGTGTGCTGTGGGCAGTTCGTATGGCAGGCTCCTGAGGTCGAGCTATTAGTCGGTTTGGCAACGAGAGGTCATATGGAATCCGTGCTAATCATCGCGACCATTTTTGGTGGAATTGCCGCAATCGGCTACTTTTGGGACAAGGTCAAAGCATTTTTTAGCGGGGAAGGCAAGAGGAATCAGCACGACATTGACTTGTATAAGCGGTATAGGGAGTTAATTGTCGATAGCGGAATTTATCAACTCTACCGAGATCACGACTTTCTCGGTGCTTTTCAAAACGCCTACTGGTCGCCGTTCTCTCAATATGTGGATTCGTGGGGGACGGTCGATCGTGAGTTCATCGATCCTCGGCTTAATACAGCGCACCAAAATGTCTATGAAAAGGCATCTAAGTTAGGGATGGCGATTGCCAAGAACACCGTTCTTATTGGGGCGACGGGTCACTTGCGATCCGTAAAACCAGACAGTTTGCCTGCCGGTGCCACGCCGGAGAACATCAAGGCTGAGGCGAGAGAGATAAATTCTGTAGTGCCAGGTTTCATCAGCGCTCATGAGAGCTTTGTTCGTCTGGCAAATCGGAGGCTTCGTGGCGTTTCTCACTAATAGTTCATTCAAGTCAACGCCGCTTTGTGGCGGGGCTTAAAATAGGCGTTTTGCTCTATGAGGCTAGAACCCGGCTTTGTCGAACAGCTTTCCGCGATACACGCGCGCGACCTGATCGAGATGCTTCGTGCGGAGGCTCGGCCTCACTTTGATACTCATTGGACCCTTTGTAACGAAATCAAGCCGGCGGATCTTTACTGCTATCTGTATAGCCGTTTCGGCCCTCCAAACGGCATACAAAATTTCCTGCGTGGCGATCACTCTGAAAACCTTATCCATTGGGAGTGGACCCTTGCATCTCATGGACGAATAATCCTCGTTCAAGGGCACAACTTCCGAACTGAATTGTGGATTTCGGGGGATGAATTGCCGCGTGAGGCCCTTGATCAGTTGGTAGTAGACGTCAAGAGTACTTTCCCGAGGCATGGCCAAGCCATGGGAAAAGTTCGTAAGGCATTGGAACATTGGGTTGAGTTCATCAACCCATATCACCGAATTCGCAGCTCTGTTGAATGCTTGATGTCTGAAATTGAAGCTCTTGATGTCGAGGGAAAAACAACCCAGCTCGGTGGCATCGGCGAATATGAAAGCCCTGAGCAATGGTCCGAAGAATGGGGGCGGCAAGGCAAAATTGTCACGAAGGCAACTGGCTTGTGCTTTGGTGCGCGTGCAATGTTGCCTGTGATGGCTGAGGCTTTCGTGAACCTCTTGATGTACCTGCTGATGAAGCCAAGCCTGAAACAGGATGATAGATTAAGGGAGTATTTGATCCGCCAACCCATCGACGTTCGCATCAAGAGCCTCGCTCACAACTGCGTCGGATTTCAGTCAGAGATCGATTATCGACATGAGTCCTGTCGGCGTTATCACTCGCTCGTGAACGAGAGGAATGATTTGCTTCACGGTAATGTAGTGATTGATAAGCTGAAGTTCAATGAGCTCTACTTTAATGGGCGTGTTCCGGTTTTTGACTCGTATGCGTCGATGTGGGAACGAGCCTTTGGAGTCGCAAAGAGGTCCGTGGGCCTAGAAGTTTTGCGCGATGAGCGCCAAGTTGTTGAAGACTTTGTTGAATATGTGATCTCCTGCCTTAAGGAAAATAGGCAGGAGCAGGTTCGTGTGTTCTGTGCTCGCCGTGATTTGGGTATTTGTCTTGATGACGGGCATTTGGGGGTTTTGTTCTCCGGACAATTAGTAGACATGGCGCCTGGACCTAAGGTGTCGAGATAGGACGTGTGCTCAGTAAGTCGCTGTAGGAGACGTTCAGCCCACCGTTGATTCTCCCGGTCGACGACAGCCAATGGCCGCAAATCCCAATGCTGCCGCTTTGCTCTATCGAATTGTGCAAACTCGGAGCGTGCCTATTCCGACCATTCGGCTGTCGCGTTTCAGCAAAGGCGAGGCCATCGTTGATGGCGAGGACCCGTTCGTCGCGCTTTTGCGCTACTGGCATTCGTTGGAGGAGCTCTCACGTGCCTGTGTTCCATTTGCTCGCTACTTGGCCGTGCCCCCTCATTTTTCGGCCTTACCGTAGTTTCGCTCTCGTCGAATTTCTCAAGAGCTTAAGGTTCATGCAAGTAGGAGGGATGGGCAATGTGGCTTATACCTTTGTCATGGTGTTCGCTATCGGTGACGCATGTTGGCGTATGACGCCTTCGGCTCATTCGTCACATTACAGCCAACGCCCGCTTCTGGCCGTCGGGCGTCATGCGACCCATAGCGGTCGTTCGTGCATCTGAACTCTGATCCTTCTTCGCTCTGGCAGGCTGCTTCGTACGCACTCGCCCCGTTTAGCGGGCTGCAAGTCCCAGGCTGCGGCAAGGTAGACTTTGTGGTGTTGTATTGGTTTTCGCCTGGTGCTCATCCCAGTCATTCATTCAAGCAGAAGTGTGACGATTTTCGCGTTCCGCACCCGGCCTATTCATGCGTCAAGCGTTCCAACCGCCATCACAGTATGATCTTGCCTACATGGACGAATTCCTCACGCAACTTAAAGGCATTGAGCACGACGACGAGCTCGTCGAATTCTGCCGTCGGCGCACGCTCCACGGAACCCCCGCAGTTTTCGGCGGTAACGAGGACACGTTTTACTCCTTCAGAAGGCGGATTGCTGACAAGTTCAGAATCCACTTTCATGAGGTGTTTATCACCGGGTCTGCCAAACTCGGCTTCAGCCCGCACAAGCGCAAGATGTTTGATCTTGACTCAGATATTGATGTGGCAATTATCTCTTCCTCGCTCTATGACCGCATCATGTCATCCATAGGTGACTACCAAATGGAGCTTCGAGATAACCGCAAAGCGGTTTCGTATAATGAAATCAAGGGATATCACAAATTCTTAGAGTATGGCGCAATTGGCTGGATGCGCCCCGATCTACTTCCAACATCGTTTCGGGTCGACGAAATTAAGCAGGATTGGTTCGGCTTCTTCGATTCAATTTCCCATGGTCGCAGCGAAGTCGGTAACTACAAAGTCACTGCGGGAGCTTTCAAAAGTTACGGTCACTTAGAAAAATACACCCTGAGCGGCCTAAGCGCTCTTAGAACTAAATTGCAGGTTGGAGCAGCAAATGCCATCCCAGATTAAACCCAGCGTCACCAACCCCACTATCGCTGACGTATATCAGTTGATTGACGAAGGGAAGCTAGTACTTCGACCAGACTTTCAGCGAAAGTTTGTTTGGACTCATGAGCACCAAGAGGCCTTCGTCGACACCATCCTAAATGGATTGCCATTCCCTGAAATCTATGTCTGCGAAGGGGATGTTGACGTCCAGAGACTTCGAACTACTCGTTTGGTAATAGATGGCCAGCAACGCCTTACTACAATTCGAAACTACATTGAAGGCAAGCACGATCACCCTCCGGTAAAAATTCCGACATACCAAGTCCTGACAAGAGAGCAGAAGCAAGAATTTCTCTCGTATCAAATCGTGATGCGAGACCTGGGCAAGGTGGACGAAGAGACCACTCGCGAGATATTTCGTCGAATTAATCTCACGAAGTTCAAGCTTGATGACGTCGAGATTCATAATGCCGTCTACGATGGGCACTTCATCCAGGCTGCAAAGTTTATACTTGACAACATAAATCTAGAGCAGTATGGAGTCCTGCGCGAGTCTGAATTCACGCGGATGGCTGATCTTCACTTCATCTTACTGGTCATGTCCACGATAGAAAATGGCGGTTACTTCGCGCAAGACCGAGAGGTCGAGCCTAAGGTTTCGTCATTTAATGACGAGTATCCGAATCGGGACCACATGATTGCACTCTTAATCAAGACTTTCGCGGTAATCAGAGACCTGAATCTTCCATTTGACTCCATGTGGTTCCGAAAATCTAACTTTTTTACTCTGGTGGTCGAGACTGCCAAGAATCTGGAGACTCTGCCTACGCAGTTCCGAGATCGCCTGCTAGAGCTTGAAGAAAAGGTCATGGCGAATCGGTTCAACACGGACTCTGAGTTTTACCGCTATTACTCATACATGTATCAAGCCACGCATGGGCGAGCCGCACGTGTGGTTCGAGGTGAGTTCTTTCAGAGGTTCTGCCTTGAGGGCGGCTAACGCCGCCACTGGCCGCGTGCTGAATGGCATTTCAGCTTTTTTGGGAGCGCTTCCGATAGACCTCTCGAAGTGCTCCTTCTGGGCGGCATCGTAGGCCCGAATGCTTCGCTCAAGCACTTCCTCCATGAATGCCTGCAGTTTGGCTTTCGACAAGGGGGAAGCGCTACGCTGCTCCTGTTCCTGCAAGACAGAGAGAGCGCTCTCGGGCATCACTGAGTAGCCGCGCTCACCCAGCGCATCTACCAGGGTCGACTTCCCGCCCCCTGAAGCGCCTGTAATCACATGGAAGTTCCTGCCAGTCAATGCGAGCTATCCGCGCGACGTAGTGCACGCATTCTATACGTTGCTGGATGCCCCCTTCTGGTCGCAGGGCGTCATGCGACCCATAGCGGCCATTGGTGCCGCCGCCGAGCCTAGCGATGGGGTCCGCTTATACGCTGGCTTGTTAGCCGGACCCAGTCGCCCTAAGATCGAGCTGTACTAAAGGGGAAAGTCCGCCATACGGTGCTTTGTGGGTAAGCAATACGGACGACCCCACGGGCCTTTCTATTAGGTAGCTAGCTGCTCTCGGGGGATCAAAGTGTCAGGGAACGATAATGGCGGGACAATTGGGGAAACTGCAAAGGCCGTAGCAGAGCTGGCCAAGTCAGTGCCCATTTACCAAGACGCTATTCAACCGGCGGCTAAAGAAGCAGGCAAATCGCTTCATTTGATGACACGAGCTGTCAACGCAGCTCTCAGTCCGGTTGAAGGGCTAGTATGGGGCGTTGAAAGGATTCGCGATTTCGTGCGCGAGCGCGTCGCTTCAAAGCTGGAGAACGTTCCTCCGGAAGATATTCAACAGCCGAAACCTCACATTGCAGTTCCAGCGATCGAAGCGCTCCGCTACACCGGAACAGAATCGGATTTGGCCGAGCTTTACGCAAACTTGCTTGCCACTTCCATGGACAAAACCACCGCCTACCGAGCTCATCCTGCGTTTGTTGACATGATCAAGAACATGTCGCCGGATGAAGCAAAGCTCATGGGATTCTTTGCAACCAACGGTAATCAGCCACTGATCACTATCAAGCTTGTGGTGAATGAACAAGGTGGTTTTCACATTACCCATCGCCACATCTCGTTACTTGCCGTCAAGGCGGGCTGCGAGCACCCACCACTCGCAGCGAACTATCTTGACAACTTGGCCCGGCTCGGACTGATCGCGATTCCCGACCGCTACTTCACAGATGAAGAGGTCTATACGGAGATCGAGGACTTCCCGCCGATCAAAAAGATTCGGGAAGAGCTTGGAAAGAGAGACGGATGCAGGGTTGAGATTGATCGCCTCATCGTAGAAGTCACGGACCTAGGTCAACAGTTCATTCGCGCGTGCGTCATGGATAAGAGTTCCCAGGCCCGCAGCTAACAATTCGCTAAAGCCGATGCCGCTTCGCGGCAGGGCTAAACTCAAGTGTTGCTACCGTCCGCTTCTGGCCGGGAGCTGCCGTTCGGCGTGTCGAGCTTAAGTGTTGGCCTCATCGAGATGCTGTCTTTGATTGAAACTTGTTTCAGACCCTTAGTACTACGTTGAAGCGGGATCCTCCTGCTTTGCGTGTGCGTCGCGCATCGGCGTATCGCTTCGAGTACTAGGTATGAAAGATAAGTCCGAGTTCCTCTACTGTGTCTTCATTGTGGCTGCAGCCATCTTGTCGGCCGTAGCCCGTTGTTCGTTTACCCGCCCCGACCAGTTCGGTCGCGATTCCTACGACTAAACCAACAATTCAGATAGACGCACAAGGCCCGGCACTGTCCGGGCCTTGTGCGTTATGCCGTCTATGAAAGGAGACCGAGATGCATCACGTTGAAACCATGGCCTATGCAGGCCAAGTCCCATGGCATGGCATCGGAAGCCAGTTGGCTCCAGGGCAGTCCATTGAAGTATGGCGCGAGCGTGCCGGCATGAACTGGTCCTTGGAGGAAGCCGAAGTGCGATTCGCCGCCGATGCTGAAGATCAGTATCCGGTTCGGGCATTCCCCGGGCAGAAGGTGCTTTATCGCTCTGACACCAAGCGACCGCTGGCCGTGGTGTCCAAGCGCTATCAAGTAGTCCAGCCGCAGGAGATTCTTGAGTTCTACCGCGACCTGACGCGGTACAGTGGTTTCGAGCTGGAAACGGCAGGCGTGCTTCGCGGCGGGCGGAAGTTCTGGGCGTTGGCCCGTACTGGGCAGGGTGTGGCCTTAAAGGGCCAAGATCAGGTCAATGGCTATCTTCTTCTGGCTACGGCCTGTGACGGAACGCTGGCTACCACCGCTCAGTTCACCTCAGTTCGGGTGGTTTGCAACAACACCCTGCAGATCGCTGTTGGGGATCGAACCGGAGCCATCAAGGTCCCGCACCGCAGTGCCTTCGATGCTGACAGGGTCAAGAGCCAGTTGGGTATCGCAGTCGAGGGCTGGCACGGCTTCGTGGAGCGGATGCGCATCCTCTGTGAGACATCAGTGGACCCTGACTCGGTCGATGGCGTGCTGCGGAACTTGCTCACGTATCCAGCGGCTCAGCATGGAAAAGTTATCGTGAACGAGCAGGCTGTAGCCAAGGTGCGGGCGCTATACGGCGGGGAGGGGAGAGGCTCAAGCCTAAGAACCAGCAAGGGCACAGCCTTCGGCCTCCTCAACAGCATCACCGAGTTCGTGGACCACCATCGCCGGGCGCAGAGTACGGAGAACCGCTTGGATGCAGCTTGGTTCGGCCAAGGAGCATTGCTAAAGCAGAAGGCACCTGGAAAAGCTACCTGACGGTTTGAACGAACGTGACAGCTTCGTCCTCTCTCAAGCATTGGAAATCCTAGAGAGCAGGGCAATGGTCAGTGGCCTCCTGTTGGGAGATCCAGATGTTGCTGGCAGGTTCTTCCGCCTGCGTCTAGGGCATGAGATCCGCGAGCACTTCGAGGTGGCGTTTCTTGATACCCGAAATCGCCTGATCGCTGTAGAACGGTTGTTCTCAGGCTCAATAGATGGTGCTGAGATCCATCCCCGGATTGTCGTCCAACGTGCCTTGGCC
Organism: Stenotrophomonas sp.; assembly: GCA_003248565.1. GTDB lineage: Bacteria > Pseudomonadota > Gammaproteobacteria > Xanthomonadales > Xanthomonadaceae > Stenotrophomonas. Next base: position 35,711 of record QFOV01000007.1, read on the forward strand.
CTGAACGCAGCAGCGGTCCTACTGGCTCACAACCACCCTAGCGGGCATTGCGAGCCGTCAGCAGCGGATCGAGCCATCACTAAGCGGTTGAAGGAAGTATTGGCGATGGTGGAGGTGAGGGTCGTCGACCATCTTGTGGTGTCGGGGAGCGAAGGCACCTCGATGGCTCAGCTCGGGCAGATCTGAAGGCCAGATACTTAGGAGAGCAGAATGAAGG
>QFOV01000301.1 GCA_003248565.1 Stenotrophomonas sp.
CCGATGTGGCCGCCGTCTATGACCGCGCCGCCCTGATCGCGCTACCGCCACCACTGCGCCAGCAATACCGCGACACGCTGTACGCACAACTGCCGGTCAACTGCCGCGGCCTATTGATAACGCTCGAGTATCCGCAGGACGAAAAGCAGCCGCCGCCGTTCTCTGTTGAACAGGCCGAAGTACTGCGCCTGTTCGCGACGCCATGGCTCGCCACCGTGATGGAACGCCGCGACATCCTGGACCAACAACCGGATTTCCGCGCAGACGGTGTAACGGCGCTCTCCACCACGGTCTATCAACTGTTCCGTAGCTAGGGCAACACTCCCCAGCAGTGCCCCCTTCAAGGGGGTGCATATCGGCGCATCTGATCAAGCACAGATGCGCATAGCCACAGCTCCCAAGGCCCACAGCGCCTAGCGCGTCAGACCACCAGTTTTCGTCACGTTGCCAGCACAGACTCCCGTCTGTAGCGCTGCGCCATGCGGTTGTCGCAGATCACGCCTCCTGATCGTGAGCCACATTGCTGCCGCCAACAACGTAGTCGCGCCAAATCGCCCGGCCAACAGCTTTTGAGACTGGTCCGATGTCCACTCCGGCCAGCCGTATCGACAATACGCCAGTTTTCAAAACCACACCGATCAGGATTGCGTCCAGCGAAGTGCTTTTCCTGCTTGGCAAATGCCGGGTCAGGGACAGAACGATTGCTCGCTGGCCATCTGCATCCGGCACGCCGCGCTTCGATTCCGCCAGGGGACAAAGATTGAAAAAGCTACTTCCAGCAGCTGTATTGCTGTCGCTGACCTCGTGCGGCGGCAGCGACTTCCCCAGCACAGCGGAGGCGCCGGCAGCTCCAACCACTCTTGGTGGTGTATTGAACGTGTACAACTGGCCAGACTATGTCGCCCCACACACCATCCGCGATTTTGAAAAGAAATTCAGCGTCAGCGTGCGCTACGAGCTGTTCAGCGGCAATGGCGTGCTCGATCAGAAGCTGCGCGAGAGCAACGGTGCCTACGATGTTGTTTTCCCCTCTGCGCGCCCGTACGCAGCGGATCAGATCAGGCAAGGCCTGCTGCGCCCGCTGGACAAAACAGCACTGGGTAACTGGCAGAACCTGAGTGCGGACGCACTCGATGGGCTCAGCGGACTGGATGCCGGAAACGCTCATCTCGTTCCCTACCTGTGGGGCACTACCGGGCTTGGCGTCAACGCCGACAAGGTGCAGGCAATTCTGGGACCAGACTTCGACATGGCCACCTGGGACCTGTTGTTCAAACCCGCTATCGCATCCCAGCTTTCCGAGTGCGGCATCGGCATCATCGATGATGACGAGGAAGGGCATACCGCAGCGCTGATATGGCTGGGTCGTGATGCCAACGCCATCACCGCGGAAAACATGGACGCCGTGCAGGATGCCTATCTGGATGTACGTTCCTACATCCGCACGTTCGGCAGCTCGATCGAGCTGATCGACGACCTGGCGTCGGGCAAGCTATGCGTGATACTCAGCTATTCCGGTGACATAGGGCAGGCGCAGGCACGGGCAGAAGAGCTTGCCAACGGCGGCAGGCCACGGAACATCAAATACCTGATCCCCCGCGAAGGCGCATTGCGCTGGATGGACGTGGTCGCCATTCCGAAGAACTCGAAGAACCCTGCGCTTGCACATGAGTTCATCAACTACCTGATGGACGCCAAGGTGATCAGCGATATCACCAACCATGTCGCCTACGCCAATGCCAACGCGGCATCCACCCGCTGGATCAGCCACGAAGTGGCCAATGATCCAAATATCTATCCGTCAAAGGCGGTGATGGGCAAGCTGGTGGATTCTGCACAGCTCAGCGAGGAACAGACACTACGGCGGGATAACAGCTGGAACCGGATCATCTATGGACTGATCCGTTGATCGCGGCACCTTCTTCTTGAGAACGCAGCTACCGCAACATCCAGCCAGCCTGACGCTGGCACTGCTGCACAGAGCACTTCGGTGTTGGCTTTCATGCCGCCATTCCCGCGAACGCGGCAACAGCTCCGACCCCATGCGGGTTTTCAAGCTGCCATACCTGCCAAAGCAGGATACCCCTCCCCCCCCAAAGGCGGCCCCCTCACAGGGGCCGCTGCCTCAAGTCGCGCGATTCCTGCCAGCCAGCAGGGTCAATGCGCCGGGGTGCCCTTGGCTTCCATCTTGCTCAGCTGGTACAGCTCAAGGCCAATGCGCTTGATCAGGCCCAACTGCTTCTCCAGCCACCAGGCATGGTCTTCCTCAGTGTCACGCAGCTGCAGCAGCAGGATGTCGCGACTGACGTAGTCACCCTGCGCTTCGCACAGTTTCACACCGGCGGCCAGGTTGGCGCGCACCTGGTATTCGACCTGCAGGTCCTTTTCCAGCATCTCCATCACGGTCACGCCAGGCTCGAAGGCATGCGGACGCATGTCGGGGTTGCCGCCGAGGAACAGGATGCGACGCAGCAGCGCATCGGCGTGTTGTGTCTCTTCTTCCATCTCGTGGCCGATGCGCTCGAACAGCGCCAGCAGGCCCTGGTCCTCATAGCGACGGGAATGGATGAAGTACTGGTCGCGCGCAGCCAGTTCGCCGCGCAGCAGCTCCTTCAGGCACTCAATGACTTCGGCTTTGCCCTGCATGGGGGGTGCTCCTGATGATTCGATGGTGCATAGGGTGCCCCATCTGAAAACCCAATGATCTAATCGGAATCACTTTCAGTTGCGATTCCCTCTCTTTCGGCTTCACAAGCTGTCTACAATCGCGACAGAACCGCTACCGGGGGTAGGCCTGTGCTGCGTTGGCTGCTGCGTTCGTTTTGGGTTGTATTGGGGCTGTTTCTGGTCTTGCTGCTGGTCATCTGGGGGCTGCTGCGCGGCAGCCTGCCGCAGTTGGACGGGGAACTGGCCCTGCCGGGGCTGTCGGCACCGGTCAGCATCCAGCGTGACGCGCTGGGGGTGCTCACCGTCGAGGCCGCCAACGAGACCGACATGGCCCGTGCGCTGGGCTATGTACACGCGCAGGAACGCTTCTTCGAGATGGACCTGATGCGCCGCTCGGCGGCCGGGGAACTGTCCGAACTGTTCGGCGCCAAGGCCTTGCCACTGGACAGGCGCATGCGCGTGCACCGGCTGCGCGCCCATACCCAGCAGAACCTGGGCGCCGCCCTCGGCGACAAACGCGGCGTGATCGAAGCCTACCGCGACGGCGTCAATGCCGGCCTGGCCGCCCTGCCGGTGCGGCCATGGCCGTATCTGCTGCTGCGCCAGCAGCCGCGGCCGTGGGAGCTGGAGGACTCGGTGCTGACCGGGCTGGCGATGTACGCCGACCTGCAGGACCCGACCAATACCCGCGAACTGGCGATGGCGCGCATCCGCAGCGTGGTGCCACCCGCGCTGTACGCAATGCTTGCCCACGACGGCAGCAGCTGGGATGCACCCTTGTTCGGCGCGCCCCGTGGCGATGCGGTATTACCGGATGCGGCAACGCTGGACCTGCGCAATGCAGGCACCGCGCCGGCCCTCACTCCACTGCCTGCTTCGCAAGCGGTCCCCCTCTCTCCCGCTGCGCAGGAGAGAGACGTAGGTGGGTCGCCTGCGGCGACCGGTTCTTTTCCGGGTAGCAACAACTTCGCAGTAGCAGGAGCTCTGACTCCCGACGGCCGCGCCATCATCGCCGACGACATGCACCTGGGCCTGCGTGCGCCGAATATCTGGTTCCGCGCACGCCTGCGCTATGCCGACCCGACCGCGCCGGAAGGCAAGGTCGATGTCGCCGGATTCACCCTGCCCGGCCTGCCTGCAGTCATCGTCGGCAGCAATACGCGGGTGGCCTGGGCCTTCACCAACAGCTATATCGACACCGCGGACTACACCACCCTGCCCGCCAACACGCCGCTGCGCAGCTACAACGAGGCCATT
>QFOV01000302.1 GCA_003248565.1 Stenotrophomonas sp.
CCCATGATCGCGGTGGAGATGCTGTGGGTGGTCGAGACCGGCATGCCGAAGTGCGCAGCCAGGGTCAGGATGGTGGCCGAGCTGGTCTCCGCGGCAAAGCCGTGGATCGGGTGCAGCTTGACCATCTTGTGACCCAGGGTCTTGATGATCTTCCAGCCGCCCGAGGCGGTGCCGGCTGCCATCACCACCGCACAGGTCAGCACGATCCACATCGCGATGCCGTTGCCAGCGTTGGCATCGGGATGCATGAAGGCCAGCCACGACGGCAGGTCGTTCAGCGCACCAGTTGCCTCGGCGCCGACCAGGGTCATCGCGATGATGCCCATGGTCTTCTGCGCATCGTTGTGGCCGTGGGCAAAGCCCATATAAGCGGCCGAGACGATCTGCGCCTTGCCGAAGAAGGCATTGACCCAACGCGGGCGCGCCAGCCGACCGAGCATGCCACCAACGCGGGCCATGCCGGCGATGATCGCCCACAACAGGCACATCACCACCACGCCGAGCAGGAAGCCGGCGATCGGCGAGGTGATCATCGGCACGAACACCTTCCACAACAGGCCCTTGTTCTGCGCCCAGTTGCCGACGTTCTGCGACCAGATCAGCGCATCCCAGTTGTTATGCGCGGCTGCCAGACCGGCGCCGCACAGACCGCCGATCAACGCATGTGAAGACGAGGACGGCAGGCCTTTCCACCAGGTGATCAGGTTCCAGACGATGCCGCCCAGCAGCGCGCACAGGATCACCTGCGGGGTCACATCGACCACGTCGGTGTTGAGCAGGCCATTGGCGATGGTCAGCGCGACGGCGGTGCCGGTGAGCGCGCCGATCAGGTTCATGAAAGCGGCCAACATCACCGCCCAACCGGGCGACAGGACCTTGGTTGCCACCACGGTGGCAATTGAATTGGCGGTGTCGTGGAAGCCGTTGATGAACTCGAAGACGAGCGCGGCCAGAATCACCACCAGGACGAGGGTGAGCATAGAGCGTCCCCGTCAGCTGTTTTTGAGCACGATCTGGTAAGCCACCACGCCGGCTTCGCGGCAACGGTCGATGGCCTTTTCCAGGATCTCGAAGAATTCCTTGAGCAGGAACATCTGCAGGTTGTCCAGGCGACCGGAGTAGATGTCGCGGTACAGCTCCAACATCAGGCGGTCAGCTTCGTTTTCCAGTGAACGCAGCTTCTCGTTGAGCGCGGTCATGCGGTCCAGGTTCATGTGGCGCAGGTCGTTGACCATTTCCACCACCACGCCTGCGGCCTGCTCCAGCATCGCCGCGCGCGGGGCGAAGTCGATCTGGTCCAGATGCTGCACGGCCAACGAGTAGCGGTCGGCGAACTTCTCGATCTGCTTGGGGATCTTGTACAGCGCCGAACCCAGCGCTTCGATGTCCTCGCGCTCGATCGGGGTCATGAAACTGTCAACCAGCGCCTGGCTGATCTTGTCCGAGGCGGCGCGCTCGCGCAGACGGGCGAGCTTGAACGCATCCAGCGCCGGCTGACGATCGGCCTCGCGCATCATGCTGTGCAGTGCCTTGGCACCGTCATAGGCGGCCTGCGCGGCCTCGTCGAGGTAGGTATAGAACTGCTTGCCGGAGCCAAAGATGGTCTGCAACGAAAACATGGGGAGCCTATTCGCCGTCGCGGGAGGGACGGCACCAAGGGCGAATTATGACGGCTAGATGGCATTCAGGGTATTCCTGACGTCTTTTTTACATCTGAAATGTGAACGGCCGGCCGTACCAGAGCCCCGGGGGTTTGCTAATATCGCCAAGCGCCTTCGCGGCGCACCCTATGGACGACGACCCTTATCCCCCGCCACAGCGCCGGATCCCGCCCCTGAGCGGCCGCCGCCACTGCAAGCACCCGCCCTCCCTGTCACCAACCCGGGGAGAGACCCGTGTTTGAATTTTTCATCGTACTGGCCTTGATTCTGCTCAACGGCTTCTTTGCCATGTCCGAAATGTCGGTCATGACCTCGCGCAAGAGCCGCCTCAAGCAGCTGGCCAGCTCGAGCAAACGTGCTGCCCGCGCCCTGGCCCTGTCCGAGAAGCCCGAGAATTTCCTGTCCACGGTGCAGATCGGCATCACCCTGATCGGCATCCTGACCGGTGTTTACGGCGGTGACGCCATCGGCGGCGCCATTGCCCAGCACCTGCAGGCTCTCTTCCCAGCACTGTCGGCGAACTTCTCGCTGTTTGGCGCCACCCAGCCCTGGTCGGAGTTCATCGGCAAGACCCTGGCCGTTGCCCTGATCACCTACCTGACGCTGATCTTCGGCGAACTGGTGCCAAAACGTGTCGCCTTGACCCGTTCCGAGGACATCGCCGGCATTGTCGCGGTGCCAATGAGCTGGCTGGCCCGTATCGCCGCCCCCGGCGTCTGGCTGCTGTCGCACTCCACCCGGCTGGTGCTGCGCCTGCTCGGCCTGGGCAAGACCGAGTCGGCCTCGGTCAGTGAAGAGGAGATCCGCATGCTGGTGGCCGAGAGCCATGAGCAGGGCGTGATCGACAGCCACGAGCGCGACATGATGAACCGCGTCATGCGCCTGGGCGACCGCACCGCCGACAGCCTGATGACCCCGCGCAACCGCATCGCCTGGCTGGACACCAACGCCGACCCGGAGAAGAACCTGTCCGCCATGCGTGACCACTCGTTCTCGCGCTACCCGGTGTATCGCGGCAACGACCAGGACATCGCCGGCATCCTCGAGGTCAAGAGCCTGGTGACCCGCCTCAGCGGCGGCAGCCACAGCCTGTTCGAGAACCTCCGCGAGACCCTGTATGTCTCCGAGTCCACCCACGCGATGAAGCTGCTGGAGATCTTCCGCGAGGAACACCAGTCAATGGCACTGGTGGTGGACGAGTACGGCGAGATCCAGGGCCTGGTGACCATCTCCGACCTGATGGGCGCCGTGGTTGGCCGCCTGCAGGCAACCGAGAACACCGACGACGACGCCTTGGTTGTCACCCGCGAAGACGGCTCGTTGCTGGTCGACGGCTCGCTGCCGGTGGACGACCTGCAGGAGCTGATGAACGGCGCCGAGCTGCCGGATGCGGAGGAAGGCGATTACTACACCATCGCCGGCATGTGCATGCACTACTTCGGCCGCATTCCGCACGCGGGCGAATACTTCGACTGGGCCGGCTGGCGCATCGAGATCGTCGACCTGGATGGTGCCCGCATCGACAAGCTGCTGCTGCGCAGGCTGCCGGAAGAAGATGCCGATGACACCACCGGTTGACCCGGACGGCACCACGCCGGACGCCGGCAGGACGGAGACTGGCGGCTATCGCAACGAAGGCATCCGCACCCTGCTGGCGATGTTCGAACGCGGCGATCCGGATGAACACCTGCCGCTTGGCAAGGTTCTGCAAGGTCTGGAACAGAGCGCCTTCGGCGTATTCCTGTTCATCGCCATCCTGCCCGCCTTCATCCCGATCCCGGGCATAGGCGGTGCGGTCAGCAGTCCGCTGGTGTTCCTGATCGGCAGCCAGTTGTTGTTTGGCATGTCGCGGCCTTGGCTGCCCGGCTTCATTGCCAGACGCGGCCCCAAGCGCAGCACCGTGCACAGGTTCCTGAGCAAGATCAGCCGACCGCTGCAACGCCTGGACCGGATGCTGAAACCACGGCTGGCAGTGCTGACCGTGCCATTGCCGGCGCGCATGCTGACCGGCGTGCTGTTGTTGCTGGTCGGCCTGCTGCTGTCGCTACCGATTCCGTTCACCAACTACCTGTTCGGCTTCCAGCTGCTGTTGTTCGCACTGGCACTGATCGAGCGCGATGGCGCGCTGATGCTGTTCAACTGGTTGGCAGCGATTGCTGCCGGTCTGTTCTTCGGCTTCGGCTCCGGCCAGCTGATCAGCGAGAGCATCGCGCTGTTCGAGCGCCTGACCAGTTGAC
>QFOV01000303.1 GCA_003248565.1 Stenotrophomonas sp.
GACCACCAGGCCGATTCCACCGGCGGCCCGATCCAGTCCGGGTTGGCCATGGCCTGCTCGATGGTGATCGGCGTGGGTGCGGCATGGGCGGTGCCGAAAGCGGTCAACAACAGCAGGGACAGGGGCAGCAGCTTGGGCATCATTCGGCACCGGTGTAGAGAACCGGGCAAGGGTAGCAGCAGGCCCGCGCGGCGGGCTGGGCCACAGGTCATGGAGGCAGGGTTCGGCGGGTGAGCTGCCGGAATCGGCAATGTTTGTTGCCTTGCTCCCTCCCTTGCGCCATGGGCGCAGGGGAGGGTTGGGGAGGGGTGCTTTGGGTTTTGCTTTTCTGGCTTTGAGCTGGTGCTGTAGAGCCAAAGGCAAAAGCGCACCCCTCCCCAGCCCTCCCCTTGGCTGCGCCAAAGGGAGGGGGCAAAGCTGACCCCTCCCCAGCCCTCCCCTTGGCTGTGCCAAAGGGAGGGGGCAAAGCTGACCCCTCCCCAACCCTCCCCTTCGTCTTCGACAAAAGGGAGGGGGGCTACAGCCGCTGCGACTTTTTGACGCAGTGCGACATCCGGTCACATCCGCTCTTAACCAATACCGGACCAGAATCGCCCCAATTAAAAATGTTGCGGAGAAGCGGCCGTGGAAGCGCTGCTGTTGTCCCGGATCCAGTTCGGATTCGTGGTGAGTTTTCATGTGCTGTTCCCGGCCTTCACCATCGGCACGGCCAGCTGGTTGGCCTTCGTCGAATGGCGTTGGCTGCGCACCCGCAACCCGGTCTGGCGCGAGCTGTTTTTCTTCTGGCAGAAGATCTTCGCCGTGTCCTTCGGCATGGGCGTGGTCAGCGGCATCGTCATGGCCTTCCAGTTCGGCACCAACTGGCCGCGATTGAGCGAAGTGGCCGGCACGGTGATCGGGCCGTTGCTTACCTACGAGGTGCTGACCGCGTTCTTCCTCGAGGCAAGTTTCCTCGGCGTGATGTTGTTCGGCTGGGAAAAGGTCTCGCCGCGCCTGCACTTCTTCTCCACCTGCATGGTGGCGTTGGGCACGCTGTTTTCCACCTTCTGGATACTGTCTTCCAACAGCTGGCTGCACACGCCGGCGGGTTACACGCTGGTCGACGGCATCGTGCATCCGCAGGACTGGTGGCAGATCGTGTTCAACCCGTCGTTCCCATATCGCCTGGCGCATATGGCGCTGGGGTCGTTCATCACCACCTGTTTCGTCATTGGCGGTGTTGGTGCCTGGTACCTGCGTCGCGGCGTGCATGTGGAAGCCGGCCGCAAGATGCTGGTGGCAGCCGTCGCATTCGCCGCGTTGACGGTGCCGGTGCAGATCTTCGTTGGTGACATGCATGGCTTGAACACGCTGGAGCACCAGCCGATGAAGATCGCGGCGATGGAAGCGCACTGGCATGAAAGCGAGCCCGGCGAAGGCGTGCCGCTGGTGGTGTTCGCGGTGCCGAATGAAAAGGAAGAGCGCAACGATTACGAGATCGCCATCCCCAAGCTCGGCAGCGTGATCCTGACCCACAGCACGGACGGTACCTTCGCACCGCTGACCTCGGTGCCGGCCAGCGAGCGGCCGCCGGTGGTGCCGGTGTTCTATGCGTTCCGCATCATGGTCGGCATCGGCTCGCTGATGCTGGTGCTGGCCTGGATCTCGGCCTTCCAGCTGTGGCGTGGGCGCCTGTTGCAGTCGGCGTGGCTGCTGCGCGGCTGGAACTGGATGTTGCCCAGCGGTTTCGTCGCGCTGGTGGCCGGTTGGTTCGTCACCGAAATGGGTCGGCAACCGTGGGTGGTGTACGGCGTGCTGCGCACCGCCGATGCGGTGGGTATGCAGAGCGCGTGGATGACGGCGTTGTCGCTTGCCATCTATGTGATCGGCTATCTGTTCGTGTTCGGGTGGGGCATCTGGTATCTGATGAAGATCATGCGCAGTGGGCCCAAGCCGCATGACCTGCCGCCGCGCGACGACGGCATGCACACCCCGGCGCGGCCGCTGTCCGGCGTCAACGAACCGCTGGAGGAGCGCTGACATGGAGATGACAACCTGGCTGCCGGTGGCATGGTTCGCGGTGATTGGTTTCGGCGTGCTGATGTACGTGGTGCTGGATGGCTTCGTGCTCGGCATCGGCATCCTTGCGCCGTTCGCCGAGGATGAGCAGCAGCTCGACGTGATGATGAATACCGCCGCGCCGATCTGGGACGGCAACGAAACCTGGCTGGTGCTCGGCGGTGCCGGGCTGATGGCGGCGTTTCCCAAGGCCTATGCGGTGCTGCTGTCGGGCCTGTACCTGCCGGTGCTGCTGCTGGTGATGGGCCTGGTATTCCGCGGCGTGGCCTTCGAATTCCGCTTCAAGGCGCATCGCTCGCGCGCGCTGTGGAGCGTGTCGTTCGCGATGGGCTCGCTGCTGGCGGCGTTCGCGCAGGGTGTGATCCTGGGCGCGCTGGTACAGGGCCTGCCGATGCAGGACGGGCAGTACAGCGGCGGCGCGTTCGGTTGGTTCAGCCCGTTCTCGATGCTGACTGGCGTCGCGGTGGTCACCGGCTATGCGCTGCTCGGCAGCACCTGGCTGATCCTCAAGACCGAGGGCCGTGAGCAGGCGCTGGCACGTTCGCTGACGCGGCCGCTGATGGTGGCGGTGATCGTGTTCATGGGTCTGGTCAGCACCTGGCTGCCGTTCCTGCAGTCGCGGGTGATGGAGCGCTGGTTCAGTGATGGCAACTTCTGGTGGCTGTCGCCGGTGCCGCTGTTGACCCTGGCCGTGGCAGTGGCGCTGTGGCGCAGCGCCATGCACCCACGGCGCGACCTGCCCCCATTCCTGCTGACCCTGGCGCTGTTCGTGCTCGGCTTCGTCGGCCTGGTGCTGGGCATGTGGCCCTACCTGCTGCCGCCGCATTGGACCCTGTGGCAGGCCGCTGCGCCAGCGTCGTCGCTGGGCTTCAGCATGGTCGGGCTGGTGCTGCTGTTGCCGGTGATCCTCGGCTATACGGTGTGGTCGTACCGGGTGTTCCGCGGCAAGGTGACGGCTGAAACCGGCTATCACTGAACCGTGGCGACATGGCCCGGCTTGCCAGCCGGGCCCCGCAGGGCCAAGCTGGCCGCCCCGTTGTGGCTGGCGTCACGATGGGCCATCCATCGAACGAGGTCGCTGTAGTCGCATGTCGGTTGTTCCCGAGCAGTTGTCACCCCCTTCCCACCATCCATTGGCCAACGGTGAGCTGCACCGTCTGCTGGCGGTAGGCGTGGGTCGCTCGGTCGATCTGCGGACCTTCTTCGCGCATGTGCGCGCCGTGGCCGCGTTGCTGCCACCAGCCGAGCATGCGATCAACCTGTGCGATGACCGCTATCGCTTCCTGGTGGCGTTCTGCGCGGTGGCCTTGCGCGGGCAGGTGAACCTGCTGCCTTCGTCGCGTGCAGCTGCCGTCGTCGCCGATGTACAGCAGCGCTATGCGCAGACGTATTGCATCAGCGACGACGCGCTCGAGCAGTTGCCAGCGGACAGCTTCGTGTTGCCCGCGGAGCTGCCGCAGCTGGACGGCGATCTGCCGCAGCTGGCCAGCGATCAACTGGTGGCGATCGGCTTCACGTCCGGCAGCACCGGCACACCCAGCGCCAACAGCAAGACCTGGGGTTCGTTCCTGGCCAGCACCGCGCAGAACCTGCAAGCGCTGCAAAGCCTGTGGGGTGATGCGCAGCCAGCGCTGGTGGCGACGGTGCCGTCGCAGCACATGTACGGCATGGAGATGGCGGTGCTGCTGCCCTTGCTGGCGCCGGCAACCTTGCAGGCCGGGCGTCCGTTCTTTCCGCAGGACGTGGTGCTGGCACTGCAGCAGGTGCAGGCGCCGCGCGTGCTGATCACCACGCCGGTGCACCTCAAGGCGCTGGTGGAATCAGGTGTGG
>QFOV01000304.1 GCA_003248565.1 Stenotrophomonas sp.
ATGGTGACGATCAGGTGCTTGGGATTGGCGTAGGCGGCGCGGTAGCGGTATTCGCTGGCGATTTCCACGCTGCACGGCAGCCCGGCGATCGCTTCGATCCAGTAACGTGCGGTCAGGCCAGCGTAGTAGCTGGTGCCGCAGGCCAGGATCTGCACGCCCTCGATGTCCTTGAACACCGCTTCGGCATTCTTGCCGAACAGCGCTGCCGGGAAACCACCCGCATCAATCGCCGCCTCGATGGTGTCGGCCAGCGCGCGCGGCTGCTCGTGGATTTCCTTCTGCATGAAGTGGCGGTACGGGCCCAGCTCCAGCGAAGCCAGCGACACGTCCGACATGCGCTGCTCGCGCTGTGCTGGTGCATTGTTGGCATCGAATACGCGCACGCCCTGACGGGTCAGTTCGGCGGTGTCGCCCTCTTCCAGGAACATCACCCGGCGGGTGGCCTGCAGGATGGCCGATACATCAGAGGCAACGAAGTTCTCGCCATCGCCCAGGCCAACCAGCAGCGGGCAACCCATGCGTGCCACCACCATGCGCTCGGGCTCGTTCTGGCTGATCACTGCCAATGCATAGGCACCGGTCAATTCCTTGACCGTGCGCTGCAGCGCGCTGAGCAGATCGTCTTGGTCAGCCTTGAGGTGATGGTGGATCAGGTGGGCAATGACCTCGGTATCGGTCTGCGACTCGAACACATAACCCAGCGCAAGCAGCTTCTCGCGCTGCTCCTCGTGGTTTTCGATGATGCCGTTATGCACCAGCGCCACGCCTTGGCTGATATGCGGATGGGCGTTGGATTCAGTCACACCACCGTGGGTGGCCCAGCGGGTATGGCCGATGCCCAGCACCGAATGGAACTGCTCGGCGATGGCAGCGTTTTCCATTTCAGCAACACGGCCGGTGCGGCGCACGCGGCGGATGTGCTCGGCATCCAGCACGGCTATGCCGGAGGAATCGTAGCCGCGGTATTCCAGCCGCTTGAGTCCTTCAATCAGTACCGGAACCACATCGCGATCAGCGATCGCCCCAACAATCCCGCACATAGCCTACCCATTGGTAATTACGAACGGACATTCTAAGCCAGCTGGATCAGACAACCAGCGGACATGCCAGGACATCGGCCAGCGGACACTGTCCGCGCGAGCGTCCGCGGACACCCGGACACTCACAACAATGAATATTTTCCAAACAAATTCAATTGCTTGGAGTTGGCACGCGACCTGCTTAATGGATAACAAACCCAGCAGCGAAACCGACGATGATCCGCGACACCTCCGCCCAGGACCAGGTAAGTACCCAGCGCCCGCAACCCGTGTGGCGACGTTACATGTGGCCTGCAGCGATCACCGCGGTGGTGGTGGTCGGCATCGGCTACGTCGTCAGTAACTGGCTGGGCGCCAGCCGCTCCTTCGACGGTGACCGCCTGCGCATTGCCGAGGTCAAGCGCGGCGACCTGGTCCGCGACATCGCTGCCGACGGTCGCGTCATCGCCGCCAACAGTCCCGTGCTCTATGCCATCTCCGCCGGCACCGTGACCCTGAAGGTGGTTGCTGGTGACGTGGTCAAGCAGGGCCAGGAGCTGGCGGTGATCGACAGCCCGGAACTGCGCAGCAAGCTGGCCCAGGAACAGGCAACCCTAGCCGGTCTGGAGGCCGAAGCCAGCCGCGCCGCACTGGATGCCACCCTGGCCCGTGCCACCGGTGCCAAGCTGTCCGACCAGGCCGGCCTGGTGCGTACCGCTGCCGAGCGTGACCTGCAACGCTACCAGCGCGGCTTTGATGGCGGCGCGGTACCGCAGGTCGACCTGGCCAAGGCCCAGGACGAACTGAAGAAAGCCCAGATCGAGCTGCAGCACGCCCAGCAGGACGCCAGCCTGCAGAGCCAGGGTGCAAGCCTGGATGCCCGCAACAAGCGCTTGATGGCGGATCGTCAGGAAGCGGTGGTGGCTGAAGTGAAGCGGCAGGTCGACGCACTGACCCTGCGCGCTCCCTTCGATGGCCAGGTTGGCCAGGTGCAGGCCACCCAGCACACCCAGGTGGCCGCCAACGCCCCGATCCTGGGCGTGGTCGATCTGTCGCGCTTCGAGATCGAAATCAAGGTGCCGGAGAGCTTCGCCCGTGACCTGGCCATCGGCATGCCGGCGCAGCTGACCAGCGGCTCCGGCCAGCCATTCCCCGGCGAGATCGCCGCGGTGTCGCCGGAAGTGGTCAACGGCGAAGTCGTCGCCCGCCTGCGCTTCTCCGACAAGCAGCCGCCGGGCCTGCGCCAGAGCCAGCGCATGAGCGCACGCATCCTGCTGGACACCCGCAACAACGTGCTCAAGGTCGAGCGCGGCCCGTTCGTCGAGCAGTCCGGTGGTCGCTATGCCTACGTGGTCAGCGGCGGCACCGCGGTGCGTCGTCCGATCCAGACCGGTGTCAGCAGCCTGGGCGAAGTCGAAATCGTCTCCGGCCTGCAGCCGGGCGAGAAGATCGTTGTCTCCGGCGCGGATCTGTTCGGTGACATCGAACGCGTGTCGATCAATTGATTCAAAGCCGGGACCCGGGAGCCGGGAGTCGGGAATCGAAGAAGCTGCAATCGACGGGGTTGTCGTGAGCCCTGCCGCCAACGCTGAAACGCTCCGCTCCCTGCCCCGGCCAACTGCACCCACGTTTCACCTTCCCGCAACCCGTTGCAAGCCCCGCCCAATCCACCACATTCCCCGTCGCTGAAAGGAATACCCATGCTTCATATGCAATCCGTCTCCAAGGTCTTCCGTACCGAGCAGGTCGAAACCCATGCGCTGCGTTCGCTGGACCTGCATGTGCGCGAAGGCGAATTCGTCGCGGTCACCGGCCCCTCGGGCTCGGGCAAGACCACCTTCCTCAACATCGCCGGCCTGCTGGAAACCTTCACCAGCGGCCAGTACCTGCTTGATGGCCAGGACGTCAGCCACCTCGGCGACGACGCCCGCTCGCGCCTGCGCAACCAGAAGATCGGCTTCATCTTCCAGGGCTTCAACCTGATCCCCGACCTCAACCTGTTCGACAACGTCGATGTGCCGCTGCGCTACCGCGGCATGCCCTCGGCCGAGCGCAAGCAGCGCATCGAGAAGGCATTGACCGACGTCGGCCTGGGTTCGCGCATGAAGCACTACCCGGCAGAACTGTCCGGCGGCCAGCAGCAGCGCGCCGCTATCGCCCGCGCCCTGGCTGGCAGCCCGCGCCTGCTGCTGGCCGACGAACCGACCGGTAACCTGGATACGCAGATGGCACGTGGCGTCATGGAGCTGCTGGAAGAGATCAACAGCCAGGGCACCACCATCGTCATGGTCACCCATGATCCGGAACTGGCTGCACGCGCCCAGCGCAACGTGCACATCGTCGATGGCCAGGCCACCGACCTGATCCGCGAGCCGGTGCTGGCACACGCCGCCCGCATCGCTGCCGTTGCCGACAACCAGGGCTGATCCCGCGCATGTCGCTGTTCGCCTACCACCTCCGCCAAGGCCTGCGCAGCCTGCGCCGCACCCCCGTGCTGACCGCACTGATGGTGCTGTCGATTGCGATGGGCATCGGCGCGTCGATGACCACGCTGACGGTGAAGCACCTGCTCTCGGGCGATCCACTGCCCGGGCGCAGTGGGCAGATCTATTACCCGCAGGTGGATGCATCGACGCGCGGCGAGCGGACGCGGCGCGAGCCATTGGACATGCTCGACTACACCTCGGCGACGGACCTGTGGCGTGATGGTCCTGCCGATCGCAAGGCTTTGGTGGTGGACAGCCCCGTCAAGTTATCCGCTCCCGGTAGCCAAGAGCCGGCGATGATGACCACGTTGCTGTCCACCACCGCCGATTTCTTCCCGATGTTCCAGGTGCCGATGGCCTACGG
>QFOV01000305.1 GCA_003248565.1 Stenotrophomonas sp.
CCAGTTCACCGATTTCCTGCAGGTCGAGGACAACAGCCTGGCTGCGCGCGATCTGCTGCTGGACAAGTACCAGGGCTGGATCGGCTCGCGCTGGTGGATCCTGTCCAACCCCACCTACGGTGGTTGGGAAGGTGCGGCGATCAATAATGCCTGGTCGTTGCCGGCGGACCTGCGCAACGGGGCAAAGCGCGAAGCGCTGGAGGTGGCCCGATGAGCCGCGCACCGCTGCCGCTGCGTAACGACGAGCGCCTGATCTTCGCACTCGACGTGCCCGGCAAAACCGAAGCCATCGAATGGGTGGACAAGCTTGGCGATGCCGTGTCGTTCTACAAGATCGGCATGGAACTGCTGGCCTCGGGCGAGTACTTCGACGTGCTCGACGAATTGGCCAAGCGCGACAAGCGCGTGTTCGTCGATCTGAAGTTCTTCGACATCCCGGCCACCATTGCCGGCGTGATCAAACGCCTGTCGCAGTGGCCGGTGAGCTACTGCACCATCCACGGTTGGCACCCGGGCATGATGGAGGCCGCTGCAGCAGCCAACAGCTCGGAGATGCGCCTGCTGGCGGTGACCGTGCTGACCTCGATGGGGCGTCCGGACCTGGCGCAGATGGGCATCGACCGTGAACCGGTGGACGTGGTGGTGGAGCGCGCGCTGGCCGCGCAGCGTGCCGGCATCGACGGCGTTATCGCTTCCGGCCAGGAAGCTGCGCCAATCCGCGCTGCGACTGGTCAGGGTTTCTCCATCGTCTGCCCCGGTATCCGTCCCGGCGGCCCGGTCGGCGACGACCAGCAACGCACCGTGGGCGTGGCTCAGGCCTTTGCCGATGGCGCCGATGCCATTGTCGTCGGGCGGCCGATCCGTCTGGCTGCCGACCCGCGCGCCACGGCGCTGGCTATTCAGCGTGAAATTGTTGAATCAATCAAATAAATCAACAACTTACACGGTTGTTTATAAAGTGTTGCTTTAACTGAATCGGGCGGGTAGGCTACGTCTCGTCCGGCTCTGCCGGCGATGCGTCAAACATGTCTACCGGTCCCGCACCGGTTTGAGGAGGTCTGTCACCGGCAACGGGGCGGCCTCTTTTTTTATGCCGGGATCTGGGGATTCGTTGAGAGCAACTGCGTTCGCCGCTTTGTTGCGTGGCAGCCGGAGAGCAGACCCGGCCCTGTGCATGAAGCCATCGAACCAGCCATGCGCCCCCTCCTTTTGTCGCAGGCAAGGGGAGGGCTGGGGAGGGGCGCTCCTGCTGTCAGCCATCACCGAACCCCAATCCCGACTCTCCGCTCCACCGTGACGGCCGTGCTTGCCGCTGTCACCGGGCAGGCATCAAGATGCTTGGCCTACGGGAGGATCGCCGCCGCCATGCAACGCCGTTCACTACGCAGTTGCCACACCATCATCCTGGCCTCGGTCTGCCTGGTAGCCCTGTTGGCGGCCTGCAAGCGCAACGCCGAGCCCTTGCCCGGCGCCGCCACCGAGCCAGCCGCGGCGGTGCGCCAGCTGACCCAGCACCTGCGCAACAACGACCTGGTCGGCTATGCCCGCGCCGCGGTGCCACCTGCCCAGTACGCCGAACTGGAAGCGGCCTGGGCGCAGGGCCATAGCCGCTGGCCGCTGACCGAGCTGCCCCTGGACGAAAAACTGCCAGTACTGCTGGCAACGCTGTCGGAGAAGGATGCCGAGCGCACGCTGCAACGCGCCTTCAAGGCGCAGTTGGAAGGCCAGAGCGCGGCCGTGCGGCAGGCCGCGCATTCGCTGGGCCTGTTCGGTGTGCAGTACATCAGCCACCAAGGTGACTACAACGCAGCCGAACGTGCGCACTACGTGCAGCTGGTTACCGCACTCAGCGATTGGGCCCAGGCCGCTCCACTGTCGGATCCGAAGCTGGCACAGACTTCGATTGCCACCCTCACTGCCGCCGCCCGTGCCACCGGCATGGCCGATGAGCAGGCCTTCCAGCAGGCCGGCATGACCGGCACCTTGCAGAAACTCGGCCCGTTCGCAGCGGCCAGCAAGCAGGTGCTGGCCGCGTATGGCCTGAAACTGGATGAAAGCGTTGAGCAGATGCGCACCGGCCTGGTGTCGCAGGACGGCGACCGTGCCACCGTTCGCGTGCAGTACCCGCTCGCAGGCAAGGAGCTGGACCTTGAAGTGGCGCTGGTGAGGCGCGACAAGCGTTGGTACCTGGCACGCACGCTCAGCGATGTGGACGCGGTGCTGGCGGCCGCGCGCGCGGCCGAACAGGCCAAGGCCGAGGCCCTGCAGCCGGCCGGAAATCCCGACCTGCAAACTGCAGACAACGCGGCAGCGGCGGCTAAGCCATAATGGCGCCGATGTCGAAACAGAAATCCCAGCCCGATCAGGGTGAACTGCTGCCGCCGGACGACGCCAACGCGACGCCCGCCACTCCCGCTGCCATCGTGCCGGGCGCTTCTGCGCGTCCGTCGCCTGCGGCCCGTGCCGCGCGTCGCCCGTGGTGGGCGCGCCTGCTGGGCAAGCTGATCGAGCCCTGGCTGGGCCTGAAGATCGAGCCCGAGCAGCCTGGCGAATACAACGACGGCCGCCCGGTGGTGTACGTGCTGGAGGACTACGGTCTGTCCAACGCACTGATCCTGGACAAGGCCTGCCGCGATGCCGGCCTGCCGTCGCCGCTGGTGCCGCTGGCCGGTGACCCGACCGGGCGCAAGCGTGCCTACGTGGCGCTGTCGCGGCGTTCCAGCAACAGCGCGCTGATCCCCGAGCAGCGCGGCGCCAAGACCCATTCCGATTCGCTGGCCAAGCTGCTGCAGGCGCACCGCGCCAATCCGGGCTTGGACGTGCACCTGGTGCCGGTGTCGATCTTCGTCGGCCGCGCCCCGGACAAGCAGAGCGGCTGGTTCGCGGTGCTGTTCTCGGAAAACTGGGCGCTGGTCGGCCGCTTCCGCCGCCTGCTCGCGATCCTGCTCAACGGCCGCGACACCATCGTCCGCTTCGCCCCGCCGGTCTCGCTGCGCGGCACCGTCGATGAAGGCCTGGAGCCGGAGCGGACCGTCCGCAAGCTGCAGCGCGTGCTGCGCACCCACTTCCGGCGCATCCGCGAATCGATCATCGGCCCGGATCTGTCCACCCGCCGCCTGCTGGTGGACAAGGTGCTGGAATCCGATTCGGTGCGCGAAGCCATTGCCGTGCAGGCCAAGCGCGACAACTCCAAGACCACCGACGCCTGGAAGAAGGCGCAGGGCTACGCCTGGGAAATCGCCGCCGACTATTCCACCCCGGTGGTGCGCTCGGCCAGCTTCATGCTCAGCCACGTCTGGAACCGCATCTACGCCGGCGTGCTGGTGCACCACCTGGACAAGTTCAAGGAAGCCGCGCCTGGCCACGAAATCGTCTACGTGCCCAGCCACCGCAGCCACATGGACTACCTGCTGCTGAGCTACCTGCTGTACGACCGTGGCATCGTGCCGCCGCACATCTTCGCCGGCATCAACCTCAACCTGCCGGTGGTCGGCACCTTGTTGCGCAAGGGCGGTGCGTTCTTCGCGCGGCGCAGCTTCCGTGGTAACCCGCTGTACTCGGCGGTGTTCTCCGAATACATGGCGCAGCTGGTATCGGGCGGCTACTCGATCGAGTACTTCGTCGAAGGCGGTCGCTCGCGTACCGGCCGCCTGCTGCAGCCCAAGGGCGGCGTCATCTCCATGACCCTGCGTGCCTACCTGCGCCAGCCGCGCAAGCCGGTGCTGTTCCAGCCCATCTACATCGGCTACGAGAAGCTGATGGAAGGCAACAGCTACCTGGACGAGCTGTCCGGCCGGCCGAAGGAAAAGGAATCGATCTGGGCGCTGCTGTGGGGCATCCCCAAGGTGCTCAAGCAGAA
>QFOV01000306.1 GCA_003248565.1 Stenotrophomonas sp.
TTCTGCAGCAATCGGGTCTATTGCCAGCTGCGTGAGTCTGGCGGCTTTCTATTTCAGATTGGCCAGCATCCAGTCCACGGTGGCGTGGATCTGCTCCTCGCTGAGCCCGGCATTGCCGCCCTTGGGCGGCATGATGCCGCCGTCCGGGCCCGTATAGCCCTCGATGGCGTGCTTGTAGAGGGTGCCCTTGCCCTGCGCCAGGCGTTTGTCCCAGTGGCTGTGGTCCAGGGTTGGCGCGTTGCCCACGCCGGTGGTGTGGCAGGCGGTGCACAGGCTGTCGAAGATGGTCTTGCCGTCCAGGGTGCCACCGTAGGCCCCGCTGGCGGCCGCAGCAGCTGCTGCTGCGGCGGCGGCTGCAGCCTGCGCCGACGCACCGGTAGCACCGGCGTACACCGCACCGATGGGTGCAATGCGTTGCTCGATGCGTTTGGTCGCGGTCGGCGACACTTCCTTGGGAATGACGTGCTGCAGGTAGGACGCGAAGATGATCAAGCCAATCGTGATGACGGCCAGGATGGCGATCACGATGGAAAAGCGTTTCAGGAACTCAAGGTCGTAATTCCGCACGTCTCATCACCCCGGGCGAGTTGTCGGTGGACCAGCAGCTGCTGGGCGAGTATAGACCAGCGTCCGCCTGCTCCCGCAATGCCCATGAACACGCGCAAAAGTGCGGCAATGCAGCATCCCAAGGTGGTTACAGCACTCAGGGCGGCAGCGGCGCACCGGCTGCGCGCAGGCACAGCGTACTGATCGCAGCGACCAGGTGTTCGCCATCGCGCAGGCCGTCACGGCTGGGCGCGGTCGGCCCGACCAGGGCTTCGGTGAAGGCACCGACGATGCAGGCCGCGCTGATTTCCAGGTCCTGCGCCGGCAGCTCGCCAGCGCGCACGCCGTCTTCAAGGATGCGCTTGAACACGTCACCGAACAGCCGCCGGCAACGGATGCGCTCGGCCTCCACTTCCGGGTCCACCGGCTCGGCGATGAAGGCATAGGCCAGGCCCGGACCGGCCATGGCGCGTCGCACGAACGAAGCCACCGCCAACTGCAGCCGCTGCGGCGCCGGCAAGGGCTCATCGGCGATGGCGGCGAGGATCTCCAGCTCGTGCTCCACGGCGAAGGTCAGCACCTCCACGAACAGCTCGGCCTTGGACGGGAAGTGCCGGTAGATCAGCCCGGTCGATACCCCCGCCTCGGCCGCCACCGCGGTGATCGGCGCATTGCGGTAGCCGCCTGCGGCGACCAGCCGGCGGGCGGCAGCCAGGATCCGCTCGCGGTTGCCCGCCAGCCGTTTTTCCATCAATTCCGAGCGCTTGTAAGCCATTTGTTGATTCTATGTTCAATTTTTGAATTTGTATTCACTTTTTAGCCGGGAACCGCTAGGCTGCGCGCAAACGCCCGTGCCGACGGCCTGCCCGCCCCCCCCCCCAACCCGGTGCGCCCCTTATCGCCAAGCAGTACCGGAGCCAGCCATGCACGTCCCCACCCTGAATTTTGATCTGGGCGAAGAAATCGACATGCTGCGCGAAAGCGTGGCGCAGTTTGCCGCCGCCCACATCGCGCCGCTGGCCGCCGAAGCCGACGCCAGCAACCACTTCCCCAACCAGCTCTGGCGCCAGCTTGGCGAACAGGGCCTGCTGGGCATGACCGTGGAAGAAGAATACGGCGGCAGCGGCATGGGCTACCTGGCGCATGTGGTGGCGATGGAGGAAATCTCGCGCGCTTCCGGCGGCATCGGCCTGTCCTATGGCGCGCATTCCAACCTGTGCCTCAACCAGCTGCGCAAGAACGCCAGCGAAGCGCAGAAGCACAAGTACCTGCCCAAGCTGTGCAGCGGCGAACATGTCGGTGCTTTGGCGATGAGCGAACCAGGCGCCGGCTCTGACGTGGTGTCGATGAAGCTGCGCGCCGAGCTGCGCGGTGATCACTACGTGCTCAACGGCAACAAGATGTGGATCACCAACGGTCCCGATGCCGATGTCCTGATCGTCTATGCCAAGACCGACCCGGACGCCGGCTCGCGCGGCATCACCGCCTTCATCATCGAAAAGGGCATGAAGGGCTTCTCCACCGCGCAGAAGCTGGACAAGCTGGGCATGCGTTCGTCCAACACCTGCGAGCTGGTGTTCCAGGACTGCGAAGTGCCGGTCGAGAACGTGCTGGGTGCGGTTGGTGGTGGCGTCAAGGTGTTGATGTCCGGCCTGGACTACGAGCGCGTGGTGTTGTCCGGCGGCCCACTGGGCTTGATGTCGGCGGCGCTGGATGTGGTGCTGCCATATGTGCATGAGCGCAAGCAGTTCGGCGAAGCGATCGGCACCTTCCAGCTCATCCAGGCCAAGCTGGCCGATATGTATGTTGGTCTCAATGCCTGCCGCGCTTACGTGTACGCAGTAGCCAAGGCCTGCGACCAGGGCCGCACCACGCGTCAGGATGCGGCCGGCGCGATTCTTTACTCGGCAGAGAAGGCGACCTGGGCAGCCGGTGAAGCGATCCAGATCCTCGGCGGCAACGGCTATATCAACGAGTACCCGGCCGGGCGCTTGTGGCGTGATGCCAAGTTGTATGAGATTGGTGCTGGTACTTCGGAGATCCGCCGCATGTTGATTGGGCGGGAGTTGTTCCAGAAGACCGCATGAATCCGCTTTAGCCCCTCTCCCTCCGGGAGAGGGGTTGGGGTGAGGGCCGGCGGCGAAGCCACTGCAGGAACAGATAGTTGCAGGCTGCGTCCCTACCCTCATCCGCCCCTTTCGGGGCATCCCCGCCTTCGCGGGGACAGGCTCTTCTCCCGAAGGGCGAAGGAAGATAAAAATCCAGGACCTCGGCCATGACCGTACTCACCTCCCAGCTGCAACCCGGCAGTGACAGCTTCGAAGCCAACCGCGCCGCGATGCAGGCCCAGGTCGATGATCTGCGCGCCACACTTGAAGCCACCGCGCGCGGCGGCAGCGATGCAGCCCGGGCCAAGCACAGTGCGCGCGGCAAGCTGTTGGTGCGCGAGCGTATCGATGCCCTGCTCGATCCCGGCAGCCCCTTCCTGGAGGTCGCGCCGCTGGCCGCGCACGGCATGTACGCCGATCCGGTGCCCGGCGCTGGCATGGTCGCCGGCATCGGCCGCGTCTCCGGGGTGGAATGCCTGATCGTCGCCAACGATGCCACGGTCAAGGGCGGCACCTATTACCCGGTGACGGTGAAGAAGCATCTGCGTGCGCAGGAAATCGCCCAGCAAAACCGTCTTCCCTGCATCTACCTGGTCGACTCCGGTGGCGCCTTCCTGCCACTGCAGGATGAAGTCTTCCCCGACCGCGATCATTTCGGCCGCATCTTCTACAACCAGGCCAACCTGTCGGCACAGGGCATTCCGCAGATCGCCTGCGTGATGGGCAGCTGCACCGCCGGCGGCGCCTATGTGCCGGCGATGAGCGATGAAACCGTCATCGTCAAGGAACAGGGCACTATCTTCCTTGGCGGCCCGCCGCTGGTGAAAGCGGCAACCGGCGAAGTGGTCAGTGCCGAAGAACTCGGCGGTGCCGACGTGCATACGCGCATCTCCGGCGTTGCCGACCATATGGCCGACAACGACCTGCAGGCACTGGCACGGGTGCGTTCCATCATCGCCAACTTGAACTGGCGCAAGCCCGATGCAGGTGTTGCGCTGCAGGCCAGCGAGGCGCCGCTGCATGACGCGCAGGAACTGTACGGGGTTATCCCCAGCGACACGCGCAAGCCCTACGACGTGCGCGAAGTGATCGCACGCATCGTCGATGGTTCGCGTTTCGATGAATTCAAGCCGCGCTATGGCAACACCTTGGTCACCGGTTTCGCGCATGTGCATGGCCATCCGGTCGGCATCATCGCCAACAACCTGTTCTCGGAGTCCGCGCTGAAGGGGGCGCACTTCATCGAGCTGTGTTGCCAGCGCAATATCCCGCTGCTGTTCCTGCAGAACATCACCGGCTTCATGGTCGGCCGCAAGTACGAGCACGGTGGTATTGCCAAGGACGGCGCGAAGCTCGTCATGGCGGTGGCCAATGCACGCGTGCCGAAGTACACAGTGGTGATCGGTGGTTCGTTCGGCGCCGGCAATTACGGCATGTGCGGGCGAGCCTACTCGCCGCACTTCCTGTGGATGTGGCCGAATGCGCGGATCGGAGTGATGGGCGGCGAGCAGGCCGCCAGTGTGTTGGCCACGGTCAAGCGTGATGGTATCGAGGCCAAGGGTGGTGCGTGGTCGGCCGAAGAGGAAGATTCGTTCAAGCAGCCGATCCGTGATCAGTTCGAGCAGCAGGGTCATCCGTATTACGCGAGTGCGCGTTTGTGGGATGACGGGGT
>QFOV01000307.1 GCA_003248565.1 Stenotrophomonas sp.
TGATTCCAGCGCCGATGGCAGCACGAATCCATCGGCGACGACGTAGTCGATCCACGGCGCGCCGGACGTGCCGGGGTAGGCCAGCCAGTTCAACTGCAGCGGAGCAGGGCGCATGGCCAGTACTTCGGGTGTGCCGCCGCCACCCCAGCCACGCAGGTCGAACAATAGATCGATGCCTGCGTTGCGGATGCGCTGGGCTATCGCCGCATGTGGCTGGCCGCTGACGTCGTGCAGTTGCCCGGCAGCGGCCTGCAGGCGTTGGCGGATGCTGCTGCCATCGTCGCGGTTGAGTGCAAACAGGTGGACCTGCAATTGCGGCTGCGCGTGCAGCTGCTCGAGCAGGGCGACCGTCAGCAGCCCGGTCGGGTGCGCGCCGAAGCCGTTGGAAAGAAAGCCGACGCGCAGCGCGCCGTGTGCACGCATCTGCGTTGCAGGCAGGCGCGGAATGGCTTGGGCAAGCACGCCGGCACGTTGTCGCGCACAGGCCAGTTGTTCGGCGGTAGTGGCATCCTCGCTGAGGAAGGCGAAGGGCTCCACGGCGGGATTGCCTTGCACTACCGCGCGCCGCACTTGTTGCGAGAGCGCATCGATATCGCGCCAGTCGCAGAGCCGGCGCTGCCAGTTCAGGCGCTGTGCGGCCATATAGGCCTCGTCCGGTGCCAGCGCATGCGCGCGTCGATAGGCGTCGGCGGCGGCTTCGGGCTGGTTGGCATCTTCCAGTACGTGACCCAGCCACAAGGCCATGCCGGGGTGCTGCGGAGCGCACTGGCAGGCCAGCTGCAGCAGTGCGGCGGCTTCATCATGCCTGCCCTGCATCCAACGGGCGCGCCCGAGCCGGGCGAGGGCTTCGGGGTGTTGTGGACGCAGTTGCAGTGCTCTGGAGGCAGCTGTTTCACCCGCGCGCGCATCGCCGATGCCAAGTTCTGCATCGGCCAGCATCACCCAAGCGATGAAGTCACCAGGCTGGCGGGTGACGGCATTGCGGAGCTGGTCGCGTTCGTTGAGGGCGTTGGTCATTGTGCTTGCTTTGCTCCCTCCCTTGCGCGTAGCGCAGGGGAGGGTTGGGGAGGGGTGGTTTTTGATTTTGCTCTGGGCTGGTGATTAAGGCCAAATCCAGAGGCAGCAGCCAAAGCCAAACCCAAAGCCAAAGCCAAAGCCAAAGCCAAAGCTACCCCTCCCCAGCCCTCCCCTATGCTTCGCATAAGGGAGGGAGAAAAGCCTGCGCTATACGCAGGGGCGAGAGCTGGGCCTCAGGTCCCTTCAGCCAAACGTGCCAGCTCATCCACCTGGTGTTCGTGCTGCAGGCGTGCGATCAGGTCGTCGAGGCCGCCTTCGATGATGTTGGGCAGGTCATACAAGGTAAGGCCTTCGACGCGGTGGTCGGTGATGCGGCCCTGCGGGAAGCTGTAGGTGCGGATGCGCTGGCTGCGGTCGCCACTGCCTACCTGCAGGCGGCGCGACTCGGCCTGGGCTGCGGCCTGCTTGCTGCGTTCGGCATCCAGCAGCTGCGCCTTCAGTCGCTTCATCGCCTTGTCGCGATTGGCGTGCTGGCTGCGCTCGGTCTGGCATTCCACCACCACGCCGGTGGGGACGTGGGTGATGCGGATAGCCGACTCGGTCTTGTTGACGTGCTGACCGCCGGCGCCGGAGGAACGGAACGTGTCCACCTTCAGATCCGCCGGGTTGATCACCACGTCTTCGACATCGTCGGCTTCGGGGATGATCGCCACCGTCGCTGCCGAGGTGTGGATGCGGCCCTGCGATTCGGTGGCCGGCACGCGCTGCACGCGGTGCGTGCCGGATTCGAACTTCAGCTTGGAGTAGGCGCCGCGGCCAACAACGCGTGCCACGATTTCCTTGTAGCCGCCGTGTTCGCCGGGGTTGTCGGATTCGATTTCCACCTTCCAGCCCTGGCGCTCGGCATAGCGGGCGTACATGCGGAACAGGTCGCCGGCAAAAATCGCCGCCTCGTCGCCGCCGGTGCCGGCGCGCACTTCCAGGAACAGGTTGCCTTCATCGCGCGGGTCACGCGGCACCAGCAGCAGCGCCAGTTCCTCGTCCAATGCCTGCAGGCGGGCCTGGGCAGCGCTGATTTCTTCCTCGGCCAGCTCGCGCAGTTCCGGGTCGTTGCGCATGGCTTCGGCCGAGGCCAGGTCTTCCAGCGCTCGGGTTTCGTTCGCCAATGCAGTGGCGATGGGTTCCAGTTGCGAGAACTCGCGGGAAAAATTGCGGAAACGCTCGTTGTCGGCGACCACATCGGGGTCGGAAAGCAGGCGTTCCAGTTCTTCTCGGCGCTCGGCCAGTGCCAGCAGCTTACGGCGCAGGGTCGGCGTCATCATTCCTCGCAGCGGGGTGGTGATACCCGGGGGTGGCCGGGAACAGGCGCTCGGCGGCGCGGGTGAGATCGGTATCGCCATCCTGCGCGGCTTGGCGCAGGGCGGCGGTGGGCGGATGCAGCAGGCGGTTGGTCAGGCCGTGCGCCAACTGCTCCAGTACTTCGTCGGGCAGTTTGCCATGGGCCAGCTGTTGCCGGGCCTTGGCCAGCAATTCGGCGCGGGTGGCCTCGCCGAACGCGCGCAGTTGCCGGATCGGCGCCTGCAGGCGAGTGGCGCGCAGGTTCTCCAGGTAACGGGTGACCTGCAGGTCGATGATGGATTCGGCCTCGGCGGCGGCCTCGCGGCGGCCGCGGCGGTTTTCTTCCACGGCCCGTTCCAGGTCATCCACGGTGTACAGGTAGGCGTCGGCCAGCGTGCCAACCTCGGCGTCGATATCGCGCGGCACGGCCAGGTCGAACAGCAGCATCGGCTTGTGCCGGCGCAGGCGCAACGCGTTGGCGACCTGGCGGTGCAGGATCACCGGCTCGCGCGCGGCGGTGGCCGAGAACACCACGTCGGCTTCGCCCAGATGGCGCTCCAGCTCGGTCAAGGGCAGCGCCACGCCGCCGTGCCGGCTGGCCAGGTCCTGGGCATTGGCCAGGGTGCGGTTGGCGATGAGCAGGCGCTTCACCTTGGCATCGCTCAGATGCTTGGCGACCAGCTCCATGGTTTCGCCGGCGCCGACCAGCAGCACGGTGGATTCGTCCATGCGCGCAAACGAGTCCTGCGCCAGCCGCACCGCGGTGGAAGCCACCGAGATTGGATTGGCGCCGACGCGGGTGTCGGTGCGGGCACGCTTGGCCACGGAGAAGGTCTGCTGGAACAACCGGTCCAATTGTTGCCCGATTGCGCCGCTGTCGTGGGCCAGCGCCCAGGCATCTTTCACCTGGCCCAGGATCTGCGGCTCGCCCAGCACCATCGAGTCCAGGCCAGTGGCGACCCGGAACAGATGGCGCACGGCCTCAGCGTCGCTGTGCTGGTAGAGGTAGCCCTGCAGGCTGCCGGCGTGGTGCTCCAGCCAGTGGCTCAAGGCCTTGCTGTCCTCGGCAACGGCATACAACTCGGTGCGGTTGCAGGTGGACAGCAGCACCGCCTCGGCCAGTTGCGGGGTCTGCCGCAATGAATCCATCGCGCGCGGCAGGGCGTCTCCGCCAAAGGCAGCGCGTTCGCGCAGTTCTACCGGCGCAGTCTGGTGATTCAGTCCGAGCACCCACAGGGTCATCTGTTCAGTTGCTTGCGATAAGCTGCTGGCTGTTGAAGGCCGCCATTTTACGGCCCGGTTGCGTCAGATGCCCGTATTCAATCGCATATGCACCGTTCTGTTGCTTTCCCTGCCGGTTTTTCCGGTGCTGGCGGCCCCGGTTGCGCCGGTCCAGGCGCCATTGGCGGCCGAAGGCCTGCCGCTGACCCCGGTGCTGGCCGGCGAATT
>QFOV01000308.1 GCA_003248565.1 Stenotrophomonas sp.
CGGACGTCTTCGATGGTGATGTAGCTGGAAATCTCGGTGTCGTAGAGCCGGCGATTCGGATACTTCTTGATGATGCGGGTCGCAGCCATTAAGCAGTCACTCGTCACGGTAGGTGCGCAGCATGGCGCAGTGCAGCAGGGCTTGCAACCGCCAAAAGTACAGGTTGCAAGCGTCGGAGAAGGCTGGGTTTGTTGCGCAACATGAATCGCCATGTTGTGCAACATGGCGAAGGCTGTCACCAGCCCATGTGGTGACCACCGTTGATGTCCAGATTCGAGCCGGTGATCCAGCTGGCTTCCTCGGCAACCAGGAAGGCGACCGCGTAGGCGATCTCCTCCGGCTTGCCCAGGCGCCCGGTGGGAATGTCGGCAATGATCTTTGCCCGGACTTCCTCGGGTACGGCCATCACCATGTCGGTGGCCACATAGCCCGGCGAGATGGTGTTGACGGTAATGCCGAAGCCGGCGTTCTCGCGCGCCAGGGAGATGGTGAAGCCATGCATGCCGGCCTTGGCGGCGGCGTAGTTGGCCTGCCCGTACTGGCCCTTGAGGCCGTTGATCGAGCTGATCTGGATTACCCGGCCCCAGCCGCGCTTGCGCATGCCTTCGATCACTGGGCGGGTGACGTTGAACACGGAGTTGAGGTTGGTGTTGATCACCTCATGCCACTGTTCCGGGCTCATCCGGTGGAAGGTGGTGTCGCGGGTGATGCCGGCGTTGTTTACCAGGATCTCTACCGGCCCCAGCCCGGCCTCGACGGCCTGGATCAGGGCGCGGCCGCTGTCCGGGTGCGCTACGTCGCCTTCGAACAATGCGATGTCATAGCCCTTGCTGCGCATGGTCTGCTGCCACTGCTGCGCCTTTTCTGCGTTGCGGAAGTTGGTGGCGACGCGGTGCCCTTGATCGACCAGACGTTGGCAGATGGCAGTACCGATGCCGCCGGTACCACCGGTGACCAGTGCGACGCGCGATGTCATGGGCTCAACTCCAGGGCAGATGTGCAGGGCAGCCCCCGATTCTAATGAAACTGCGCTCAACCCGGGGGCTGCAGCGGGGCCAGAAGCGAGGTTTTTTGCAGCCGGGTCGGCTCGAAGGCGGCTGCCGCGTGCTGCAGCGCCTCGGCAACGCTGGTTGCAGCATCCAGGGCAGGCGGCGGTTGGCCCAAT
Source organism: Stenotrophomonas sp. (assembly GCA_003248565.1). Classification (GTDB taxonomy): domain Bacteria; phylum Pseudomonadota; class Gammaproteobacteria; order Xanthomonadales; family Xanthomonadaceae; genus Stenotrophomonas. Next base: position 1,166 of record QFOV01000308.1, read on the forward strand.
GCCGCCCACAGCCAGCGCAGCACGGGCAGGGGCTGGGCGCTGTCCACGGGGATGGCGGCCTGCGACTTGGACAGCTTCTGTCCGGCACTGTCCAGCAGCAACGGCAGGTGCAGATAGTGCGGGGTGGGCAGGCACAGCGCCTGCTGCAGCAGGATCTGCCGGGCAGTGGAGTCGATCAGGTCAGCGCCACGTACCACGTGGGTGATGCCCTGCTCGGCGTCGTCCACCACCACGGCCAGCTGATAGGCCCAATAACCATCGGCGCGAAGCAGGACCACATCGCCGACGTCGCGGTCCACGTCCTGTTGCTGCCGGCCCTGCAGGGCGTCGTCGAAGCTGACGTGGCTGCCGTCGGCCACGCGTAGACGGATTGCTGGTTGCGGGCGCTGCTGGCTGGCAGCGCAGCGGCGGTGGATGCCGCCCTGGCTGGCGAGGTCGGCGCGGCTGCAGTGGCAGGCAAAGGCCTTGCCCTGATCCAGCAGTTGTTCGATGGCTGCCTGGTAAAGGGCGTTGCGCTGGCTCTGGAATTGCACCGGCAAGTCCGACGTCAGTCCGAACGCGCTGAGCGTGGCCAGCTGTGAATCGACCGCGCCGGGGACTTCACGAGGGGGGTCTACGTCCTCCACGCGCACCAGCCATTGGCCACCGGCATGGCGGGCCAGCAACCAGCTGCCGAAGGCGGCCAGCATGGAGCCCAGGTGCAAAGGGCCGGTCGGGGAGGGCGCAAAGCGGCCGCGGTAGGGAATAGCTGGCATCGAAACTGAATCGTCGGTCAGATTAATGCTTGAATTCAAGCTGTCTGCGCCGCAAATTGCCTCCATCTCCAATCCTTATGGATCTGTTTCCCATGTTTACCCGTATCGGGCTGTTTCTTCTGACCAACGTTGCTGTGCTGATCCTGGCCAGCGTCGTCATGTCCATCCTGGGCGTGAACTCCTCGCAGATGAGCGGCTTGCTGGTCATGGCAGCCATCTTTGGCTTCGGTGGCTCGATCATCTCGTTGCTGCTGTCCAAGTTCATGGCCAAGCGCGGCACCGGCGCGGTCGTCATCACCGAGCCGCGCAACCAGACCGAACGCTGGCTGCTGGACACCGTGGCCCGGCAGGCCAAGGCGGCCGGCATCGGCATGCCGGAAGTGGCGGTGTACGACGCTCCGGAGATCAATGCCTTTGCGACCGGCGCCAACCGCAACAACGCACTGGTGGCGGTGTCCACCGGCCTGTTGCACAACATGAGCGAGGACGAGGCCGAGGCAGTGCTGGGCCATGAAATCGCCCACGTCGCCAATGGCGACATGATCACCATGGCGCTGCTGCAGGGCGTGTTGAACACCTTCGTCATCGTGCTGGCGCGTGTGGTAGGCGGCATCATCGACAGTGCGCTGTCGGGCAATCGCGAAGGCGGCGGCCGTGGTTTTGCGTACTACATCATCGTGTTCGTGCTTGAGATGGTGTTCGGCCTGTTCGCAACGATGATCGCGATGTGGTTCTCGCGCCGTCGCGAGTTCCGCGCCGACCACGGCGGTGCGTCGCTGGCGGGTCGCCAGAAGATGATCGCCGCACTGGAGCGCTTGAAGCTCAACCACGGCCAGAGCACCTTGCCGACCCAGATTGCAGCATTTGGTATTGCCGGTTCCACTGCCAAGAAGCTGTTCCTGAGCCATCCGCCGCTGGAAGAGCGCATCGCTGCGCTGCGTTCTTCGACGGTGGCCTGAGCCGGCAATTGAAGCTGCTGCGCGTAGCGCGTGCGGCAACTGTCCCGGTTCCAGCAAGGTTCGCAAGTGATTGACGACAACGCCCCGCAAGGGGCGTTGTCTGTTTTGCCGCCGCGGCTGTAACTGTGCCCTCGTCGCTGACTGTGCATGCACGTAGCAGTTTTGCTTTTTGCCGTCCGTAGAAATCAGACACTTGTATTCTCGGTCCACGGGTTTGTGTCTACCCTTCTGGGCACTGCGGACGAATGGGGAGCATGTGGTGCAGGACGCGCAATATTGGGCAATGGAATTCTGGAATGGGCTGAGCGTGCTGGATTTGATCGGTGGCTCATTGCTTGGAGCGGTTCTTGGGCTGGCCTTGGGTGTGGCAGTGTGGATCGCTCTGGCGCGAAGGGGTGGCCTTGCCCGACGACGGCGTTGGCATCACTGGCTGATTGCCAGCTATGTGGTGGTGTTGCCGCTGCTGTTTGCCTTCATTGGGTTGCAGATTGGGTTGGTTGCGGGTGGGCAGCGTGCGCTGTACAAACAGATCGATCACTTCCAGCCACATCTGCAGGCTGCGACCGAGCACTGGCTGGTGGAGTTCGGGCGGTCGCTGGATACGCCGGAGCTGGAGGCAATGCTGCGCGATGATGTCACCGCGCACGATGCCGCGTGCATGGCCGTGGAGTCCTATCTGAGTGAACATCGGCTGGCCGACATGAGCATGCTCAGTGGCGAAAGCATGCCGCAACGCTGGGCGCGCAAGGGCATCGAGCACCTGCGCAGCGAAGTGATGCTGCAATGGGTGGAGGACAGCCTGGTGAAGGAGGTTGGTGGCCGCAGCGGGCTTGATAAAGCCGTGTTCCGCGAGGCGCTGGGCATGCGCATGAGCGAGCTGCTGCATACCAAGGGCGTGATCCGTCTATTGAAGGCGCA
>QFOV01000309.1 GCA_003248565.1 Stenotrophomonas sp.
GTCCCAGCCATGGACCGGGGCGTTGAGGAAGCTCTCGGCCTGCAGTGCCGTGGCCGGCAGCACCGGCTTGAGGGCAGTGACCAGCACGCGGAACAGGTTCAAGCCCTGGGTGCAGACCGCCTGCAGTTCGGCGTCGGCGCCTTCCTGCTTGGCAATCACCCACGGTTTGGTGTCGTCGATGTACTTGTTGGCTTCATCGGCCAGCGCCATGGTCAGGCGGATGGCGGCAGCGGCGTCGTTGCGCTCATAGGCCTCCCGAATGGGAGCCAGCGCAGCGATGAAGCGATCGTACTGGGCCTGGTCCGGCAGCGCGTCGGCCAGCTTGCCGTCGAAGCGCTTGGCGATGAAGCCGGCGCAGCGGCTGGCCAGGTTGACGAACTTGCCGACCAGATCGGCGTTCACGCGGGCGGTGAAGTCGCTCAGGTTCAGATCCAGATCGTCGACGCCACCGGAGGACTTGGCTGCGAAGTAATAGCGCAGTGCTTCCGGTGCCAGACCGGCATCCAGGTAGGTGCGGGCCATGATGAAGGTGCCGCGCGACTTGCTCATTTTGGCGCCGTCCACGGTCAGGTAACCGTTGACGTGCAGCTTGGTCGGGGTGCGCAGGCCGCTGCCCTTCAGCACCGCCGGCCAGAACAGGCCGTGGAAGTTGACGATGTCCTTGCCGAGGAAGTGGTGCAGTTCGGTGTTGCTGTCGGCGGCGAGCACGGCGTCGAAGTCGTCGCCGGTCCTGGCACACAGGTTCTTGAAGCTGGACAGGTAGCCGATCGGCGCGTCCAGCCACACGTAGAAGTACTTGCCCGGTGCGCCGGGGATCTCGAAGCCGAAGTAGGGCGCGTCACGCGAGATGTCCCACGCGCGCAGGCCGCCCTCGGCATCCAGCCACTCGGCCAGCTTGGCCTTGACGCCCGGCAGGGCCACGTCGCCGCCCAGCCATTCGCGCAGGAACTCCTGGAAACGGCCGACTTCGAAGAAGTAATGCTCCGAATCACGCATTTCCGGGGTAGCGCCGGACACCACCGACTTCGGCTCGATCAGGTCGGTCGGGCCGTAGGTGGCGCCACAGACTTCGCAGTTGTCGCCGTACTGGTCGGGCGACTTGCAGTTCGGGCAGGTGCCCTTGATGTAGCGGTCGGGCAGGAACATGCCCTTGGCCGGGTCGTAGAACTGCGCCACCGAACGACGGCTGATATGGCCGGCAGCGTCGAGCTTGGCGTACAGCGCCTCGGTCAGCTCGCGGTTGGTGGCCGAGTTGGTCGAGTCGTAGTGGTCGAAATCCACGCCAAAGGCGGCGAAATCGCGCTCATGGCCAGCCTGGATATTGGCGATGAAGGTTTCCGGGGTCACCCCGGCCTTCTCCGCGGCCAGCATGATCGGCGTGCCGTGGGTGTCATCGGCGCAGACGTACCAGACCTTCTCGCCCATCATTCGCCGCGCACGCACCCAGATGTCGGCTTGGATGTAACCCACCAGGTGGCCGAGGTGCAGCGGGCCGTTGGCGTAGGGCAGGGCATTGGTGACTAGGGCGTTGCGGGTCATGGCGATGATTTGCGGCAGGGGACCGGGGATTATCGCATGGCCGGAAAGAAGCAGCCCCGGGAGGCCGGGGCTGCTGATCTTTCCCTTCTCCCGTTTACGGGAGAAGGTGCCCGGAGGGCGGATGAGGGGGAGATTTTGACTTTGCGTGGCTAAAAGCTTCCCCTCACCCCAACCCCTCTCCCGGAGGGAGAGGGGCTTTGAGCGGCTTACTGGTCGCGCAGCCAGGTCTGGGTGCGGCAGATGAAGGCGATGCAGCCGGAGACATCCAGCTTGCGACCGTTGTCCACCAGGGCGACCTTGGAGCTGTAGGTCTTGCCCTTGGCCGGGTCCAGGATGGTGCCGTTGGCCCACTTGTTGGCGCCGTCCGGACGGACATTCCAGAGGATGGTCATGCCTTCGATCGGCTTGCCCTTGTTGGCGCCTTCACATTTGTTGCAGACCGGATGCGGGCCCTGCTCGGACTGCAGTACCTGCAGCACCTTGCCGCTGAGGGTGCCATTGGCGGCCTGGCTGATCTCGACGATGGACTTCACTCGGCCGGTTTCGTCATCGATGGTGCGCCAGCGGCCCGCTGCGCTGTCACTGGCGCTGGCGGAGAAACCGGCGGCCAGCAGCGGCAGGGCCAGCAACAGGGTTTTGAAAGTCGTACGCATGTGTCCCCTCCCAGGGTGGGTTTGGTCAGCTGCCGGCGGCGCTGTTACGGGCCGAATGTAACCGCATTCGGTCCCGTACGGAATCCGCAGTGCAGCAGATTTTCGATGTGTAGTGCCGAGCCATGCTCGGCAGGGGCTTTCCCGGTAATGCCTCAAAAGCCGCCCTCACCCCAACCCCCGCTCCGCGCCCCAGCCCTTGCGCCAGCGCAAGGTCGTTCAGAATGGGCACGAACCAGTGGTTCGTACACGCCCCTCCTTCACCCCGCCAGCGGGAGAGGGGCTTTGAGCAGGGGCGGGAGCTGTAGTGCCGAGCCATGCTCGGCAGGGGCTTTCCCGGTAATGCTTCAAAAGCTGCCCTCACCCCAACCCCTCTCCCGTGAACGGGAGACGGGAGACGGGCTCAAGCCGGGCGTCGCTTGAATGTCGCTTACTGCACCGTCACCCGCTTGCGGTTGTCGGCCGAAACCCGGTCGATCAGCTTGTTGTACGGGTCGAAGCCGGCCTCATCGGGTTTCTGGTCCACGGTGACGGTGATGCTGGGTGCGGCGGCGGTGATGTGATGGCGCTGCAGATACAGCACCTTCTCATCGCGCTCCTTGCCGGAGGCGCCCTTGGCGAATACGCCGACCTCGATCCAGTCGTCCAGCGTGCCTGCGGTCTCCTTGCCCATGCCGTCGGCATAGCGTTTGTCCGCATGCAGCTGCAGGGTCACGTCGTAGCGGCCGTCCGCACGCTTCCTGGCGTTGGCCTCGACCACGCGGTTGTCGTAGAAGCTGATCTTTTCGAACAGGTCGGTGATCAGACCCTGCTGCTCGGGCTTGGCTTCGGCGCGGATGAACTCCAGCAGTTCGGCCGAGGTGGTATACGGCGGTTGCTGGAAGGCCTTGGCCTGGATGAAGCGGGACAGGGCACGATTCAAAGCGTCCTCGCCCATTTCCTCGCGCAGGCGGTAGAACACCAGCGAAGCCTTTCGATAGTGGATGTACTGCTGGTTCTCGTTGCGATAGAGAGGCTGCTCCTCGACGTCTTCGCTACCGCGTTCGGCCAAGTAACGATCCAGTTCGTCCTTCAGGAACTGACGCATATGGCCGCGACCATATTCCTTCTCCATCACCATCAGGGCCGAGTATTGCGACAACGACTCGGTCAGCATCGTCGCCCCTTGGACGTTTGCACTGATTACCTGATGTGCCCACCACTGATGAGCGGCTTCATGCGCGGTGACATAGAACACATAGTCAACATCGTCCTTGTCACGCAGGTCAGCGATGAAACCGATCGACTCCGAGTAGGGAATCGTATTGGCAAACGCCTGAGCGAAGCTGCCGGCATAGCTGGGGAACTCAATTACGCGGAATTGTTTGTGCTGATATGGGCTGAAGTTTGCCTCGTAGTAGGTGAGTGACTTCTGCACCGCTTCGATCATCCGGTCCACGTTGTACGGATGCTTGGCGTCGTAGTAGATCTCGATCGGTATGTTCTTGTACGTGGCCTTCTTCACCTGCCAGCGTGCCGACAGATAGGCGTAGAAGTTCAGCATCGGCCGGTCCATGGCGTAGCTGAAGCAGCGACGG
>QFOV01000008.1 GCA_003248565.1 Stenotrophomonas sp.
CGATCCTGGGCCTGCACATTGGCACCGGCGATCAAGCCCGGGTTCTTGAACAGTTTCACGCCCGTATCGCAGCTGCCGATGCGCGCCGTGCCAGCGTTCAAGTCCCAACCCTGGTCGACGAATACCGCCAAGGTCAGGTCGACCATGCGGCCCGCGTCGGTGTTGGGGCTGTTGGCCGGTTCCATCAACGCGTCGGGTACCAGCACACTCTCGAAGTGCGAGAAGGTAGAGCCGCTGGCAACGATGGCCGGTGCATACAGCAGCGGACGCCCGCTGGCATCGGCACCGGCATAGCGGCCGGCTACCTGGCCCAGGCTTGCGGTCAACGCCGTGCCCGCCTGTGCCGCTGCCTTGATCTGATTGGCATCGGTGAGGTTGACGCTAAGCGTTGGGATGGTGGCGTTGACGCTGGCGTCTTCGGCCATGCCCGGCGCGGTGCCCGGATCGCCGGAACTGGCGACGTTGCCGATGATCGCTGCGACCGCGCCTGCCGCCTGCGCATTGGCTGCCTTGATCTCGAATGCGCAGCCGCCGCGATTGACGTAGGCAACCTTGCCGCTGAGGCTGCCGGCGGGAATTGCTTCGCAGCCGTCGGCGGTGTCGGCACCGGTGCCATCGTTGGCGACGACAACCGCGCCAGCGAAGTTGGCCGGAGTGGCCGGCGGGCCAAAGGATGCGGTGCCGTAGAACTGCGTGACCAGGCCGCTGCCGTTGACCGACAGCACCACCGCAGGATCAAGCCACAGGGGCGTCTGCGCCTTGGTGGTTGCACCGTTCCATGCCGGAGCGCCGCGGGTCTTGACCGACGTTGCGCGCAGCGCGTTGGTCATCGTGGGCTCGGTGAAGCGCTTGCCGGACAGGTTGTCGAACGCGTTCTCGGTATAGACGTCCGAATACCCGTAGTACTGCGGAATGCCGGCACGCTCGCCCAGTCGGCCGGTGGTGTAGCCGACGAAGCCGGAGAAGCCCAGGCCGTGGCCGATCTCATGCATCACCACGTCGAGGAAGCTGATCAGGTTGGCGGGCGCTTTGCCGTCCAGTCCGTAGTACCAGCCCGAGCCGGTCATGCATGGCGTGCCGTCCGGGTTGCTGCCGCCAAGATTGGCGTTGAAGCGGCTGGTGATATCGGTGCCGGAACTGCTGATGGTGATGCGGCTGCCGTTGAGGGCATTGGCGAGCGGGGCGTGGTACATCATGCCCAGTTCGGTGGCGGTGGGCGGCGTGGTTGCGATCCAGGAGGCGCCGGCCGAGCCGAGGGTGCCGCCGGTCGCGGTGCAGGTCAGGTCCTGGAAGCTGGCACCGACAAAGGTCTCCACGTCGCTCTGCAGCACCGCGCCCCATAGATCGGCGGCGAATTGATAGACGATGCGGCGTTGTTCACCGACTGTCTTGCCGGGGTTGCCGCCTTCAGGCGCGCGCACGGTGGTGTCGTTCAGGCCCTTGCCTGCGGGATCCTGGTTGATCGGAGTGATGATGGCGGCGTTGGCCGATGCGCCGAGCACGGCGCCGCCGATGACGGCGGAAAGCAGCAGCGTCTTCATTCGGACACCTCCTGTCGACCATGCGAAAGCGGTGCGCCGTTCTCCAGAATCTGTACTTCACCGTTGGCATCGCGTTCGACGCTCAATGAGCTCAACGCGGACAGCGGCAGGTCGGCGGTGCTCATGCCGTTGCTCTGCAGGCGGATGGTCTTGGCGGCATCGGTGCCGGTCTGTGGAATGCGTGCCCAGGCGGCATTGGTGCCGGCGGCGCTGCGGCTTGCCGAAGGCATTGCGTTTGCCTTTTCGGAAAGCGCGCGGATCTCGGTATCGGTGAGTTTGCGCAGCTTGCCGGTCTTGGCATCGATGCCGGCTACCATGCCGCTTTCGGTAGGGGTGCTTGGGTTGCCGTCCGTTGGCGGCTCATGGGCCTGTACTGAAAGGCTGGCGGACAGTGCCAGCGCCGATAACAACAAGGAAGGTTTTGCCATTCTCATTTCCGAGCTCCGCTTACAGAGTGAAAAGCGATAAGGCTCCATCCATATGCGTGCGAGGCAGGCGTCCCACAGCCACGCTGATCGAACGCGCGTCACGCGCATTGGATGGTTCGTGTTCCCCCTGTCGGCAATTGGAGTGTGCCCGGAGATGAACCGCAGCTCAACCATAGTTTGATGAAGATCACATAATGAATGGGCCTAAGCGTCATCCGGGCCCGCTGGATTGGCGTGGCCGTTTGTGCCTGATTTGTCATCAGGACTGGACAAATCCCCTGCTGACAAAGGGGGATAACTGGTCCGGAAGTGCGCCTCGCGTTACGCTAGCGTGATGTCGGAATTGATGGATGCACCTGCTCGTGTCATCTCCAGCCCCTGTATTGGCATCTGCGCGCTTGATGAGCAGGGCTATTGCCGTGGTTGCTGGCGCAATGGCGCCGAGATCGGTGCCTGGATGCGCATGAGCGAGGACGAGCGCCGGCGGGTAATGACGCAGGAACTTCCAAGGCGCGCACGCCAGGCGCAGGCGTTTGCCGAGCAACTGCAGGGGCGTGATCGGCTGCAGCAGGCCTTGATGCCACTGACCCAGACGCCAACCGGGCCGGGCTGGAACCGCTCGGAGCTGGAGGACCTGTTGCCGCCCGGTCCGCCGGTGGAAGCGGCGGTGCTCGCCGGACTGGTGCCGCGCGCGCAGGGCACCCAGGTGATCTTGACCCGTCGTACCGAAGCGCTGCGCAACCATGGCGGTCAAGTCGGGTTTCCCGGGGGCCGCATCGAGACCCTGGACCGCAATCCGCTGGCAGCTGCGCTCCGCGAGAGCGACGAAGAAATCGCCCTGCCGCGCAGCCAGGTACTGGCCTTGGGCTATCTGGACCCGTTCATCACCATCACCGGGTTCCGGGTGACGCCGGTGGTCGCGGTCGTGGACCCGGCGTTCATCGCACGTCCCGAACCCGGTGAAGTGGCCGAGGTGTTCGAGGTGCCACTGGATTACCTGATGGACCCGGCCAATCTGCGCCAGGTGGATATCGAGCATTGCGGGCGTGTCCGTCATGTCATGGAGTACAGCTGGCCCGGGCAGCGCATCTGGGGCGCGACCGCAGCCATCCTCTACAACCTTCGTCGTCGTTTGGAGCAGGTGGCATGAGCCAGGTTGGCGTTTCGTGGACCACGCTGGTGGATGTAGCGGAGCTGGCCAATGCCCTGGCACAGCCCGAATTGCGCGTGGTCGATGCCCGCGCCACCGCCAGCACCGCGGTGCGGGTGATGGATGCGCGCTATTCATTGGCGGACAAGCAGGCAGGTGCCGCTGGCTACGCTGCCGCACATATTCCCGGTGCGCTCCATGCGGATCTGGAGAACGATCTGTCGGACATGGGCAAGCAGGGGCATGGCCGACACCCGTTGCCGGAAAGCGAGGTCTTTGCAGCGCGTCTGGGACACTGGGGCATTGCGCCCGATACCCAGGTGGTGGTCTACGATGCGGCCGATGGCAGCATGGCGGCGGCGCGCCTCTGGTGGCTGCTGCGCCTGATCGGCCATCGCAAGGTCGCCGTGCTCGATGGTGGTCTGGCCGCTTGGCAGGCGGCAGGGTACGCGGTTGATGCGACCCCGGTTGTGGTGCCTGCATTGCCGGCCTATCCCGGTCAGTTCGACATGACCCAGGTAGTCAGTGCCGATGAGGTGCAGTCGCGCTTGTCGCAGACGCCGGCATGGTTGCTGGACGCGCGTGCAGGTGAACGTTACCGCGGCGAAGTCGAGCCCCTGGATCGGGTAGCCGGGCATGTACCCGGCGCGCTGAACCGACCGTTCGGCATGAATCTGCGTGATGGTCGTTTCCGTCCGGCGCAGGAACTGCATGCCGAGTTGGAGCCGCTGTTGTCCGGACAGGCACCGACGCAGATGGCGGTGATGTGTGGTTCGGGTGTCACCGCCTGTCATCTGGCCTTGGCGTTTGCGCATGCGGGTTTGCCTGGGCTGCGTGTATTCAGTGATTCCTGGAGTGGTTGGTCCAGCGATGCAGGCCGACCGGTCGCCACACGTTGAGTGATCAGTACGCCGCGAGTGGGCGCGGTGCCGATGGGTATGAATGCTTCGGGGGAAGCGTGCGTTCATTGAAATGGCTAGGCGTAGTGCTGGTGATGGTGGTTCTTGGTGCTTGCAATGCGCCAGGCAACGGCTTGTCCGGCGATGCGGTGCGTCAATATCTGCGCGAGGTTGAACAGTGGCGGACGCAGCGTCTGGCGCAACTGCGCGCGCCCGAGGGCTGGCTCAGCTATACCGGCTCGGGGCGGCTCAAGGCCGGCGCTTACCGGGTGGGCAGTGCCGCGGCCAATGATGTGGTGTTGCCCAGTGGCCCCGCAGATCTGGGTTTCCTGCAGGTGGACCGCGACGGTGAGGCCATCTTCACCGCAGGTAGTCGCGCGGGTGCCCGGATCAACGGTCAGCCGCTGGAGCGGGCGGTTCTGGTCCCCGGTGTGGCCCATGTGAGCGAGGCCAGTCGCGTTCAAGTGGGTGATTCGGAGTTCTATCTGGTGCGCACCGGCAGCATCCTGGGGTGGCGCTATCGCGACCCGCAGTCGCCGCGGCGCCTGGAATTCACCGCCATCGAGCACTTCCCGGTCGACCCGAAATGGAACATCAAGGCGCAATGGCGGCCGTTCCCAGCGCCCAAGCAGGCAGTCTTGTTGACCTCGATCGGCACCCCGTTGCCGGCCGTCGTGCCGGGCGAAGCGGTGTTCGAGGTCAATGGGCGCAGCTACACGCTGCAGCCGGTGTTGGATGAGGCCGCGCCGCCATCACGGCGTTTGTTCTTCCTGCTGTCGGACCGCACCAGCGGCCGCGAAACCTATGGTGGTGCGCGTTACCTCTACGCGGCCATGCCCACCGATGGCGTGGTGCAGCTGGACTTCAATCGCGCCGAGAACCCGCCCTGCGCGTTCACCCCGCACGTGGTGTGCCCGATCGCGCCGGCCATCAATCGCCTGGATCTTGCGGTGACGGCTGGCGAGAAGTTCCAGTACCTGCCGCAGTAAGCGACTGCCGGGGAGTTGCTTAGTCCGGCAGCTGCTGCAGATCAATCGCGCGCAGTACCAGTTCCCACGGGAACATCGGGCCCGGATCGAGTTTGCGCTGCACGTTGACGCTGGGGTTGTCGCTGGCCGGTTCCAGGGCCGTGTCCAACTGCTCATGGCCGGCGATGTAACGCAGCGACGGTACTGCCTGCGGCAGCCATTCCAGCAACCTCACCAAGGCGGCGATCTGTGCTTCCGGGTAAGGCTCGCTCATGGCCTGGTTGTTGGAGTCGAACCAGTTCGGCCAGCGCCCGCGGTTGACCAGCTCGATGCCGATCGAGCGCGGATTGATGCCGCGCACGTGGTGGGCGACGCGGTCCAGCGCGATGTATTGCTGGATGCTGCCATCGCGGTCGATGTAGTAATGGCCGCTGTTGCCGCTGCCATTGTCGTAGAGCGCACGCTCACCGTACTCGCGCGCCGTGGCCAGGTCCGGCAGCTCGGTGCAATGGATCACCACCAGGTCGATATCGGCGGGCTTGCGCTGCGCCAACTGGTGCTCGTAGGGCAGCGGCTTGGCAATGATGGGGGGCGGCAGGTGCATGCGTGGATGCTAGCATTCACGCATGAATTCCCCCACGACTTGCCGCCAGTCATGAGCCGCGGCCACTGCATTCTGTCGCACGGCTTCGAGAGCGGCCCGGACGCCACCAAGGTCACCGCGCTGGCTGAGATTGCCGAACGCCTGGGCTGGAGCCATGAGCGCCCGGACTACACCGATCTGGATGCCAGAAGCGAGATCAGCCGGGTTGGCGACGTGCCGGCGCGGCTGCAGCGGCTGATCGAGCGGGCGGCTGAAATGGCTGCACGCGGCCCGCTGGTGCTGGCCGGGTCCAGCCTGGGCGCCTATATCTCGGCCATCACCTCGCTGCAGGTGCCGGTTGCCGGGCTGTTCCTGATGGTGCCGCCGACCACGATGGGGCCGATGCCGGCGCTGGATGCCGCGGCGGTGTCGATCAGCGTGGTCCACGCCTGGAACGACGAGCTGATCCCGGCCGCCGATGTCATCGCCTGGGCCGCCGAGCGCAAAGCGCGGCTGCTGCTGGTCAACGACGGCCACCGCCTGATGCGGCATGTGGATGCGTCCTGCCAGGCCTTTGAGGCCTTGCTGCGCGGTTTGTGAACGCGGCCGTCGGCTGAATCCGACGGCGCGACGGGCAACTGCCTACAATAGACCCTCTGGATGCCCCGGGGCCGGCCGCCGTGCCCGCCCGTCTGGCTGGCCTGATTCCCTTTCTGAAAGTTGATATCTCCCGTGAATTTCTTTGTTTCCTGCGCCAAGGGCCTCGAATACCTGCTCGCCGACGAACTGCTGGCGATGGGCCTGCCGCGGGCGACCGCCACCATTTCCGGCGTCAATGCCGAGGGCGAACTGCGCGATGCGCAGCGCGTGGTGCTGTGGTCGCGCCTGGCCAGCCGCGTGCTGTGGCCGCTGCAGGAATTCGATTGCCCGGACGAGAACTCGCTGTATCAGGGCGTGGCGGCGATGCCGTGGGACCAGCACATCACCCCCGAGCTGACCTTGTCGGTAGACGCGCATGTATCCGGTACCGCCATCACCCATGCGCGCTTTGCCGCGCAGCGGGTCAAGGACGGCGTGGTCGACAGCCTGCGTGACCAGGGCATGGAGCGGCCGTCGGTGAACGTCGAGTTCCCGGACGTGCGCATCAACCTGTCGCTGCGCAAGGGCCGGGCCACGATCTCGATCGACCTCGGCGGTGGCCCGATGCACCGCCGCGGCTGGCGCATGGCGCAGAACGACGCGCCGCTGAAGGAGAACCTGGCCGCCGCCGTGCTGCTGCGCGCCAACTGGCCGAAGATCCACGCCGAAGGCGGTGGCCTGCTCGACCCGATGTGCGGCAGCGGTACCTTGCTGATCGAAGGCGCCTTGATGGCCGCCGATGTTGCGCCGGGCCTGCAGCGCCATGGCAGCATCCCGCCGAGCCGCTGGCGCGGTTTCGACCAAGCGCAGTGGAAGGAACTGATGGCCGAAGCGCGCGAGCGCGAGCAGGTCGGTCGTGCCGCGCTAAAGCAGGTCATCCATGGCAGCGATATCGACCCGCAGGCCATCCGTGCGGCCAAGGAAAATGCCGAGGTCGCTGGCGTCAGCGAGGCCATCTGGTTTGGTGTGCGCGACGTGGCCGATGTGCAGGTGCCGCCGCAGGAAACCGGCTGCGTGGTCTGCAACCCGCCGTATGACGAGCGTCTGGCCGCCGACACCGTGCTGTACCGCCGTATTGGCGATGCGCTCAAGCGGGCTGTGCCGACCTGGCGTGCAAGCCTGCTGTGCGGCAGCGCCGACCTGGCCTTCGCCACTGGCCTGCGCGCGGCCAAGAAGTACCAGATGTTCAATGGCGCCATCGAGTGCGCGCTGATCGTCTGCGATCCGATTGCCGTGCCGGAGCGCGAGAACGCCGGCCAGCCGCGCGAGCTCAGTGAAGGCGCGCAGATGGTCGCCAACCGCCTGCGCAAGAACCTCAAGAAGTTCAAGAACTGGCTGAACCGCGAAGGCATCACCTGCTTCCGCGCCTACGACGCCGATCTGCCGGAATACGCGGCGGCCATCGACGTCTACCGCGAGGACGGTGGCAAGAACCGCACCTTCCTGCATGTGCAGGAATACGCCGCGCCGGCGACCATTCCGGACGTGGATGTGCGCCGCCGCCGCAACGAACTGCTCGCTGCGGCCCGTGAAGTATTCCAGGTGCCGGCCGAGCAGGTCGCGCTGAAGTCGCGCGAGCGTGGCAAGGGCGGCAGCAAGTACGGCCGTTTCGAACAGCGCGGTGAGTTCATTCTGGTGCGAGAGAACAACGCGCTGCTGCGTGTGAATCTGTTCGATTACCTGGACACCGGCCTGTTCCTCGACCACCGCCCGCTGCGCACGCACATGGCGCAGGAAGCCTGTGGCAAGCGCTTCCTCAACCTGTTCTGCTACACCGGCGTGGCCAGCGTGGAAGCCGCGGTTGCCGGTGCCAGCTCGACCACCAGCGTGGACTTGTCCGGTACCTACCTGCAGTGGTGTGCCGACAACCTCGCGCTCAACGGCAAGGGCGGCAGCCAGCACACGCTGGTGCAGGCCGATGCGGTGACCTGGCTGGAAGCGGAGAAGAACCGCTACGACGTGATCTTCTGCGACCCGCCGACCTTCTCCAACTCGGCGCGCGCTGAAGACTTCGACATCCAGCGCGAGCACGTGCGCCTGCTGCGTGCGGCAATGGATCGTTTGACCTCCGACGGCGTGCTGTACTTCTCCAACAACTTCCGTCGTTTCAAGCTGGACGAGAACGCGGTTGCCGAGTTCGCGATCTGCCGCGAGATTTCCGCACAGACCATCGGCCCGGATTTCGAGCGCAACGCCCGCATCCACCGCGCCTGGGAACTGCGCCGGCTGTAATGCCGGCGCGCTTCAACTGTAGTGCCGAGCCATGCTCGGCAGAGGCTTCACCCGTCGTGCCGAGCCATGCTCGGCAGAGGCCTTACCGGTGAAGCCCATGCCGAGCATGGCTCGGCACTACAGGTAACGCCACAGCCGAGCATGGCTCGGCTCTACCGCTTCTGCTCCCTCCCTTTCGCATGGCGAAGGGGAGGGTTGGGGAGGGGTGCTTCTCGCCCTGGCTGGTAGCGTCCCAGCCGAGCATGGCTCGGCTCTACAGCAGGGTTGCTGCTGCCAGCCCCACGACCGGCAACGCCCACGCCAACGGCGCAATCCAGCGCGGCCGGTAAGGGTACAGCCCGAACGCCAGCAGCAAGCCGGCGAGTGTCATCGCCCCCAGCCACCACACCGGCCCCAGCGCCCAGCCACCGCGCCACACACACAGCGCGAACGCAGCCGTCAGCAGACTCCAGCCCAACCAGCGCCATAGCCGCATACGCGAAATGCTGGCGCCATTTTTGCCGTGCAGCTCCAGCTGATGCTTCTCCATCGCCAACGACAAGGCGGCGAACGCAGCAAACGACAAACCCAGGGCAAGCAGCATCATGCGCTTGCCTCCGCCGCGACTGCGGCCTGTTGCCGGCGCTTCTTCTCGGCAGCGCTCAACGGTGGTTGCCAGTGCTGCATGCGCCAGCCGCAGTAGGCCAGCATCGCGCCGAAGGCGATCATGCACAGGTCGAAGCTGGCCAATACCCAGTCACTGGCGGCAATGCTCGCGCCAAGATGCGCATTCGTGGTCAAGGCGTTGAGCAGGGGGATCAGCGCGAACAAGGCTGCGCCGACATACAGCTGCCAGGCCCACATCATCCGCTTGGGCCAGATGAAAGCCGCCAGCAGGGCAGCGCCCCAGGCCCAGAAGAACACATTGGCCTCTGCCGCCGAACGCTCGGCCAGTTGTACAGGCAGCAGGCGGTTGCCCCAGAAGTAAGCGGCGAAGGCGATCGGCAGACCGGCGACGGCACCAATGTTCAAGGCATCGACCAGGCGCAGGCCGAAACCGGTCTTGCCGGACTTGGCATGCTTGGGCCGCTCCTTCACTGCCCACAGCACGACGCCGCTGGCTACCATCAGGCAGCCGATCAAGCCGGACAGGAAGAACAGCGCACGCAGTCCCCAGTCCGCGAAGCGTGCCAGGTGCAGGCCGTACATCACGCCACGTGTCTGCGTTGCACCACCGGCGCCGGGGCTGGCTTCCAGCAACTGGCCGCTGATTGCGTCATAGCGCAGCGACGGCGTGTCTATGGACAGGCGTTTGCCATCGCGCTGCTGGATGTCGACAACGGCATTGGCAGCGCCGGGGCGGTACACGGTGAAGCCAGCGATATCTGCGCCGTTCCACTGTTTGCGTGCGCTGTCCATCAATTGCTGGATCGGCACGGGCACCGCCGTGCCTTGCGCCGGTGATTCGACTTCGGCCATGCGCGCGAAGGCTTCACTGAAGAACGCGTCCTCGTCGTTCGGATAGGCCGATTTCACCCCCCACGGCAGGTACAGGAACATCAAGGTGACGATGCCGGTGTAGGTGATCATCGCGTGATACGGCAGCGCCATCACCGCGCTGACGTTGTGGAAATCCAACCACGAACGCAGGCCTTTCTGCGGGCGGAAGGTGAAGAAGTCCTTGAAGATCTTCTTGTGGGTGATCACACCGGTGATGATCGCCACCAGCATGAACATCGCGCAGAAGCCAACGATATAGCGGGCCCAGATCACCGGGATGTAGTGCAGGTCGAAATGCAGGCGGTAGAAGAAATCACCACCGCGGGTTTCGCGTGCGGTGACTTCGTTGCCGGTATTGGGATCGACGGTGGCGTCACCAAAGCGGCCACCGCCACGACGGCGACGCTTCTCGCCCTCGACTGGCGGTTTGACCATCGATTCCGGATTGCGCCAGAACATGCGCATCGCCGGGTTGCGGGCATCGGGAAGGGTGACACTCCAGCTCTCGGCCTGCGGCGCCTTGTGCTGCAGGAAGCTGAGCGCGCGGCCAGCGGCATCGTCGGCACTGACTGTGCTGCGCGGCAGCTCGGGCCGCATCCAGCGGCTGATCTCCTCGCGGTAATAGCTGGCGGTGCCAGCCATGAAGATCAGCAACAGCAACCAACCGACCAGCAAGCCGGTCCAGGTGTGCAGCCACGCCATCGATTGGCGGAATCCGTTCTTCACGATGCACCTCCGAGCCACTGCGTACCCAGCCACAACAGCGCGGTCGGGACCAGGATGCCGACCCACGCGCGCAGCGCGCTACGGGTCGCGAATGCCCACAATGCGGCGCACGCACACAGCACGATGGCGACCAGCATCCCGGTCAGCACGGCCTGGCTGCGGGCGATGGGCAAGGCCACGGCGAAGAACATCGAAGAAGCGGCGGCCAGCGCGTAGCCGCCGACGATGGCGGCAAGCGAGCGCGACAACACGCCCAACCAGGGGCGCGCGAGGAAACTGCCAAAACGGGTGTACCAGGGGCTGGCGAGAGGCGTGCTGTCCACGGGAACCTGCATAGTCGGATCAATACGGACGCCACCGGCAAAGCCGGTGGCGAGGGATAAGTCGGCCGTCCCTGGCCGCCACTGCCTGGCAGTGGTTCCCTGGAGGGGTCAGAGCTTCCAGCGCAGGGTCAGCAGCACATTGCGCGGCTCACCCCAGTACACGCCGTTGTAGAAGCCCACGTTGCTGAAGTACTCCTTGTCCAGCAGGTTGTTGACGTTGAGCTGGGCGCTGAAGTTCTCGTTGAAGCGGTAGCCCGCCGACAGGTTCAGCAGGTAGAACGACTCCTGGGTGATGCGCGCGCTTACGGTTGCGCCACTGGTCAGGTAGTCGGCCGCAGGCTTGCTGCTGTTGCGCCAGATCTCGCTCTGCCAGGTGGCACCGCCGCCAAGCCAGAAGCGGCCTTCGGCACCGCCCGGACGCCAGCTGGTGTTGAGGCGGAAGGTGTCCACCGGAGTGGTGGTGTTCTGGCGTACGCCTTCCTGGCTGTAGCTGGTGGTATGGGCGAAGCCGGCCGACAGGTTCCAGTGCTCGCCCAGGCTGCCCTGTGCTTCCACTTCCCAACCCTTGACCTTGTTGCCCTTGCCGGTGGAGCGGTAAGCGGTGGCGCCACCCGGCAGCGAATTCGGCGGGACGCTGTCGTCTTCCTCGGCGACGTTGTCCTTGACGCCCTTGAACACGGCAGCCGAGGTGTTGAGCAGGCCGTCGAAGAACTCCGCCTTGACGCCGGCTTCCCACATGTCGCCGACCACAGGCTCCAGGTAGTTGTTGTTCTTGTCGCGGTATTCCTGTGGCTGGAAGATGTCGGTATAGCTGGCGTAGGCGCTGAAGTACCTGTTGATGTCGTAGATCAGGCCGAAGTACGGGGTAAACGTGTTCTCCGGCTTGTAGCCGCCGCGAGCGGTGCCAGTGCGGTTGCCGGCGGTGTCGTAGGTGTAGCGCCAGCTCTTGGTTTCCCAGGTGCTGTAACGGGCACCGGCGACGGCCAGCAGCGGATCGGCCAGCTGCAGGCGGGCGGCGACATAGGCGGCACGCTGCTTCAATTCGCTTTCCGAACCCAGGTAGCCGTTGCGCACGATCGGCAGTTCGGGAATGTTCCCGGTCCAGTTACGCCAGTCCGGCACCTGCGCGTAGTCACTGGAATAGGCGGGGATGGTGATGGATGGGTTCTCGCCCTTGCGCAGGGACTCGCCCAGACCGAACACCAGTTCGTGCTCGCGGCCGAACAGTTTGAAGTTGCCGCCGACGTTCACGTCGAACACATCCATCGTGCTCTGTTCGGCGAAGTGCGACAGGTAGGCGGTGACGCCGGTGCCATCCGGTCGTGGGAAACCATTGGCGCCGTACCAGACGCTGCCATCGGTCTCACGATCGGCGTGGGTGAAGCTGCCCTTCAATGCCCAGCCGGCGCCGAGCTGCTGCTCGATGCGGGCAAAGCTGGTCTTCTCGAGGATGGGCCACTGGCTCCACGAGGCTGACATGTTGGTCGAGCGCGGCAGGTTGGCTGGCTTGCCATCCACACCCCAGTAAGGCACCACGCCCCAGGTCACGCCGGAGGTCTCTGGTGACTGGTACTCATAGCCGAGCTCAAGCAGCGTGCTGTCGGTGACGTCGGCCTGGATGATGCCGTAGAACACGTTCTTGTCGAGCTTGTAGACATCGCGGAACGAATCGCTCTGCTGTTTGGCGGCGACCGCGCGTGCGCGGATGCGGCCGTCCCAGGCCACCGGTCCGCCGATGTCGAACTCCATGCGCTGGTTGCCCCAGCGACCGAGTGTGAGGTTGGCGCCCATCTGCACGGTGTCGGTGGGGCGCTTGCGCACGAAGCTGATGGTGCCGGACGGATCGCCTGCGCCGGTGGTCAGGCCGGTGGCACCACGGACCACTTCGATGCGCTCATAGATCACGTTGTCGGTATTGGTCTTGATCGACCCACCAAACGTGTTGAGCATGCCATCGACCTGGAAATTGGTGATGTTGTAGCCACGCGAGACATAGTTGATGCGCTCGCTGTCGGTGACCGAGACATGCACACCGGTGACCTGGCCCATCACGTCGGACAGCGAGAACAGGCCCATGTCGTCCAGGCGCTGGCGGGTGATGACGGTGACCGATTGAGGGGTCTGGCGCAGCGACAGGTCCAGCTTGGTCGCGGTCTTTGCGTGCTTGACCGTATAGGAATTGGATAGCTCGCCTTCGGCGACAACCTTCACTGCATCCAGTGTGGTTGCGCTGTCGGCCGGCGCTTCGGCACGCGCAGAGGCGGGATTGCCAGCGAGAGCCACGGCCAGGGCGGTCGATAGCAGTGAAAGCGAAAGCGGAGTGGTTGCACGGGGGCGATGCATCGGCGTTTCCTGAGTGGCGAAAGTGGTGCGGCCAACAGAGGAGTGCCCACGGCTGCGCCACACGACTGGCGTGTGAGGTGCCGGAAAAGGTTTTCCGCGTGCTGCCCGCATGTGCTGCGCGTCGGCCCATTGGCGTCGCGCGGCTTGGTATCTATCGGGGGTACACGGGGCTTGGCGGGTGGATGCGGTGCATCGCTGCCGCGAGGGGCTGGGCGTACGGCCTAGTTCGTAACGATAACCATTCTTATTTATGAGGGCAAGCTAAATTGTCTTTTGAAACTGTTGAACTTTCTGCAGCGCGATGTTGACGTGCAGGAAAGTGATCTCTCGACGCTTCCATGGATCGCGTTGTGCGTCGTGGCAAGTGCAAAAAAAACGGCCTTGGATTGCTTGTGGGAGCGGCGTAAGCCGCGAAGCTCACGAACCGTCCAATCACCGGTTCGATTGCAATCCGTAGATGTGGTTGGAATGCACGGATTGCAGGACATGTATCGTCCGGATGGGATCTCAGCTTCGCGGCTTACGCCGCTCCCACAAGCATTCTGCGGCTCTTGTAGGAGCGGAGTCAGCCGCGAAGCTCACGAGCCGTCAAATCACCGCTTCGATTGCGATCCGCAAAAGCGCTTGGCTTGTGCAGATTGCAGGGCCTACATCGGCCTCATGAGGTGCGAGCTTCGCGGCTTACGCCGCTCCTACAAGCGTTGCCCGCCCCATCGTGGCTGGATCAGAACTTCAGCCAGCCGGTCAGTGCGTGCAGCAACAGGCCGATCAGGCCGCCTACCAGCGTGCCGTTGTAGCGGATGTATTGCAGGTCGCGGCCGACGCTCAGTTCCAACTGTTCGACCAGCTTCTTTTCATCCCATGCCTTCACGGTCTGTGCGATATGGCTGGTGACGCCGCTGCGCAGGCGATTGGTCAGCTTCTCCGCGCCTGCCAGCATGTGCTGGTTCAGCGCGTCGCGCAGGGCCGGATCGTTGCCGATGCTGCTGCCCAGTTTGCCAAGGCTGCGTTCCAGGTGGCCGGCCAGCACCGAGTCTTCGCGTGACAGGTCGGTGCGCAGGTAGTCATGCACGCGCTGCCACAAACCCTGCACATATTCCTGCACCGCAGGGTGATCGATCACCTGTTGCTTCAGTGCGTCCACTTTGGCAGCCAAGGCCGGATCGTCGCGCAGGCGGCGGATGTAATCGGCGATCCATGCAGCGTAGTCCTGGCGCAGCGGATGCTCCGGCTGCGACAGGATGGCCTGCAGCTCTTCCAGTCCCGCACGTGCAAGCCGGTCGGCCAGTGAATCGCCGATCTCATCGATGGGCTTGACCCAGTCCACGGTGCTGGCCAGTTTTGGCCATTCCTTGCGGATGTAACGCACGATCAAGGCCGAGGCTTGCTGCCGCACCTTGTCGTTGTCCAGCCAATGGGCGATGCGGGTCAGTCCTTCATCGAGCACGCGCTGGTGGCGATTGTCGGCAGTCAGCAGGCCAAGCAGTTCGCCGGCGGTTGCAGCTGCATTCCATTGCCGCAGCTGTGCCACCACGAAGCCCTGGATGGAGCGGCGCACGGCAGCTTCGTCCAGCAGGTCCAATGCCTGCACCGCCCAGCCGCGTGCCATGCCAGCCAGCATCCTGGCCTGCGCCGGTTGTGCCAACCATTCGCCCAGGCGGGTAGCCGGGTCGAACACCTTCAGCTTGGCCAGCAGCGCTTCCGGCTCCAGGAAGTGATCGCGGACGAAGACCGCCAGGCTGTCGGCGATGCGTTCCTTGTTGCGCGGAATGATGGCCGTATGCGGGATCGGCAGGTTCAACGGCCGTCGGAACAAGGCCACCACCGCAAACCAGTCCGCCAGAGCGCCCACAGTGGCCGCCTCACAGAACGCGCCAACCCAGGCCCAGATGCCGCGCTCGCCGTTGATGTGGCTGACGATGAAGCCGGCCAGCATCGCCAGCAGCATCGCCACGGCGTACAGCTTCAGTCGTCGCAGCTGCGCACGGCGCGGATCGTCCTGTGGGCTCACGGCTTACTCGCTGTCCCTGGCGCTTACCGACCGGCGGAAGCAGTGGTTGCCGGCAGGGTGTGCCCATTCGCTGGCACGTTGGGGGCCGTCCGCGGTGCTGGTGTCGAACTGCGCGCACAGCTCGTAATGGCTGGCGTCCAAGGTGCGGTAACGGTAGTCGGGTCCACCGGCAGGATCCTTGTAGGTCAGGATCATGCCGGGCTGCGCGACCAGGGCGAGGATGTTGGGCGGCAGTGCATCGTTCTCGCGCCAGTAATTGGTTGCTGCGATCTCCAGCGTGCGCAGATGCGATACGCGTGCATCGTCCAGGCGCTTGAGCCGCTGTTGCGACGGTGAATCGATGACCCAGACACCGGCTGCAATTGCGGCTGCAGTGACGATGCCGGTCGCCCAGAGTACGCGGGTGCCCCAAGCCGTGCGGCTCATGCCTCGACCTCCTCTTGGCGCAGGTCCCACAGGTAATAGCCGAACACGGTGCCGGCGATGGCGCCGACCACCAGTACCTTGAGCAGGAAGCGCAGGCTAAGGTCGCCGCTGAGCAGGTTGTATACCAGTGCGGTGAGGTCGCCGATCAACACGGTGGCGGCGACGAACAGGGTCAGATAGGTCAGCCAGCGGCGCACCGGCGACAGCCGTTTGATTGGATGCTTGTCCACGTCGCGGCTGACGCGGTGGGCGGCGAACACGAATACCGGGAAGGCGATGACCAGCGCCGAGATCGCCCAGCGAATGCCGCCACTCAGCCGCATCAGTTGCCAATCGGGATCGGCCGGGTCGGGCAGGGCGTACTGGATCAGCTGGAACAGCAGGCTGCCCAGGTTCCAGGCAAAGAAGTACAAGGTGCTGAACAGCACCAGATAGGCGAAGGCTTCGCGTGCCGACAGCGAGGCGCGTGGGCGCGGCACCGGCAGCGGGAAATCCACATCGGCCCAGCCGTCGAGTACGCCGCTGATCTGCTGTTCGTTCCAGCCGGCGGCCAGCAATGCGCTGCTGACCTGCTGGCGGCTATGCCCGCGCATCAAGGCGTCGCGGACAAAAACTTCAAGTTCGGGGGAGGCCGAGGCCATCACATGCTCCTTGCAGGGATGACCGCAGCCTAGGCGGCCGGCTCAGTGCAATCAAGCGTCGATGGGCTCTTCTGCCTGGGCGGCCAACATGCGCGCGCGCAGGGCATCCAGCTCCATGCGCAGGGCCTGGTTCTCGGCGGTGAGCGAAGCCACGCGCTGTCGCAGGGCCTGCACTTCGGCGCTGTCGACGTTGCCGTCCAGGCCATCGGCTTCGGCCATGCTCAGCGGCAGTGCTTCGTCATCGCCGTCGTCACGCGCAGGCTTGGGTTTGCGCTTGGCATCGCGTACGCGCTTGGCGGCCTGCTTCAGTTCGTCCTTGCCGCCACGCGCCGCTGCGCGCTGCTCGTCTTCAGGCAGGCTGGCCACGGTCGCCGCGGCGCTGAGCGAGATCGCGCCCACACGCATCGCCTCGATCACCTCGGCGGTGGCGTGGTCGTGGATCTTCTCGATCATCGTCACCTGGCTGGGGCTGAGCTTGGCTTCGCGGGCCAGATCGGCCTTGGACAGCTTGGGTGCCGGGTCCCACGGGGGGCTGTCGTTGTCGGCGGTGCTGGGCGCAGCCTCACCTTCGCTCTCGCGGCGCAGCTGTTCCTGCTCGCTGCGGCGACGGGTTTCCAGGATGTCGCGCTTGCGCAGGGCGAGCACGCCGCGCTGGTAGTCGGACACGCTGCGGCGGCCGAGGTGCTGCTCGATCATCCACAGATGCACGTCGTCCATCGACTTGAAGCGGGTGTTCTGCACGGTGTTGAACGGAATGCCGTGCTTGGAGCAGATGCCGTAACGGTTGTGGCCATCGATCAGCACATTGCCCCACAGCACCAGCGCGTCGCGGCAGCCCTCGGCCAGCAGACTGCGCTCCAGCGCGTCGTGCTCGTCCTGCGTGAGCGGATCGATATAGGCCTTGAGTTCTTCGTTGACGATGATGTCCATGAGCGCTGCCAGAAACGTGGAGCGGCATTGTGAAGCCCGCAGGGGCCGCGGCCAACCCTTGTATTTGTCGAAAATAACAGGTCCGTGTCGGTGCCCTACGGTGGCCGGCGTACCATGACGCCCAGTAGCAAAGCCTTCGTCACCGGGAAGAACCACATGAACAGTCCCCAGATCCGTGAGCAGTGGCAGACGCTTGCCGACAGTCTGTCACTGCGCACCCGCGCGTTCATAAATGGCCAGTACGTAGATGCCGCATCAGGGGCAACCTTTGACTGCGTCAGCCCGATTGACGGGCGTGTGCTGGGGCAGATTGCCGATGGCAGCCAGGTCGATATCGACCATGCGGTGGCGGCGGCCCGACGCAGCTTCAACGCGGGTCATTGGGCAGGGTTGAAGCCGGCCAAGCGCAAGCAGGTATTGCTGAAGCTGGCGGCCTTGGTCGAGGCCCATGCCGATGAACTCGCCTTGCTGGAAACGCTGGACATGGGCAAGCCGGTGGCGCAGGCACGGCAGGTGGATATCGGTGGAGTGATCCGCTGCATCCAGTGGACGGCGGAGGCGGTGGACAAGTTGTACGGCGAAGTTGCCCCGACCGGTGGCAACGAATTGGGCTTGATCACCCGCGAGCCGCTGGGCGTGATTGCCGCCATCGTGCCGTGGAACTTCCCGCTGCTGATGGCGGCATGGAAGATCGCCCCGGCACTGGCGGCCGGCAATTCGGTGGTGCTCAAGCCTTCGGAGAAGTCTCCCTTGAGCGCTCTGCGCTTCGCCGAGCTGGTGAGCGAAGCCGGCGTTCCGGATGGTGTGTTCAATGTGGTGCCCGGCAGTGGCAAGGGCGCCGGCGAGCCGCTGGCACTGCATATGGATGTGGATGGGCTGGTGTTCACCGGCTCCACCGCGGTGGGCAAGCGGCTGCTGCAATGTGCAGGGCTGTCGAACATGAAGCGCGCCTACATGGAATGCGGTGGCAAGAGCCCGAACATCGTGTTCGCCGATGCGCATGATCTGGACAAGGCAGCTGAGGCGGCGGCGAGCGCGATCTTCTACAACCAGGGCGAAGTGTGTACGGCAGGTTCGCGTCTGCTGGTGGAGCGTTCGATCAAGGACGCGTTTGTCGCCAAGGTGATCGAGCATGGCCGGCATATGCAGCCTGCGCATCCGTTCGAGCCGAAGGCGGCAATGGGAGCGATGGTCGATGAAGCGCAGACCCAGCGCGTGCTTGGCTACGTGGAGAAAGGAAGTGCGGAAGGCGCGCGGCTATTGCTGGGTGGCAAGCGTGCGGATGTCGTTGCCGGCGGGTGTTACATCGAACCGACGGTGTTTGATGAAGTCAGTCCGCAACAAAGCATCGCCCGCGAGGAGATATTCGGCCCGGTGCTGTCGGTGATCGCATTCGATGGCGAGCAACACGCCCTGCAGTTGGCCAATGACACCGAGTACGGCCTGGCGGCCGGCGTATGGACGCGCGATGTTTCGCGAGCGCATCGTGTTGCACGTGGCCTGCGAGCGGGTAGCGTATGGGTGAACTATTGGGATGGCGGCGACATGACCGCGCCGTTTGGTGGGTACAAGCAATCGGGCAATGGCCGCGACAAGTCCTTGCACGCCTTCGACAAGTACACCGAGATGAAGGCGACCTGGATCAATCTGGAAGGCTGACGCTGCTTCCCCTTGGCTGCGCCAAAGGGGAGGGGCGGTGCATGCAGCCTTGCTCCCTCCCTTTGGCGTAAGCCAAGGGGAGGGCCTGGGGAGGGGTTGGCTGTTGGGCTTCGGTTGTTGCGTTTGAAGCCTTGCAAGCAACAGTAAGCGCTACCCCCTCCCAACCTCCCCCTTGGCTGCGCCAAAGGGGAGTGGCCGTGCATGCAGCCTTGCTCCCTCCCCTTGGCGTAAGCCAAGGGGAGGGCGTTTGCTACTCCTTCTCCTGTGCGACCACTGCGCCAGTTGCCGGATCCAGACGCACCTCGACTTTCTCGCCGGTGGCGGTCCTGCCCTTGGCCTTCCACATGCCGTCATCCAGCTTCACATCGCTGACGCCGGTGTAACCCGCACTGGAAAGCTGCGCACGGATATCCGCCTCGCCCAACTGCGACACGGCCTTGTCCGGGTAAACAGTGCCGTTGCGTGGATCAAGCTTCACGTCGACCTTCTTGCCATCGGCACTGCTCGCGTCCGCTTCCCACATGCCGTCCTCGAACTTGATGTCCTTGATGTCGGTATAGCCCTGCGACTCCAGGTGCGCGCGCACCTGTGGCGCAGTCAATGCGTCCTGGGCCTGAGCGATGCCACTGCCGGCCAATGTCAGTGCGGCTGCAATCAAAGCGGTACGTAGCGGTCGATTGTTCATTGGTCTGCTCCTTCGGGGTTCATCGCGCTTCTGGCGCGGGATCAACCCTAACCTCGCCAACCTGTATCAATCCGTGAATCGTCGCGGATTCAACGCACGGCAATCGGATGCGGTTAATCGATGTGCAAGCGATGGCAAAAAAGTGTTCTCAGAGTGTTCAACACGTGAGCGGACGATGCTTGGGCCAGCGGGGAACAACACGCAGTCGTAGTGCCGAGCCATGCTCGGCAATGGCCTTCCCCGTGGACTGGCCGCGTGCAGGATTGTGGGAGCGACGTCAGTCGCGAAGCCGATGCAGCATCTGATCGCAGAGGTGCCTGTCTCTGATGTGATGCATGCTTCGCGGCTTACGCCGCTCCCACAAGGACTCATCTTGGTTTGTAGTCAGGCGTGTTGAGACGCTCCATCAGGCCTCAGTCATCGCCACGCTTGCGCAGCTGGCCCGCAAAACGATCCAGCCACTGCGCGAAGCCCTGCAGCACCGCGCCGCCCTTGTCCTTGAGTCCGGCCAGCTCGGCTTCCAGGCGTTCGCGGCGGGTGGATTCGCCCTCGTTGCTGGGCAGCGGTGGCAGGATGTGGGCGAAGTAGGTGTCGCCAAGGAACTTGTGCAGCAAGCGTTCGCCGATGAAGGGTTCGCCGTTGTTCAATGCACGCGCGCCCTTGAGCAGGTTGCGGATGTCGTACTGCGTGGGGCTGAGGTCGGGCACCTGCTTGGGCAGGTCGAGCAGGCTGTAGACCGCGATGCGCGCGGTGCGTACCGAGCTTTCCATGGTGAACACCACGTCGTTTGCGGTCTCCACGAACTGGCCAACCAGCGCCAGGTTGGTGTTGCCGGCCGGGACCACGTGCGGGCGATCACCCGCCGCGCGCGGCATGAACTGGGCGGTGATGTACGGCATCAGCGCCAGTCGTACCTTGGTGTGCGGGATGATGACGTCGAGCTGATCGGCAATGCCAAGGTGGTGGCATAGCTCGGCCACGATCTCGCGCCCATTGCACTCGGGCATGGTTTTCTTGACGAAGTTGCCGGGCTGGTCCATCAGCAGCGCGTACACCCACATCACCACCGTGTCCTTGGGCTGGCCGGGGAAATGCGGCTGGC
Source organism: Stenotrophomonas sp. (assembly GCA_003248565.1). Taxonomy (GTDB): domain Bacteria; phylum Pseudomonadota; class Gammaproteobacteria; order Xanthomonadales; family Xanthomonadaceae; genus Stenotrophomonas. The sequence continues at coordinate 20,766 of QFOV01000008.1, forward strand.
GATTGATGGTGACGCTCAACACCCAGTTCGAATCGGTGAAGGTGATGATGCCGCCGGTGGCGGTGCGGCCTGATGTCGGGTCGTTGACCGAGAGCTCGCGCAGCTTGTCGACCAGCGGCGATGGCTTGCAGGTGAGGGTGGCCGACTCCCACATGGAGCGGTCGATGTCACCACAGAATTTGTCAGGCTTGCCGAATACGGGCGAGTGCCTGGCAAGGTTGCGCCACAGGCCCCAGCTGCTGCCTTCGGCCGGACCGCCGTGGCGCTTCTTCAGTACCGGTACGGTGTCCAGATCACCGTAGGCGGTGTCCTCGGTCATCGAGCCGGTCAGCGCGATCACCAGGTCACGCGGAGCGACGGTGAGGCGGCCATCGCCGTCGTTGCTGCGTGTATGCAGGGCAGTGACGGTGCGCTGCTCGCCCTGTACATCGAAGTCCATGTCCAGCACCTGGGTGCCGAGCTTTACCTGCACACCTTTCTCGCGCAGTAGCTTGATCAGCGGGGTGACGAAGGTGTCGTATTGGTTGAACTTGGGAAACACCAGCGTGGACATGTCGCCAAAGCCGTCGATGGCATCAAGGAAACGATGCATGTAGAGCTTCATTTCCAGCAGGCTGTGCCAGTTCTCGAAAGCAAACATCGAGCGGAACAGGAACCAGAAATTGCTGGCAAGGAAGCCTTCGCTGAAATGATCTTCGATGGTCAGGTCATCGAGCTGGTCCTTGCGCTTGAGCAGCAGGCTTACTACTTCCCATTGCTGCTTGCGATTCAGTCCGAAGCGGGTGAAGTCGGGCAGCACCTGGCCCTGCTTGTGCATCAATCGCGACTTTGACCAGTTCGGGTCGGCGTCGTTGGCCAGCCGGTATTCGTCCAGTACGCTGAAGCCTTCCGGCAGCTCCAGCGCGGGCACGTCCTGGAACATGTCCCACAGGTTGTCGTAGTTCCAGTTCATCTCACGGCCGCCACGCACGATGTAGCCGTCCTCGGGGTTGCCGGCACCGTCCAGCGAGCCGCCCTCGATGCCGGCGCCTTCGATGATGGTGATGTTCTCACCCGGCATATGGCCGTCGCGGATCAGGTAGAAGGCCGCCGCCATGCCGGCGATTCCGCCGCCGACGATCCAGGCCTTGCGCGTCTGGATGCCCTCGGTGGGCAATGGTTTGAAGCGCTGGTAGTTGCCGACCATGTCCGGCGGCGGCAACGTGTTGAGCGGCGTGTTGTGCCAGTAGCGGGCGGTGGCGTCGGCTTCGTGCTCGAAGCGGGGGCTGGATTCAGTCATGAGGTTCTCCGGTCGTGGGGGGAGGTGCACAACGAACCGTCCCAGCCTAATCAGCGTTCGGGCTGGACGGGTTACATATCCGTGAATCGCGGCGCTGCAGGCTGTGATCGTGCGTGAGGCACGGTTGTGGGCTCAGTGCCGGCAACGCGCGCTTTCCTGCAGCAGTGCCGTGCGCAATGCGCCGCGGTCGCGCGCGCTCACTGCGTTCTGGAAATAGCTGACGTCGCGCCGGCTCAGCGTGCAGGGATCGACCTCGTAGCCCGGTGGCCAGAACCCAAGGTAGCTGGCCACACCCTGGATCATCTGTTTCGGGCTCATCTGCGGCTTCAGCCGGAAGTAGCGAGGAACGTGCTGGAAGGCAGGGTCTTGGTTGAGGCGTCGAAATGGTTGCTGGGCGAAGCTGTCGGCGGTCAGTGGGTTGCCGCCGGCGGCGCTTTCGGCAAGGCTCAGATTCAAGGGTGCAGGCGTTGGGGCCGGTGTTTGCGATGAGGCCAGGGGCGGTTGCCGGGTGGGCGAGCGCCGGGAGCGGATACTTGCAGACATTCCACTGCTGGCCGCCAGCGGGGACTTGTGTCCGGCCTGCATGGCCGGTGGTGTGGCTGGAGGGGGCGGCAACCAGCGCAGGCTGATGCGCGGTCCGCTGTCGGGCGAGCTCGGCTGACGCGCTTGCAGCAGCCATAGCGCAAGGGCCGCATGAACGGCGACGACGGTAATGGCAGCGCTCAGGTGGGCGAGCGGGTGTCGGAAACGTCCGGAAGTGGTCGCCATCGGCAATGCATCCATGCGGGGGCCGATGCTGTGACCGCCATCTGTGCCAATAGTTTCCCGCTCCCAGGGAAATGACGGCAGCATCGTCAAGCAACGGTGTCGGCTGCAACCAAATGACGGCCGCTGCGGTGCTGCATGGCAGACTGCGGCCATTATTTCCTCTGTTACGACCATGTCGACCGCCGCCAGCTCCGTTCCCCTGAACTCCCCGCGCCGCGTACTGGCGGCCAGCCTGATCGGCACCACCATCGAGTTCTTTGATTTCTACATCTACGCCACCGCAGCGGTGCTGGTGTTTCCCAAGCTGTTCTTCCCCGACAGCAGCAATGAGGCCGCGCTGCTGCAGTCGTTGGCGACCTTTGCGGTGGCCTTCATCGCGCGGCCGGTGGGTTCGGCGGTGTTCGGGCACTACGGCGACCGGATAGGGCGCAAGGCCACGCTGGTCGCGGCACTGCTGACGATGGGCTTGTCGACGGTGGCGATCGGCCTGCTGCCGACGTACCACGACATCGGTGTGATCGCGCCGTTGCTGCTGGCCTTGTGCCGTTTCGGGCAGGGCCTCGGGCTGGGCGGTGAGTGGGGCGGGGCGGTGTTGCTGGCGACCGAGAACGCGCCGCCGGGCAAGCGCGCTTGGTACGGCATGTTTCCGCAGTTGGGCGCGCCGCTGGGCTTCCTGCTGTCGGCCGGCACCTTCCTGCTGCTGGGGCGGGTTCTGGACGATGCCAGTTTCCTGTCCTGGGGCTGGCGCGTGCCGTTTGTCGCCAGTGCGCTGCTGGTGATCGTCGGGCTGTGGGTGCGTTTGAATATCCGCGAGACGCCGGATTTCCAGAAGGCACTGGACCAGGGCCAGCGCGTGCGCCTGCCAATGCGTGAGGTGCTGGTCAGTCATGGTTTTGCGGTGGTCGTCGGCACCTTGGCGGCATTCGCCACCTTCGTGCTGTTCTACCTGATGACGGTGTTCACGTTGGGCCATGGCACGTCGGTACTGCGCTACGCGCGCGAGGACTTCCTGCTGCTGCAGATGGTCGGCATCCTGTTCTTCGCTGCCGGCATTCCATTGGCGGCGCTGTACGGCGATCGTCATGGCACGGTCAAGGCGATGTTGTCGGCGACCCTGGGCATCTTCGTGTTCGGCCTGCTGTTCCAGCCCTTGTTCCAGGCCGGGCATCCGTTGCAGGTGTTGCTGTTCCTGTCGCTGGGCCTGTTCCTGATGGGCCTGACCTACGGGCCCTGCGGCACCATGCTGGCCAGCCTGTATCCGGTGCAGGTGCGCTATACCGGGGCATCGCTGTCGTTCAATCTGGCCGGCATCCTTGGCGCAGCACCCGCGCCGTATGCAGCAACCTGGCTGGCGGGGAAATTCGGCATCGCCGCGGTTGGCGGCTACCTGTGCATCACGGCCTTGGCAACGGCATTGGCTTTGCTGGCGATCAGCCGTTGGCAACGCAAGGGTGCCGCAGGAACGCCGTAAGTCGCGACTACTGCCGGTCCCACACAAGACCGGTGATGTGTGCGCCTTGCGGCGTACCTGCAGCGGTAAAAACGCAGGAACGGCGGGGAGGGGATATCTGGGGGGATGTCTGCAGCCTCGCCGTTCCTGCAAAGCGGTTCAGCGGAACAGGCGCTTCAGCGTGCGTCCCAGCCAGCTGCCTTCCTGATGTTCCCTGGCGAACTGGTTGAGGTGGCGCTTGACGTGCTCGGCATAGGCCTTGTCGTCGCCGCGGATGTGGTTGAACAACCAGCGCGACAACATGTTGCGCAGCTCGTCGGTAACGTCTTCGCCGGACTGGAAGCGCATGCGGTACTCGGAGACGCGCTTGCCGAAGACTTCATGCACACGCTTGTGCGCGGCGCAGAAGGGGTAACCGGCTTCTTCCATCAGCTCTTCTTCGAAGGCGAAGTGCGACATGGTGTAATCCACCAGTTCGTCGATGACTTCAGCCACGGCGACCCGTTCCAGGCTTTTCTGGGCGACGTGGAGGTGGTTGAGCATCTCCACGATGCGCATGTGCTGATGGTCGATGACCTCGACACCTGTATTGAGATCGTCCTGCCAAACCAGTAGTGCCACCGCCACTTCTCCCTCGTGTGCTTTGAGCTGCACTGTAGGGAGCGGGCCGGACAGGCGCGTTGATCTGGATCAATGCCTGCAGCGGGGCACCGATTTCATTCAGATATCGGGATGCGGGCTTTCAGTGCGTATCGGCGCTGCAGACGCGGTTGCGGCCAGCGGCCTTGGCCAGGTAGAGCTGGCGGTCGGCTTCGGTGATCAGCGAATGCAGGTTGCCGCTGCGCAAGGGCATGCGGCAGACGCCGATGCTCACCGTCATGCTCAGGACGCTGTCACCGAAAGGCAGCCGCAGGGCCGCTACCGATTGCCGCACTTTCTCGAAGTGCGCAGCACTGGCGGCTGCATCCAGGCCGGAGACCATCAGGCAGAATTCCTCGCCACCAAAGCGCGAGCTGATGTCCTGGCTGCGGGTGTTTGCCTGCAGGACCGAGGCGACGGCGCGGATGGCCTGGTCGCCGGCTTCGTGGCCGAGGCTGTCATTGATGTGCTTGAAGTGATCGATATCGACCATGGCCACGGCGACCATGCCGCCGTTGTCGACCGCACTGAGCTGGCGCTGGCTCTGCTCAAGGAAGCTGCGGCGGTTTGGCAGGCCGGTCAGGAAGTCGCGCGTGGCAAGATCCTGCAGCGTGCCGATCAGTTCCAGCTGGTCCACGTTCTGCGAGACGCGGCAGAAGAACTCCTCGCGTGAGAACGGCTTGCGCAGGAAGTCGTTGGCACCGTTCTTGAGGAAGCGCGGGATCAGTGACGGGTCCGAATTGCCGGAGATGCCGATCACCGCCACCTTGTCGCGTGCACGCAATGCACGCAGCCGCCGGGTCAATTCCACGCCCTGCATGCCCGGCATTTCCTCATCGACGATGACCAGTCGGATTGCCGGATCGGCCTCAATGGCACGCAGCGCGGAGGCGCCGTCATCGGCTTCGATGACGTGGTAGCCGTACATGCTCAGCAGGGCGGAGGCGTAGGCGCGGGCCGACGGTGAGTCATCCACGACCAGGGCGGCGATGCGCCGGTTGCGCTCCATGCGCTGCACCAGCCAGACCAGGTAGTCGATGCTGCCGGGCGTGTTCTTCAACACATAGTCGATGATCTGCTGTTGCAGCACGCGCTTGCGCAGATCCTCGTCGTAGACACTGCTGACCACGATGGTCGGCAGGCCGCGATTGACGAAGTACTGCACCACCTGGTCGCGGTCGCCGTCGGCCAGGATCAGCCCGGTCAGGACCAGGAACCAGCCATCCTCGCGATCCAGCAGTTCACCAGCCTCGGCCAGGCTGGAGGCGACGCTGACGGGCAGTTCCAGCCGCTGCTCGATGGCCTCGCGCAGCATCGTGGTGAAGGTGCGCGAGTTCTCCACCAGCAGGATGCGCTGGGGCAGGGGCGCGATCGACGGACTGTCAAAGGCGGCCTGTGGCGTGCTGGCGGTAGTGGCGAGAGTAGGGAGCATCGGAAGGTATAGCGGCCGCGGGCGTAGGAGCTTGAGGCTGTATGTGTGGCCGGGATTCGGGATTGGGGATTGGGGATTGGGGATTGGCAAGCGCCGCCCCTGCACTCACAGTGATCCGCGCTCTTCATCCCCAATCCCCAATCCCCGCCTCACCACAACAGATCGCGCAGCTTGTACCAGGACATCGCCGCCACCAGCATCGGCATGCGCAAGGCCTTGCCGCCGGGGAATACGCCGTGTGGGATGCGCTCGAACACGTCCAGCCGCTGCGCCTGGCCGGCAATCGCGGCGGCGATCACTTCGCCGGCCAGGCCGGTGCTGGCGACGCCGTGGCCGGAGAAACCCTGCGCGAAGTACACGTTCGGGGTGATCCGGCCCCAATGCGGCGCACGGTTGCGGGTGATGTCGATATAGCCGCCCCAGACATACTCCATTTCCACGTCGGCCAGCTGCGGGAATACCCGCCGCATGCGCCGGGTCATGCTGGCACGCAGGCCCGGTGGCGGCAGTGCCGAGTAATTGGCCTGGCCGCCGAACAGCAGGCGGTGGTCGCGGCTGAGCCGGAAGTAGTCCAGCGCCCAGTTCACGTCGGCCACGGCCATGTCATTGCGGATCAGTGCCTTGGCGCGCTCGGCGCCCAGCGGCTGGGTGGCGCCGATATAGGTGCCGACCGGCATCATCCGGCTTTCCAGCTCGGGCGCGATGTCCTGCAGCCAGGCATTGCCGGCCAATACGACGAAGTCCGCATCGACCCGGCCATGGCGGGTGATCAGTGCTGCTTGCGAGCCACGTTCAAGCCGGGTGACCGCGGATTGCTCATGGATGGTGACACCGGCGGCTTCGGCGGCCTGGGCCAGGCCCTGCGCATAGGCCAGCGGATGCAGGTGGCCGCTGGCGGCGTCATAGACCGCGCCCAGGTAGCGCTCGCTGGCCAGTTCCTGTTGCAGGCGCGGGCGGTCCCACCATTCCAGCGGGTAATCGTAGCGCTGCGCCATGCGCTCGATGTCGTTGCGCAGGGTGCGCTCCTGGCGCGGCTGGATCGGCACGCTGGCATGGCCGTCGCGCCAATCGCAGTCGATGCCGTGCTTGGCGATGCGCTGCTTGAGCATGTGCATGCCGTCGCGCGAGAAATCAAACAGCAGCCGTGCATCCGCATCGCCAACCAAGGCCTCCAGCGTGTCCTGCTCGCAGCCGTAGCCGACGATGGCCTGGCCGCCGTTGCGGCCTGAGGCGCCCCAGCCGACACGTTCGGCTTCCAGCACGGTGACCTTGTAGCCCTTCTCGGCCAAGGCCAGCGCGGCGGTCAGGCCGGTATAACCGGCACCGAGCACGGCCACGTCGGCACGCGCCTGCCCATGCAAGGGCGCGCGCAGCGGAAGTTCGGGTTGGCTGGCGGCATACCAGCTCGGGGGGTATACGGATGCAGCAGCGTCCACGGACATCAGGCCGAATCGGGGGCGGGAAGTGTAACGACCCCGGCGTGTGCGGCGTGCACAGGCCGGTGAAGACTCCGTGCAGTGTGCCTTGCATTACTTGAATGCCGGATGGCACTTGGTTGCCTAATCAGTGGGGCAGGGGTAGCGTGCTGGCACGTCTCATGAGCGTTACCCATGGCCAGCCTGCCGCTGGTCGGCTTGCCTACCGACAGCAAACCGATCGGGTCCCATCCGTTTCTTGTCGTTGGTGAAAAGTACGTGCGCGCGGTTGTCGACGGCGCGCAGGCCACCCCATTGCTGCTGCCATTGCTGCAACCGCCGCTGCCGGCCGAGGCTTGGTTGACCACGCTGGATGGCCTGCTGTTGACTGGCGCAACCAGCAATATCGAGCCGCACCACTACGGTGGCGGTGACAGTTGGCCAGGCAATCCGCATGATCCGGCGCGCGATGCCAATGTGTTCGGGCTGATTCCGCAGGCGTTGGCATTGGGTATGCCGATACTGGCGATCTGCCGTGGCTTCCAGGAGATCAACGTTGCCTTTGGTGGCAGCTTGCACCCGAAAGTACATGAGGTGCCCGGGCTGGCGGATCATCGTGAAAACCCGGCGTCATCATTGGAAGTGCAATATGGGCCGGCGCATGCGCTGAATCTGAGCCCGGGTGGTTTGCTGGCAGGCATTGCCGGCGGCAACGAGGTGATGGTCAACTCGGTGCACGGGCAGGGTGTAGCCAGGCTGGGCGAAGGGCTGCAGGTCGAGGCCCGCGCGCCGGACGGGCTGATCGAGGCGTTTCGTGGCAGCGGGCCATCGTTCCTGCTCGGCCTGCAGTTCCATCCGGAGTGGCGGGTTACCGAGAATCCGTTCTATCTGGGTATTTTCAAAGCCTTCGGCGAGGCCTGTCGCCGCTATCGGTCAAACAAACAAGTTGGTTCCCCATGACGTCGCGCCCCCGCACCCGCAGCCGTAAAACCGCCATCGCCGTCCAGGAAGAAAGCCTGTTGCTGCGCTGGCTGAAGGAGCGGCACATCACCGAGGTTGAATGCCTGGTGCCGGATATCACCGGCAACGCGCGTGGCAAGATCATCCCGGCCGACAAGTTCTCGCACGATTACGGTACGCGTCTGCCCGAGGGCATTTTCGCCACCACGGTGACCGGCGATTACCCGGATGACTACTACGAGCTGACCTCACCGGCCGACGCGGACATGATCCTGCGCCCGGACCCGGACACCGTGCGGATGGTGCCATGGGCGACCGATCCCACCGCGCAGATCATCCACGATTGCTACACCAAGAATGGCCAGCCGCACGAGCTGGCACCGCGCAATGTGTTGCGGCGGGTACTGGCGGCCTACGAAGCGCTTGGGCTGAAGCCGGTGGTGGCGCCGGAAGTGGAGTTCTTCCTGGTGCAGAAGAACACCGACCCGGATTTCCCGCTGCTGCCGCCTGCTGGCCGCTCCGGTCGCCCGGAGACAGCACGGCAGTCGTATTCGATCGATGCGGTCAATGAATTCGATCCCATCCTCGACCTGATGTACGACTACTGCGATGCGATGAAGCTGGACGTGGACACCTTGATCCACGAATCCGGCGCCGCGCAGCTGGAGGTCAATTTCACCCATTCCGACGCGATGTCGCTGGCCGACCAGGTATTCCTGTTCAAGCGCACCATGCGCGAGGCGGCGCTGCGTCACGGAATCTATGCGACCTTCCTGGCCAAGCCGATGGAGACCGAGCCCGGCAGCGCCATGCACATCCACCAGAGCCTGGTGCGCATTGCCGATGGCCGCAATGTATTTGCCGGCCACGCCGAAGGCGAGTACAGCGAAACCTTCGACAATTACCTGGCTGGCCTGCAGAAATACGTGCCGGCGGCGATGGGTTTCTTTGCCCCGAACGTGAACTCCTATCGCCGGCTGGTATTCGGTGAGGTGTCGCCGAGCAACGTGGAGTGGGGCTTCGACAACCGCACCTGCGGCCTGCGTGTGCCGATGGATACGCTGGAGAACAACCGCGTGGAGAGCCGCTTTGCCGGCTCCGACGCCAATCCCTACCTGGCGATGGCGGCGACACTGGCCTGTGGCCTGCTGGGCATCCGCGAGAAGCTGACGCCGACCACCCCGATCAGCGGCAACGCCAAGGAGCTGGGCTACGAACTGCCGCGCTCGCTGGGCGAGTCGCTGGATGCGCTGGAGGGCTGCGAACCCCTGCAGGAGCTGCTGGGGCGCCGTTTCTGCCGCGCCTACGTCTCGGTCAAGCGCAAGGAATACGAGACCTTCTTCCGCGTGATCAGCTCCTGGGAGCGCGAGTTCCTGCTGCTGAACGTTTGACCGCGCGGCTTGTCTCCCTCCCTTTTGCGCAGCAAAGGGGAGGGTTGGGGAGGGGTAAGCTTTGCTCTGGCTGTTGTTGCAGTGGCTTCGCGGCTCATGCCGCTCCCACAGCTTGTCTCCCTCCCTTTTGCGCAGCAAAGGGGAGGGTTGGGGAGGGGTAAGCTCCGCTCTGGCTGTTGTTGCAGTGGCTTCGCGGCTCGCGCCGCTCCCACAAGCCTTACACCCATTTTCTACACACAAATCCGCCGCAAATGGGAGAATATGCCCACTTCCCGGCTTGGCCGGTCCCCCATACCGCTCCCGGATCACACTGGAGAACCCATGAATCTGCGCATTCTGACCGTTGGTGTCGCCATTTCCCTGCTTGCTGCCTGCGGCGGCAAGGAAACTGGCGGCAAGCCCGCTGAAGGCGGCGAGGCCAAGGTCCTCAATGTCTATAACTATTCGGATTACATCGCCGAAGACACCATCCCGAACTTCGAGAAGTCGACCGGCATCAAGGTCACCTACGACGTGTTCGACAGCGATGAAATGGTCGAGACCAAGTTGCTGACCGGCGACAGCGGCTACGACATCGTGGTGCCGACGCTGAACTTCTTCGGCCGCCAGATCCAGGCCGGCGTGTTCCTGCCGCTGGACAAGAGCAAGATCCCGAACCTGGCCAACCTCGATCCGGCGGTGATGCAGCGTATTGCTGGCCAGGACCCGGGCAACCAGTACGGCGTGCCCTACATGATGGGCAGCACCGGCATCGGCTACAACGTGGCCAAGCTGAAAGAGCGTTTCGGCGGCAGCGCCGACATCGCCAACAGCTGGGACCTGGTGTTCAAGCCGGAAAACATCGCCAAGATGAAGGACTGCGGCGTGACCCTGCTGGACACCCCGGCCGACATGATCCCGGTGGCCCTGCATTACCTGGGCGAAGACCCGCATAGCGCCGACCCGGCCGTGCTGCAGAAGGCGGCGGACCTGCTCAAGTCGATCCGTCCGTACGTGCAGAACTTCCACTCCTCGCAGTACGTCGGTTCGCTGGCCAATGGCAGCACCTGCCTGGTGGTCGGCTGGTCGGGCGACATCATCCAGGCCCGTGACCGCGCCGAAGAGGCCAAGAACGGCGTGGAAGTTGCCTACTCCATCCCGAAGGAGGGCGCGCCGCAGTGGTTCGACATGCTGGCCATCCCCAAGGATGCCAAGCATCCGGGCAACGCCTATGCCTTCATCAACTACCTGCTGGAGCCCGAGGTAGCGGCCAAGAACACCAACGTGACCCACTACGCCAACCCGGTGAAGTCGGCGACCTCGCTGGTTGACCCGGCCATCCGCGACGACAAGACCATCTACCCGGCCGACGATGTGGCCGCCAAGATGTTCACCTATGCGATCAACAGCCCGGAGACGGACAAGCTTTACACCCGTCTGTGGACCGAGATCAAGACCGGTCGTTGATTTCAGGCTGGCTTAGCGTCTGAATCTTTGCAACGCCTCCCTCTCGCAGGGAGGCGTTGTTGTTTGTGGCGTTCGCGGAGTGACGGTTGCCGGCAGAGATGATGAAGCCGGCGCTCGGCCCCCTCCCTTTGGCGCAGCCAAGGGGAGGGCTGGGGAGGGGTAAGCTTTTGGCCTTCAGGCATTGCCAGCTTCGCGGCTGACGCCGCTCCCACAGCGGCCCTGCCGAGCATGGCTCGGCACTACATGGCTGTTTGCAGGCTGCGGGGCTTGTCTCCCTCCCTTTGGCGCAGCCAAGGGGAGGGTTGGGGAGGGGTAAGCCCTTGGCGCCTTCACGCACTGTGAGCTTCGCGGCTCACGCCGCTCCTACAGGTCGTGCAGCTTCAATTGGACCCCAACCGCCACAGCCAGCGGTGTCGCCCACAAAATCAGGGGGCTACACTACGCGCGTTTGTTCATCTGCCTGCTTCCGGAGCCCTACATGCCCGTTGACGCCAAGCCAGAGGCCATCGCCTTGAACAGCGAGCCCGGCTACCTGTCCATCCGTGATCTGCGCAAGGAATTCGATGGCTTCGTCGCCGTCGACGACGTCAACCTGGACGTGCGCAAGGGCGAGATCTTTGCCCTGCTGGGCGGTTCGGGCAGCGGCAAGTCCACCCTGCTGCGCTGTCTGGCCGGCTTTGAAACCCCGACCAAGGGCACGATCCTGCTCGACGGCCAGCCGATTACCGCGCTGCCGCCGTACGAGCGGCCGATCAACATGATGTTCCAGTCCTATGCGCTGTTCCCGCACATGACGGTGGAGCAGAACATCGCCTTCGGCCTCAAGCAGGACGGCATGGCCAAGGACGCCATCGCCCGCCGCGTTGGCGAGATGCTGGAGCTGGTGCAGCTGCAGAAGCTGGGCAAGCGCAAGCCGCACCAGCTGTCCGGCGGCCAGCAGCAGCGTGTAGCGCTGGCGCGTTCGCTGGCCAAGAGCCCCAAGCTGCTGTTGCTGGACGAGCCGATGGGCGCGCTGGACAAGAAGCTGCGCTCGAAGATGCAGCTGGAACTGGTGAACATCATCGAGCAGCTCGGCGTGACCTGCGTGATGGTCACCCACGACCAGGAAGAAGCCATGACCATGGCCACCCGCATCGCGGTGATGGACCAGGGCTGGATCCAGCAGATCGGCAAGCCGGACGACATCTACGAGCAACCGGCCAACCGCTTCGTCGCCAGCTTCATCGGCTCGGTGAATTCCTTCGAAGGCGTCATCGACGAGGATCTGCCCGAGTACGTCACCGTGCGTACCGCCGACTTCCCGGCGCCGATCTACGTCGGCCACGGCATCACCGGCTACGAAGGCCAGCCGGTGGCGTTTGCGCTGCGTCCGGAGAAGGTGCATATCGCCAAGGAAGAGCCCGAGGGCGACACCAACAAGGCCTTCGGCGTGGTCGAGGACATCGCCTATTTCGGCAGTCACTCGGTCTACCACGTGCGCCTGCCCAGTGGTGCCAAGATCCTGTCCAACTTTGCCAACATGAAGCGTTGGGACAGCGACGGCATCACCTGGAACGACGAAGTCTGGGTGTCCTGGGACGACAACGACGGCGTGGTGCTGACCTCATGAGCGCGACCAGCCCACTCACCAGCGGTTGGCGGCGGTGGCTGCCGGGTGCACGCGCAGGTGTGATCGGCGTGCCGTACCTGTGGCTGTTGCTGTTCTTCGCGATCCCATTCCTGATCGTGTTGAAGATCTCCTTCGCCAAGATGGCGGTGGCGATGCCGCCATACACCTCCATCGTGGAATACGTGGACAACGCGTTCACGGTCAATCTCAACCTGGGCAACTACACCGCGCTGTTCACCGACAGCCAGTACGTGGTGGCCTACCTGAGCTCGATCAAGATCGCGGTGATCTCCACACTGCTGACCTTGCTGATCGGTTACCCGATGGCCTACGTGATCTCGCGCATGTCGCCGTCGGCGCGCAACATCGCGATGATGCTGGTGGTGCTGCCGTCGTGGACCTCGTTCCTGATCCGCGTCTATGCCTGGATCGGCATCCTCGACAGCAATGGGCTGATCAACCGCACGTTGATGAGCATTGGTTTGATCGACGAGCCACTGCGCATCCTCTATACGCCGGTGGCGGCCTATATCGGCATCGTCTACTGCTACCTGCCGTTCATGGTGCTGCCGCTGTACGCCAACCTGGTAAAGCTCGACCACCGTCTGCTGGAAGCTGCCTATGACCTCGGCGCCAAGCCCTGGCAAGCCTTCCTGCGCATTACCTTGCCGTTGTCGCGCAGCGGCATCATCGCTGGCTGCATGCTGGTGATGATCCCGGCGGTGGGTGAATTCGTGATCCCGGAAATGCTCGGTGGCCCGGATACCTTGATGATCGGCCGCGTGCTGTGGGGCGAGTTCTTCAACAACCGCGACTGGCCGCTGGCCTCGGCGGTGGCGATCGTGATGCTGATCCTGCTGCTGATCCCCATCATCATCTTCAACCGTTCGCAGCAGCGTGAGCTGGAAGGGAAGCTGGCATGAGCATGACCCGGCGTAGTTCCTGGTTGGG
>QFOV01000310.1 GCA_003248565.1 Stenotrophomonas sp.
CACTTCCGGCTCGACCATCGGCACCAGGCCGCATTCCTGGCACAGGGCGGCATAACGGGCCAGCGCGTGGGCGTTGGACTCGATGCAGGTGCCCGACGGCATGCTTTCGCCGATGTTGATCACCGCACGCCACTTGGCGAAACGGGCGCCCAGCTTGTAGTACTCCTGCAGGCGCTCACGCAGGCCGTCCAGGCCTTCGGTCACCAGCTCACCGGGGCAGCCGGCCAGCGGGTGCGCACCCTTGTCGACCTTGATGCCCGGGATCATGCCGTTGTCGGCCATGTACTTGGCGAACGGCACGCCGTCCTTGGTCGACTGGCGGATGGTTTCGTCGTACAGGATGGCGCCGGAGATGTGCTCGTTGAGCTTCGGCGTGGTCAGCAGCAGTTCGCGGTAGGCACGACGGTTTTCTTCCGTGTTCTCGATGCCGACGCTTGCGAAGCGCTTGGCAATCGTACCGGTGGATTCGTCAATGGCGATGATGCCCTTGCCCGGGGCGACCATGGCCTGGGCGGTTTCAGCCAGCAGTTCGATGCTCATGAGGTTCCTGTGACAGCGTGCGGGAAAACCCGGATTATAGCCCGGCACGCTCACCGGCTGGCTGCCCGCAAGGTCTGGAATCGGTTTCAGGCTGTCAGGTCAGGACAAAACCTGTCCGCTCCGATCAACTTCTGACCGGAGCGGTGGCTTGTTGCTGGCGTCGCTTACAGGTCGCCCAGACCGCTGGCGCGGCCGTCGTTACCCACTTCCAGCAGGCGCAAGGTGTTGGTGGCGCCATGGGTTTCCATGTGCTCGCCACTGGTGAACACCACGCGATCGCCCGCCTGCAGCAGGTTGGACTCGACCAGCAGGCGGATGCTGCCGCGCGCGGCTTCGCGCGGGGTGAAACCACGGCTGTCGAAGTTGATCGGGAACACGTCACGCATCAACGCCATCTGCCGGCGCGCACCATCGTGGCGGGTGACCGCGTAGATCGGCGACTTGGCGCGGAAGCGCGACAGGTAACGCGCGGTACCACCGGATTCGGTCATCGCCACGATGGCGCGCACGCCCACGTGCTGGGACAGGAACATGGTGGCCATGGCAATGGCCTGGTCGGCGCGTTCCAGGTTGCGCGGCGAGGCATTGAAGTCGGTCTCGGTCTGGAACTGGCGCTCGGCACCCAGGCAGATGCGGGCCATCGCCTCGACCGCCTTGACCGGATAGGCACCGGCCGCGGTTTCGGCCGACAGCATCACCGCATCGGTACCGTCGATGACCGAGTTGGCTACGTCCAGCACTTCGGCGCGGGTCGGGATCGGGCTCTCGACCATCGACTGCAGCATCTGGGTAGCGGTGATGACCACCTTATTCTGCGCCAGCGAGGCCTTGATGATCTTCTTCTGCAGGCCCGGCAGCTCGGCGTCACCGATTTCCACGCCCAGGTCGCCACGCGCCACCATCACCACATCACTGGCGTCGACGATCTCTTCCAGGTTCTCGATGGCTTCGGTGCGCTCGATCTTGGACACCAGCGCGGCGTAGCAGCCGTGCGACTCGGCGATCTCACGCGCGTCATTCATATCCTGCGCATTGCGGCAGAACGAGACGGCGATGAAGTCGACGCCGATCTTGGCAACGATGCCGATCAGCTCCTTGTCGCGCTCGGTCAGCGCACCCAGCGACAGGCCACCGCCCTGCTTGTTCAACCCCTTGCGGTCGGACAGCACGCCGTCGTTGAGCACGGTGTTGATGATGCGTTCGCCCTGCACTTCCACGACCTGCAGCTGCATCAGGCCATCGTCGAGCAGCAGGACGTCGCCCGGCGCCACGTCCTGCGGCAGGCCGAGGTAGCTCACGCCCACCTGGCTGGTGTCACCGGCCGGTGCCGAGGTACTGGCGATCAGGTCGAAACGGTCGCCGGCCTTGAGCGTGATCTTGCCTTCGGCAAAACGCTCGATGCGGATCTTCGGGCCCGGCAGGTCAGCCAGGATGCCGACTTCCACACCCACGCGCTGGGCGGCGGCACGCACGTCGGCGGCACGCTTGGCCTGGCCGGACGGGTCGCCGTGGGAGAAGTTCAAACGCACAACGTTGACGCCGGCGCGGAACAGATCGTCCAGCACCCCTGGCGCGTCAGTTGCCGGCCCGAGGGTGGCGAGGATCTTGGTGCGGCGCTGACGTTCAAACATTGTGCGTGGTCTCCCTAATAGACCGCCGAAAGTAGCACATCCATTGCATGACAACGATGTCGCATACGATTTCATACGACACTTTCTGCTGTGTCCCAAAGACAGGCCAGACAGTCGATCTGGACATACCGTACGGTATGACAACGCGGGACCTATAGCTGACTTGCATAGGTCGATAAGCAGGGGAGATAGCTCAACACGCAAATATTGCTGCTGCGTGTTGGATTGAAGAGAAATCGTGCTGCTTTGCAGCAGAAAAAGTTGGCAGCGGAGACATGCCGGGGACATCGGGCGACAAGTGAAGCGGGTGGGCAGCGAAGGCCAGGAGGCTTTCCCAGAGATCGTCATTCCCGCGCAGGCGGGGTTTTCAACCGACGAATGTCGGGTCATCGCTCCCCGCTCTTCACCTTGAACTACGCCGCTCGTACCCAATCCACATCAAAGCCAAAAAGCCAAGAGCGATTCCCGCCTGCGCGGGAATGACGAATCAGCTTTTTATGTGTACTGGAACCATCGCGGCTCCGGCTGCAGTAGCCGCGAAAACCAAAGCCTTTCAATCAACCGCGCAGCACCGCCGCCAACGCATCCGGCGTAGCCGCCAACGCGCCAGCCCCGGCAGCAACCAACTCCTCACGACCACCAAAGCCCCACAGCACACCGACATTGCGCATGCCATGGTGACGCGCGCCTTCGATGTCCATGCGCCGGTCGCCGATCATCCAGCACTGCGGCGCCTGCAATTGCAGACGCTGCAAAGCCTCGGCGATCAACTCCGGCTTGTGGCTGCGCGAACCATCTTCGGTCGCACCGATGATGTCCTCGAAGCAGCCGCCAAATGGCAGGTGCTCGACGATGCGCCGTGCATGCGGCTCGTTCTTGGCGGTGACCACGGCCAGCCGATGGCCGGCCGCGTGCAGGCCCTGCACGACATCACCGATACCGGCGTAGATGTCGTGCTCCTTCCAGCCATGCGCATCGAAACGCTCGCGGTACAACTCCACCGCACGTTCCACGCGCACGGCATCACCGAACAAGGGCTTGAAGCTGGTACGCAACGCCGGGCCGATCCACTTGCGCAGCTCGGCATCGCCGGGTACCGGATGCTCCATCTGCTCAAGTGCATGGGCCACGCAACGGGTGATGCCGACGGCCGAATCAATCAGCGTGCCGTCGAGATCGAAGAAGAAAACGTCGCGGCTCACTGGCCGCGAGCCTCCAACGCTGCCACCGCCGGCAAGGTCTTGCCTTCCAGGAACTCCAGGAACGCGCCGCCGCCGGTGGAGATGTAGCTCACCTGCTTGGCGATGCCGTACTTGTCGACCGCGGCCAGGGTGTCACCACCGCCGGCAATCGAGAATGCATTGGAGCTGGCGATGGCCTTGGCCAGTGCTTCCGTACCCTTGCCGAAGGCATCGAACTCGAACACACCGACCGGACCGTTCCAGACCACGGTGCCAGCCTTGGCGATCAGTTCGGCGTACTGGGCGGCAGTCTGCGGGCCGATATCCAGAATCATGTCATCGGCGCCGACCGCATCGACCGCCTTGACCGTGGCCGGGGCCACCGCGCGCCTTGGCATCAGCATCGATCTTGCGCGCGGTATCCAGCAGATCGTTCTCGACCAGCGACTTGCCGACACCATGGCCTTCGGCCGCGATGAAGGTGTTGGCGATGCCGCCACCGACGATCAGCTGGTCGACCTTGCTGACCAGGCTGGACAGCAGTTCCAGCTTGGTC
>QFOV01000311.1 GCA_003248565.1 Stenotrophomonas sp.
GCCAGCGCTTCGCCTTCGATGTCCTCGGCGATGATCAGCAGCGGCTTGCCGGCCTTGGCGACGCCTTCCAGCACCGGCAGCAGGTCACGCACGTTGGAGATCTTCTTGTCGTGCAGCAGGATGTACGGGTCATCCAGGTCAGCGGTCTGCGACTGCTGGTTGTTGATGAAGTACGGGGACAGGTAGCCGCGGTCGAACTGCATGCCCTCGACGACGTCCAGCTCGTTTTCCAGGCCCGAGCCTTCCTCAACGGTGATCACGCCTTCCTTGCCGACCTTCTTCATCGCTTCGGCGATGATGTTGCCGATCGACTCGTCGGAGTTGGCCGAAATGGTGCCGACCTGGGCGATGGCCTTGTCGTCAGCGGTGGGCTTGGAGATGTTCTTCAGCTCGGCGACGGCGGCGATCACGGCCTTGTCGATACCGCGCTTCAGATCCATCGGGTTCATGCCGGCGGCAACGGCCTTGGCGCCTTCGCGGATCAGGGCCTGGGCCAGCACGGTGGCGGTGGTGGTGCCGTCGCCAGCGTCGTCATTGGTGCGCGAAGCAACTTCCTTCACCATCTGCGCGCCCATGTTCTCGAACTTGTCAGCCAGTTCGATTTCCTTGGCGACGGACACGCCGTCCTTGGTGATGGTCGGGGCGCCGAAGCTCTTCTCGAGCACGACGTTGCGGCCCTTCGGGCCCAGGGTTGCCTTGACGGCATTGGCGAGAACGTTGACGCCGCGCACCATGCGCGAACGGGCGTCTTCACCGAAACGAATATCCTTGGCAGCCATTGCGATTACCTCTGAGTAGAGCCGAGCCGAGCTCGGCTGCTTTTATCGGGAAAGGGGGTTTACAGGAACAGGTGGCGCGGCAGCTCAGCCGATGACGGCAAGCACGTCGTCTTCGCGCAGCACCTTGTACTCGACGCCTTCGGCCTTGTAGGACGAACCGGCGTACTGGCCGTAAATGACCTTGTCGCCAACCTTCAGCGACGGGGTACGCACCGAACCGTTGTCCAGCGGCTTACCCGGGCCCACGGCCACGACTTCACCCTTGGTGGACTTTTCCTTGGCCGAATCCGGGATCAGGATGCCGCCGGCGGAGATTTCGTCGGCTTCGATCGGCTTGACCACAACGCGGTCGTGAAGCGGCTTGATGCTCATGAAGGACCTCTTAAGTAATTGATTGGCCTGAAATTCCGGCGACACCGACTGGAAAACAGGGGGACGTCGGCATCACGCGTAAAAAGACCCGTCGTGCGGGCTTGTTTGGGAGATGGGGCTGGCTGGGGGCCTTTCAAGGGCAGGCCGGAAAAATGATCATCCCGGCTGGCAGGGGCTGGTAACTGCCGCTGCTGGCGCCGGCGGCAATCGGGCCGCCTGCATCACCTCCGCCCCTGCCGGTTTCGGCATCTCGAGCTCCGCCACGAACGGCGCCGTTTGGTCGCGGGGATCGGACACCGTTCACGCCGCCACAAATCAAAAAAATGGCGCGCCCGGGGGATTTCGGGACACGCCATAGCAAGAGAGAGCCGCCCAGACCGAGGGCTGAACTACTTTTTTTGGAATATCACAGGTACCGCGACCACTGCACCGAGGCGCTGGCAGGGCTTGCCGGCAGCCCACCGCTGCCGGTGCTGCACACCGGGAGCAGGTTCAGGCCACCACCGCTGGGAACATCAACCGCGATGCCGCCGGCGGATATCTTGGTATCGGCGGTCTGGTTGCTGCCTACCGTCAAGCTGCCGTGGATGGTGACGGTGGCACCACTGGTCGACAGCTGCTTGCCCAGCATCACGCTGCCACGCAGCTCCCAGCCCGCGATGTCGGCAGCGCCTTCGGCGATCACGGTGGTGTTGGCAATCGGCAGGCCCTGGTAGGTCTGCGGCTTGCCATCAGGTCCCTGCCCTTCCCACTCCACCAGCTGCGTGCGGCTGGCGCACAGGTTGGTCGGGTAGAAGTCGCCGCCACAGACCTTGGCCGCACCGGCGAAGTTCGGCGCGATCAGGTCGCGATGGCCGGCAGTGGTAAGGGTGACGTTGCCGCCACAGGTGGCCTGGCTCGGGTCGTCACAACCACGCACCACCACGGTATTGAGGAAATCGGTACTGGTACCGTCGATCTTCACCGACTGGTCAAACCACAGCACGCCGACCGGCATCTTGCTGACCCCGTGCAGCAACCAGCTGCCATCGCGCTGCCTGGCCTTCAGGCAGCCCTTCTCATTGGTGTAGTTGCAGGTCATCAGCTCCTGCAGGATCGCCAGTTGCGCGGGGCTGGGATTGTTCAGCGGATACACCCCGTCGATGGAATCACCATTGGCACGCTTTACATTGCGGATGGTCAACTGCGCGGCGCCATCAACCGTGCTGAAGGCGTAGTTGGCCATGGCCAGGAAGTTGTCGGCATCCACCGGTTTGACCCGCGCTTCGCAGTACGGGATGCCGGGCAGACCTGGACTGGTGCCGGCCTGCCTGGTCTGCACGTTGTTCACCGGCATGTTGAGGTTGCCGGCGAGCCAGCCCGAGCCGCTGACCGAAACCTGGTTGACCGTCATGTCACCGCCACCGAGCAGGTTCTTCACCGTGCCCGATGTCATCGCGATGTTTCCGCTGGCCCAGAGTGTCTCGTACTTGCCGCTCCAACCCGACACGGTGACGTTGTAGCCCCACAACTGGCCCACCGTGAGTGTTGCCAAGCCAACGGTGCCGCCGGCAATACGGGTGGAGCGGAAGCTCAGCGCATCCGGCAGGCTGACACTGTCCGCACCCTTCAAACGCTCGGCAGCGGCCGCACCGGTTACCAGGCCGGTCGTTGCATCGACTTTCAACAGCGGCGCGCCGGCGCTGTCCTGCTTACTGAAATCCAGCAGGAACTGGCTCTGGTCGGCCAAGGTGATCACTGCGTGGCCGCTGTGGAGCGGCGCAACGGTACCCGTCACCCACGGCGTGCCGCCGGTTACTGTGGACGCAATCAGGTGGCCGCCGACTTCGGCGGTGCCGATCAGCGCGGTGCCGGAGTAAACGCCAACCGCATAGGCGCCAGCCTTGATCGCGGTGTAGGTGCCACCGCTGACACCACTGCCGATCTCGACATTGCGTGCCCACAACGTGGTTCCATTGGGATTGCCCATGCCGTTGATGCGGATGGTGCCTTCCGAATACAGATGACCGTTGTCGGTGATGCCACCGCCGCTCAATGACACATCGCCCTTGACGCAACCGGAGATGCGCGCTGTCGAACCACCGCCAATCGTCAGGTTGCCGGCTACCACGATGTTCTCGTAGTCCACCGCATTGGTGACGTCGAGCTTGCCGCCGCTGTAATCCAGGTTGCCGTTGAACACCATCGGCGCCTTCGGCATCGACGCGCATACCGGCGGAATGCCGGGGGTGCCATTTCCCGGCACCACGTCATAGATCACTTCGACGATGGCGGTGGTCAAGGCACTGCCGACACCCGCGGTGCCAATCACCTGGGCACTGACCCGGTAGTGGTCGCTGCCGGCAGCCTCGATCGATGTCACCGTTGCAGCGCGCACGCCCAGCGCTTCAAGGCCGCTGACTGGCTTGGCATCATTGCCCACCCATCCCGGCCACACACTGGTTTCAACCTGCAGCAGGTACAGTCGCAGTGCTTCGACACCGCGCCATGCCGCCGCCTGTGCAGCCGTGGCCGAATGCGTGGTGAGCTGCTGCGACTGGGTGCCGCGCAACGAGTAAATGGTT
>QFOV01000312.1 GCA_003248565.1 Stenotrophomonas sp.
ATGCTATAGCCCGGCAAGGTGCCCGGGCAGGTCACGCCGCTGGCCGGGTCGTTGCACATGGCGGCCAGTGCAGCGAGGTTGGACCTGTCGGACTCGGTGATCGGGAAGCGGGTCATCGAATCGATGTCTTCTTCCTTGCTGTAGTCCGGTGCAACGATTTCATCGCGGCGGTACACGAACCAGTAGTCCGCCGACACCGACAGCCAATCGGTCGGCTCCAGCACGACGCCCAGCGTCGCGATCTTCGCCTTCTCCGGCTTCAGGTCCTGGTTGGGCTGGGTCATGCGCGCCACGTTGCGGCTGCAATCGCTGTTCCACAGGCTGTTGCCCAGGTCCTTGTCGACGACGCGGTTGGACTGCCGCAGCAGGCCGGCGATCGCATTGGTTTCGGCGCAACGGACTTCATCACGGTAGCCGCCGATCTGCGCATACACGCCACCGCTACCCGCTTCAGCCAGGCTCGGTGCACGGAAGCCCTCCGAATAGGTACCACGCAGCATCAGCTGCGGCAGTGCCTGGTACTTCAGGCCGATCTTTGGCGCGGCATTGGCGCTGAAGCCCGGATACTTGTCCAGGCGCAGTGCCAGGTCCATCTCGAGCTTCTCTGTGAGCGGCACCACGGCTTCGGAGAACAGCGCGTAAGTATTGCGCTTGCCGTCGAACCACGAGCCGCCCTGCTGGGTGATCAGGCCGTTGGCGGCATCCGGGTTGCCCGGCGTATAGAAGGTCTCGCGGGTAGCATTGAAGCCGAACGCCGCGCGCACTTCGCCGGCCGGCATGTTGAACAGCGGGCCTTCGATCTTGCCGTCCAAGGTGTGCAGGCGGGTCCACGACTCGATGTCGAAGGTCGGGAAGGCTTCGCGGATCAGCGCCGCGTTGGCTTCACTGATCTCGCCGAACTTGTAGGCCGGGTGATCGGAAATGATGACGCGGCCGGTACCCGGATCGATGGTGTACGGACCAAAGGCTTTCTCGAAGCCTTTCAGGTTGACGTTGGTGGTCTGGTAAGTGACCGAATGCGAGCCAGCAGTGGCGAACGCGGTTTCCCAGTTCCAGTCGCCAGCCGCACCACGCAGACCTGCCACCACACGGTAGCTGTCGTCGGTGTTGCGCTGACCGAAGTGGCCACCGCCGACGTCCTGCAGCAGGTAACCCAAACCGACCACACCGCCATTCATCGCCTTCAACTCCGGGCTGGCGTGGTTGTATTCGTTGTTCGGGCCGAGCCACGGGGTCAGGAACTGGTTGACCGTATTGCCGGTGTTGCGCGAGAACCAGCTCTGCGGATTGCCGGTGGTGGTGCCGTAAGCACGCGGCGTACCGCCGTTGGCGTGCAGGTCGATGTCGGTATAGGTGACTTCGGCGAATGCCTCGGTGCTGTCATTGAGCTGGTAGTGACCATTGACGTAGGCAGTGACGCGCTTGGAATCCGCGCCGCCGTTGATCTGCCGGTTCATCCAGGTCTGCCAGATGCAGCGCGTGCCACTGCTGACCTGCAGCACGTTGTTGCAGCCCGGTGCAGCCTCGTCCTTGCGCACGCCGGTGACCGGATCGATGGCGTAGTAATAGCCGGGGTTGAACACGCCCGGCGCACTGCCGGTGTCCAGCCGCAGGTTCTTGATGTAGTCCGGATTGTTGACGTAGAACTGGCCCGGGTGCTTGAGGTACCACTCGCTGTCCGGAATACCGTCGCGCTCATACAGGTTGACGCTGGCATAGACGTTGTAGCCATCCTCGGCCATGTCGCCGAAACCGCCGGTGACGCTGGCCTGCTTTTCACCGAAGGAATCAAAGCGCGAGGCGGTATCCCAGGTGCCACTGACTTCCAGGCCCTGGTAGCTGCTCTTGGTGATGACGTTGATGACGCCGGCCACCGCATCGGTACCGTACACAGCCGAGGCGCCATCGGTCAGCACTTCCATGCGCTCGATGACGGCGGCAGGAATGGCATCGATGTTGACGAACTGGGTCTGGAAGCCAGCCGGTGCGCCGTAATACGACAGGCGGCGACCGTTCAACAGCACCAACGTGCCCTGTGCGCCGAGGCCACGCAGGTTGGCCTGCGACGCGCCGTCGGAGCCGGTGAACAGGGACTTGGAATCGACCTGGCCCGGTCGTGCCGCGGGCAGATTGTCGAGCACCTGCAACAGCGTGCGCGCGCCCATGTTTTCGATGTCCTGCTTGCTGATCACCTGCACCGGCGATGCGGTTTCCACATCCGTGCGGCGGATGTTGGAACCGGTGACCTCGATGCGGGACAACTCGGTGGTCTTGTCCTTTTCCTTCTCGGCCTTGTCCTGCGCGAAGGCAGGTGCGGCGATGGCGAACAACACGCTGGCGACAGCCAACGATAGTGGAGCTTGCAAACAGCGTTTGGCACTGCGGTTGGCTGGCAACATCGGGGTTCTCTCCTGGCAAGGGCACGCAAAAAAAACAGCAGTTGGCGGGCAAAGCGATCCCATGCCACGGTTCTTGGACCGTAGCCGGGGGTAATCCGGTGGGAGGAGCGGTGTTACGGGTGGGTCATGGTGCGAGGATGTCGGCGGAATCGCCCTCCTCGCCTATCAGTACGGCGTTGGCCCAGTTGGCGCAGACCTGGGACGGTTGGCTACCCTGCGCGCCCAAGGTGCGCAGGCTCAGTCTGGACAGACCGCGGATGTCGAGCTCGGGCTTGACCACACCCGGTGCTTTGACGAAGCCGCTGTCATAGAGCAGGCGATCATCACCCCAGACCTGGAACTGCAGGCCGCCGGCCTGACGGCATTGGTCGTCGACGCCGAGGTCGGCGCGCAGTGTTTTCCACTGCCCCTTCAGGCTCATGTCGATGCGGCTTTGAGCACCAACGCCGAGGCCACGGCGGAACTGCAGGCCGTTCATGCGCATTGGCACAGCGGCAGCGAACGAACGGTCGGCGTGCACCTGGGTGGCCAATACGGCCGGCAGCGGCAGCTGGGAGAGGTATTGCTGCCGCGCCGGCCGCTCGGCCGTTTGCTGCTCAAGGATATGGAAGGTGGACAGTGCAATCGGGCCAACATCGCGCGGCTGCAGTGCATCCACCGCACGCGCGGTGCTGCCCTGCGCTGCGGTCACCATCGGATCGGCACCACTTGCGCCGTCACCGTCGGGGTTCTGCACGCTGAGCACGCGGAAGCGCAGCAGACGGCCGGCATGGGCTGGGAAGTCGATGCGCTGCAGTTCCTGCTTCAGCTGCAGGTGACCGCTGGCAATCGGCTTGCCCCACTCGCCATTGCTGTCAGCCATGTAGATTTCGTAGTCACGCACCTGGCCATGCTTCCAGTGCTGGTCGTTGCGTGGTGCCAGTTCGATGCCATCGATCAACTTGCGCTCGCCGAAGCCCACCACCCATTCGTGGGCGCCGGTGCGGATGGCCTGGTTGCGCACGCTGCGGAACCACGTCGCCGGATCGTCGTCGAAGGCATTTTCCAGCGGATGGCCGGGTTCTTCGGCCGGGCGGTTGACCACCAGCAGGCTGTCGGATGGCAGCGCGCGGCCCAGCTCCGGTGCGTTCGGGAAAGCGTCCTCAGCCAGTGCGGCAGCGACCGGGAAATCCAGCTGCAGTTCCAACGGCGCACGGATGTCCTGCGTCGCGGTACGCACATGCAACGTACCCTTGCGTTCCTTGCCATCGAAGTACCAGCCTTCGCTGGCTGCCTGCAATGCAGCCGCATCGGC
>QFOV01000313.1 GCA_003248565.1 Stenotrophomonas sp.
CGCGGCATCGGCAGGCGGATCGGGAATGGCCAGCAGCGGCGCATCCTGCTCGATGGCGGCGGTGATCCGCGACAAGGGAATGGACGGCCCGCGCGTGCGTGGCATGCGCGGGTTGATATGCGCGAGGATGCGGGTCGCGCGGGGCCAGGTCGCCGGGGTGAAGTCGCAGGCGATGCCCAGCGAACAGTTGCCGTCCTCGTCCGGCGGCGCCACCTGTACCAGCACGGCGTCGAAGGCAACGCTCTCGCGCAGCCAGCGCCAGGTGGCGGTATAGGTCATCGGCAGGTAGTCGACGCGGCCCGCCAGCCACGAACTGCGCAGATCGCTGCTCAGGAAGATCGTGCGCTGGCGTGCCTGCGGGTGCAGTCCGGCAAAATCGAAGGTGTTGACGGTGGGGATGTGCACGCCGGTGAAGCGCAGCCCGCCGCAGCGTTCGGCGCCGTTGCGCAGCCAGTGTTCGAGCAGCAGGGAATGGCCGGCACAGCCGGGCGCGAAGACCTCGGGTCCCTGCGCGAGGTAGTCGAAGAAGGTGTCGGCATCCAGAGGTCGGGGCATGGGCTGATTGCGGCGGTCGGGATACGGATCATATGATATGTCCGGACAAAGTCGGTTATGCTCTTTTCACACGGTTGCTGTTCCCACCATCCCAAACCCGCTGTTGCGGGCCTGCACCGAGACCTCATCGCGCGATGACCACGCCTGCCGCCAGCCTTACCGAACAGCTCGCCCAGCGCCTGCAACGGCCGGTGGATGCTGCTGCCCGTGAGCGTGCCGCATTGCTGCTGGTCGATTGGCTGGGCTGCGCACTGGCTGCGTTGCGCTACCCGATTGCTGCCCAGCTGCAGTCGGTGGTGCAGGCGCAGGCCGGTGGCAATGTGGTGGCCTTGGGCGCTGGCCGCCGCAGTGCAGCCGACGCGCTGCTGCTCAATGCCGCGCTTGGTAATGTGCTGGAAATGGACGATGTGCACCGCGGTGCCATCCTGCATCCCGGTCCGGTAGTCATCCCGGTAGCGCTGGCTGCGGCGCAGGCCGAAGGCGCGGATGCAGCAGCGCTGCTCGATGCCATCGTGCGCGGCTACGAAGCCACCATCCGCATCGGCCGGGCGCTGGGCAAGGCGCACTACCGCTACTGGCATCCCACCTCGACCGCTGGCGCGTTTGGCGCTGCCGCTGCGGCTGCATCGGTGCTGCGCCTGCCGGCCGAATCGGTGGCTGATGCGCTGGGCAATGCCGGCAGCCGTACTGGCGGGCTGTGGCAGATGCGCCACGAGCCGGTGCCGACCAAGTCATTGCATAACGCCGAAGCCGCACGCAGTGGCTGGCTGGCGGCACAATTGGCGCTGGCGGGCATGCGTGGGCCGCGCAGGATACTGGAAGGCGAGCAGGGCCTGTTTGCCGCCACCGCACCGGACGCCGTGCCGGAACTGGTGGTTGCCGACGAAGACGATTGGTTGATCCACAGCACCAGCCTGAAGCCGTGGCCGGCTTGCCGCCATGCACATCCGGCGATTGATGCGATGCTGGAAGCGATGGCGCAGCTTGATGCAGCTGATATCGCGCAGATCGAACGCATCGAAGTACGCACCTATGCCGAGGCCCTGCGCTTCTGCGACCGCGCCCAGCCGCAGACCGAGCTGGAGGCCAAGTTCAGCCTGCAGCACGCGCTGGCCTCGATCCTGGTCAACGGCCGGCCGCAGCTTGAGCACTACACCACCGAAGCCTGCGGCGATGGCGAGCTGGCGCCGTGGCGACAGCGTATCGCGTTGATCGAGGATGCAGCCTGCAGCCAGCGTTTCCCCGCGCACTACGGCGCCAGCGTGCAGCTGTGGCTGGCCGATGGCCACAGCGTGCAGGCCGAGCGCATCGATGCCTGGGGCGACCCGGAATGCCCGATGCCGGCCGAGGATGTGCTGGCCAAGGCGCTGGCCCTGGCGCAATGGGGTGGCGTATCCGCAGGCTTGGCGCAACCCCTCTTTGGGCAGGTGCAGGCGCTGGCCAATGGCGGCAGTCTGGACGCCTTGAACGCCATGTTGGCGCGGGTGGCTTGATGCGATTGACTGAAGCGCTGTTGCAGCATGCGCGCACGCTGCGTTTTGAAGACCTTTCCGCCGAGGCGATCGCGGCCACGAAGGTGTTCGTGATGGATTCGGCGGCCGTGGGGCTTTCTGGCTCCGGCCCGCAGGTGCCGCTGACCCAAACCGTTCGACGCAGTGCCGCCAGCTACGGCAGCGGCAATGCCGCGCGTGTGTGGGTGACCGGCGAAGCCTTGCCGGCGGCCAGCGCGGCGATGGTCAACGGCTACCAGATCCACAGCCAGGAATTTGATTGCGTACATATGCCGGCGGTGGTGCATCCACTGGCGGTTATTCAATCGGCCTTGATTGCCGCTGCCGAGCAACGGGCAAACGTCGATGGTGTTCCGGTAGATGGCAAAGCCCTGATCACCGCGCTCAATGTCGCCGTTGATGTAGCTACGTTGATCGGCATCAGTGGCCGCGTGGCTATGCGTTTCTTCCGGCCATCGATGTGCGGTGCACTCGGCGCAGCAGCTGGTATCGCCCATCTGCATGGCGCTGACGAGGAACTGCTGCGTCGCACGCTCGGCCTGACCTATAGCCACCTGTCCGGCACCATGCAGGCGCATGTGGAAGGCTCGCCGACGCTGGCCTTGCAGGTCGCATTGAACTCGCGCGCTGCCTTGAGCTGCTGGGAGCTTGCACGCAATGGCTTTCCGGCACCGCGCGAAATGCTGGAAGGTCCCTTTGGCTATCTGCCGCTGATCGAGGGCGAGTTCGACGTCGGACCGTCGCTGCAGAAACTGGCCGCGCGCGAAGCGCAGATCCTCACCGTGAGCCACAAGGTGTTCCCGACCGGCGGCGCCGCGCATGCCGCACAGGACATGCTGATGGAGCTGCGCCAGCAGCACGGCCTGAAGCTGGACAACGTCGCCAGCATCGAACTGCAGGCGCCGCCGCTGGTGCGCCGCTTGGTCGGCCGCAGCTATCAGCCCGCAATGGAAACCAGCTACGCACGGCTTTGCCTGCCGTTCCTGCTCGGCACCGTGCTGCTGGATGGCAAGGTCGGCTTGTCCGCCTATGCGCCGGACAAGCTCGCCGACGCGCAGCTGGCCGCGTTCGCCAACCAGGTCAGCCTGGTGCCGAACGACTGCGACGATCCCAATGCGCTGGTGCCGCAATCGATGACGATCACCCTGCGTGACGGCTCCACCACTGCCTTGACCACGCCGCGCGTCCCTTCGATGCCGGCCACCGTGCTGCCCTGATCTCCCACTTCGACCAATTGCAGGACATCGACGATGTCAGGCAGCTGGTCGACCTGCTGATTGTCGAGACCCCATGACCTACGCCACCTATTTCGAATCCTTCGATGTCAAGGAGCTGCTTCAGCAGTTCCCGCTGGACCAGGCCTTCACCGACAAGTTCAAGACCATCAGCCGTGAGGAACTGCGCGCCGAGCAGAACGCGATGTTCCTGCGCTGCGTGGCACGCGCCTGGCAGATACCGTTCTATCAGCGCCTGTGGGGCAATGCAGGCATCAAGCCGGACGATATCCAGAGCCTGGACGACATCACTAAACTGCCGGTATTCGGCAAGCATGAGATCATGGCCTCGGTCGAAGCCAATCCGCCGCTTGGCGATTTCCACGGCTGGCTGGACGGCACCGACGCTGGCAACAAGCCGCTGGTCTTCCACACCACCTCCGGCACCACCGGTCGCCCGCAGCCGCTGGTGTTCTCGCCGCATTCGCGCGAAGTGCAGAGCCTGCTGCTTGCCCGCCTGTACCGCTGGCAGGGCATGCAGCCCGGCGACGTGGTGCACTCGGTGTATGGCCACGGCATGATCAACGGCGGCCACTATGTGCGTGAGGCGGTGACGCATTACACGCAGGCACTGTTCTGTTCGGCCGGCACCGGCATCGAGATGCGCTCTGCGCAGCAGGTGCAGTTGATGAAGAACATGGGCGCCAACGTGATTGTTGGCTTCGCCGACTACATCAAGAAGCTGGCCGACGTGGCCCGCGAGAACGGCTTGGTGCCGGGCAAGGACATCCCGGTGCGGATGATCTGCGGCCACCTCGGCCGTGAATCGCGCGAGTCGTTGTCGGCGGCCTGGGGCGGTGTCGAACTGTACGACTGGTATGGCGTGGGCGACACCGGCGCGATTGCCGGGCAGGGCCCGGATCAGGATGGTCTCTATCTGATGGAAGATGCGCAGTACGTCGAAATCCTCGACGTGGACAGCGGTGAACTGGTCGCCGACGGCGACACCGGCGACATGGTGGTCACCTGCCTGTACAAGGACGACATCTACCCGATCATCCGCTTCAACACCCACGACGTGACCCGCGTATTGACCACGCCCTCGCCGCTGGGCATGAACCTGCGCCGCATCGAGGGCTTCCTCGGCCGCAGCGACAACATGGTCAAGATCCGCGGCATCAATGTGTTCCCGCAGGCGATGGCACCGGTGCTGGAAGAGCATGCATCGTTCGCCGGTGAGTTCATCTGCGTCGCCAGCCGCGACGAAGGCGGGCGCGACGATCTGGCCGTGCACGTGGAAACCCGTGGCGCATTGGATGACGCACAACTGGCAGCGGAGTTCGCCGCGTTGCTGCGCCAGCGCCTCGGTGTTGAAATGAGCATCGTGCTGGCCGCACCGGGTGAGCTGGCGGCATTGACCGGTATCGAAGTACGGCAGAAGCCGGTGCGTCTGATCGACAAACGTTTCGCTTGAGGAAGACCGCGTGAGCAAGGCCGATGCGCAGTTGTTGAGCATGGATATGACGGCGCAGGCGGCCTTGCTGGCTGCCGGTGGAGTCAGCTGTACCGAACTGATCGAGCAGCAGTTGGGAGCCATCGTCGCCAGCCAGGTGCAGATCAACAGCTATATCCATGTTGATACGGAAGGCGCATTGGCTGCGGCCACGCAGTCCCAGCAACGCCGCCAACGTGGTCTGGCGCGTCCTTTGGAAGGCCTGCCGATCGCGGTCAAGGACAATATCGACGTTGCCGGCATGGTCACCACCGCCGGCATGGAGACCCGCCGTCACAGCGCAGCCGCCAGCAGCGACAATCCTGCGGTGGGTGCCTTGCGCGCGGCCGGCGCGGTGATCGTCGGCAAGCTCAACATGCACGAAGCGGCGATGGGCGCCGACAACGACAACCCGTTCTATGGTGCTTGCCACAACCCGCATCGGCACGGTCATACGCCGGGCGGTTCCAGCGGTGGCAGTGGTGCGGCGGTGGCCGCTGGTTTGTGCGCGGCGGCGCTGGGCACCGACACCATGGGTTCGGTGCGCATCCCGGCAAGCTATTGCGGTGTGGTTGGGCTCAAGCCCAGTTGGGGCGCGATCAGCACCCGCGGCACCGTTGCCCTGTGCAGGCGGCTGGATCACATCGGCCCGTTGACGCGTTCGGCGCGTGACCTGCGCCTGTTGCTGCAGCTCATGTCCGGCTTCGATCCCGACTGCGCGCAGTCGCGCTTCATCCAATACGCCGCGCCGGATGCGGAGGGCCTGCGCATTGGCGTGGTGGATCTGTTCGATGCAACCGATATCGCTCCTGACGTGCAGGCGGCATTCGAGGATGGCCTGCGCGTGCTGGTCGGCTTGGGCCACCAGCTGAAGCCGCTGCCGGCACCGGCGTTTGCGTCGGCACGCGCACGTCGCGCTGGCCTGCTGATGAGCGAAGCCGAGTTGTTGGTCGAACACGCCGAGGCCTGGGCCGCTGACCGCAGCAAATTCTCGCCGCTGCTGGTCAAGCTGATGTCGTGGGCAGAAGGCCGCAGCGCTGCCGAACTGGCTGCCGCCTCGCAGCTCGCCGATCGCGGGCAGGTGCAGCTGCAGCAGTGGCTGGCGCGTTGCGACGTGCTGGTAATGCCGACTGCGCCCCAGCGTGCATTCGCCTTCGGTACCCCGGCGCCGGCCAGCCAGGCCGATCTCACTGCCTACGCCAACCTGGCCGGCAACCCAGCCTTGTCGGTACCGCTGCCGGTAGCTGCGGGAGAGTTGCCCGTAGGCATGCAGCTGATCGGCAATGTGGGCGACGAACTCACGCTGATTGCGCTGGCGGAGGCCTTCCAACACGCCATTGGCTGGCAGCCCGCGCTGCCCGATGCCTGCAAAACCTGGTGGCCGAAATGAAGCTGCTCGATGGTGTTCGCGTTCTAGACCTGTCGCGCATCCTTGCCGGCCCCTGGGCCACGCAGGTGCTGGCCGACTTCGGCGCCGATGTCATCAAGGTCGAGCGCCCCGGCGTGGGTGACGACACCCGCAGTTGGGGCCCGCCCTACCTGCAGGACGCCGACGGCAATGACAGCAGCGAGTCGGCGTATTACCTGTGCGCCAACCGCGGCAAGCGCTCGGTGGCGATTGATTTCACCACCGCCGAAGGGCAGTCGCTGTTGCGCGAGCTGGTCGTGCAGTGCGACGTGCTGGTGGAGAACTACAAGGTCGGCGGCCTGAAGAAGTACGGGTTGGATTTCGCCAGCCTGCAGGCAATCAACCCGAAGCTGGTGTATTGCTCGATCACCGGCTACGGCCAGGACGGTCCTTATGCGCAGCGCGCCGGCTATGACGCTGCGATCCAGGCCATAGGCGGCCTGATGAGCGTCACCGGCGAGCCAGACGGTGCGCCGGGTGCCGGCCCGCAGAAAGTAGGTGTGGCCGCGACCGATCTGATGACCGGCATGTATGCGGCG
>QFOV01000314.1 GCA_003248565.1 Stenotrophomonas sp.
GCGGACAAGGAGCAGGACGGCGAGCCGATGCTGTCCACCCAGCTGTTGAGCCAGTTGATCCGGTTCTACGGTGACTCGTTGCAGGGCTTCATGGGCAATTACCTGGAGCGCAGCATGCAGGTGTTCCTGGACCAGCAGCAGCAGTTCCGCCAGCAGATGGGCAACCTGCTCGGGCAAACGCCGTGGGCGATGATGAACCAGCTCACCGAGCGCAACCTGGAGCTGTGGCAGGAATTCCAGCGCAACATGGGCGGTGGTTTTGGCGGCGCCCGCCCGCCGGCAGGCACCAGCAAGCCAACCGATCCGCCGCCGGGCGGCACCGGAAGCAAGACCCGCAGCGGTCGCTGAGGGCAACGAAAAGGCCGACGCAAGCGTCGGCCTTTTGCTTTGTGGCGCCCTGTTTCATTTTGTGGGAGCGGCGTAAGCCGCGAAACCACATAGGCCTGAAACTGCGGGAGCTTCGCGGCTGACGCCGCTCCCACAAAAAAGACTCAACGCTTGCAGGCGCTGCAGATCCGCTCGACCTTGTAGCCCTGCGCGCGCAGCTTTTCGACCACGCCATCGCTGCCCAGCAGGTGCAGTGCACCGACCACCACCAGCGTATTTCCGCGCCCTGGCTGCAACCACTGCTGCAGGCTGGGCAGCCAGGCATTGTTGCGGTCCACGTTGATCCGCTGATACAGGCCCGGGTACTCGCGTTTCATCTGCGCGGCCATGTCCCGCCACAACATCACATCATCGCCACGGCGCCAGGCATCGTGCAGCTGGCGGCTCTGCTCGTCGCCCTTGTCGACCTGCTCCAAGGCTTCGCGCAGCAACTGGCGCTGCTCATCGATGCTCATGCTGTCGAGCATGGTGATCTGCGATGCCGCGCTTTCAAGCCCGGAAGCCGGCTTGTTGGCCTGCGCGGCACGGTCCATCAGGTGCCGATCCAGCCCGGACTTCGGGTCCAAGCCCTGCCGGGTCATCTGCGCGATGCTGATGGTCAGGCCGACGAACCAGGGTTTGAATCCAGCCAGCCGATCGACCGGCATGTTGTTGGCCGCCCCCCATCGTTCCAGCTGCTGCCAGGTGGCCGGATCAAGGTCATCCTTGAGTTGACGACCATCACGACGCAGCGCCGCCTGCATCATCTGCGTGGCCAGCTGCGGGGAGTTCATCTCCTCCGGCGACAGCTCGAACAACAGGCGCTGCGCTCCTGCGAACGCCCGGTCGACATCGGCGGACAACGGATAGTCATCGGCCTTGAGCAGATGGAAGGAACCCAGCAGATACAGATCGCTGCCCTGGCCGCCGCTCACTTTCCACAGCAGCGGTACCGGTGGCTGCTTCGCGGCCGGCTTTGGCGTGGCCGCACTTGCCAACAAGGGTGCTGCAAGCAGCAGGCCGGTGACCAGCAACATGCCCATACGCGTGATCCACTTCATGCGGCTGGCTCCTGCTTGTGCTTGGCATAGGCTTTTTCACCCGCCGTCACTTCCATGTCCAAGCGGTTCTCCGGCGGCGGCAACGGGCAGGTCGCAAACGGGGTGAATGCACACGGCGGGTTGTAGGCACGGTTGAAATCAATCACCACCTGGCTTTTTGCGTCAGGCACATCCACGTCGATGTAGCGCCCGGCCGCATAACTGCCACGGCCGCTGGTGCGGTCGGCGAAGATAACCTGCAGCGGGCGGCCCACATCACCCAGCGCTTCCAGCCGCCAGGTTCGTCCGTCACGCTCGAACTCGATCGCCCCGGCATTGGCCAGCTCGGTGGTCAAGCCGGTGATATCGACGATCGGAATGGTCTTGTTGACGTCATGCGGCACGAACCGCGCGGTGATGCGCCAGCTTGGATCTGCCGGCCAGTAATCCAGATGGGTGAAATCCACACGTGCGGGTGCATCGGCATGCTTCACCCGCAGCCCGAAACGCGGCCCGCGTTCGATCAGGCTCAAGGTGCCCTTGCCTTCGTCGAAATGAATCAGCGTTGGCGCCTCGGCATGGTCGCTGTGCAGCGGGATGCGGCCCTTCACCACCTGCCCGTCCACTGTCACCGACACACCTGCTTCCGGGGTAAAGAACCATCCGTCGCCTACGCGCGTGACCATTCCCATGCGCGGTGGACCTGCCGCCAGGCGGACGCCACTGGTACTGCCGCTGCCGATGTAATGCGCTTTCAGGTCCAGCCAATGCAGCCCAACCAGACTGGTCCAGCCATCCGGAGCCAGCAATTCGGTCAACCGTTGCTCGCGCCAGCGTTCATTGTCCTGCGCGAACGCCGGATCAACCTTCGCCGTCGGCGCTGCGTTCTTCGCGTCATCGCCACAGCCACCGAGCAGCACCACAGCGAGCAATGCCACACAGCCCATTACGTGTTTCATCAACGCCCCCGCAGGAACCAGCGATCAATTTCAGTCAAGGAAAAGCGCGCCCAGGTCGGGCGGCCGTGGTTGCACTGCCCGGAGCGCTCCGTGATTTCCATATCGCGCAGCAAGGCATTCATTTCCGGGATGGTCAGGCGTCGGTTGGCGCGCACCGCGCCGTGGCAGGCCATCGTCGACAACAGTTCGTCGCGCGCGGTGGCGATGCGCCGGCTCTGGCCGTGCTCGCGCAGATCACCGAGCACATCACGCAGCAGGCCTTCAGGCTCGGCGTTGGCCAGCAACGCGGGAATGCTGCGCACATGCAGCGAGCCGGGCCCGGAACGCGTGACCTCGAAACCCAACGCGGCCAAGGTGGCGGCCTCACGCTCGGCGGTATCGGCATCACGCTCGCCAACCGCCAACGTCATCGGCACCAGCAGCGGCTGCGCGTGCAGGCCGATGCCGTCGTGCGCGTTCTTCAGGCGTTCGTAGCCGATGCGCTCGTGGGCGGCATGCATGTCCACCACGATCAGGCCTTCGGCGTTTTCGGCCAGGATGTAGATGCCGTGCAACTGAGCGATCGCGTAGCCGAGCGGTGGCACGCCGGCATCATTGGAGGTCGCTGGCAGGGATGGCCCCGCATCCATCTGCCGCGGCAGATCCGCATCGCCATTCACGGATGAGTACAGCGCCGCATAAGCCGACGGCGCTTCTGCCACCTGCAGACCCAGCGGCGACTGCCGCGCCTGCCAGTTGCCATTGCCACCACCTGCGCTGCCGCCAGGGCGCGACAGCATGTAGCCAGCTGCGCTGTAACTGGGCGTCGGCTGCGCCTGTGGGTCAGCCGGGTGTGCCTGCGCTGCGGCTGGCTCCATGCCGGCACGGGTTTCCGCCAACGCATCCTTCAAGGTGCGGTAGACGAAATCATGGATCAATCGCGAATCACGGAAGCGCACTTCGTGCTTGGCCGGATGCACATTGACGTCGACCCGGGTTGGATCCAGCTCCAGGAACAGGACGTAAGCCGGCTGCCGGCCGTGGTACAGCACATCGCCGTAGGCCATCTTCACTGCATGGCTGACGCTGCGATCACGCACCGAGCGACCGTTGACGTAGAGATACTGCTGGTCGGCGCTGGCGCGCGAATACTGCGGCTGCGCAATCCACCCATGCAGGCGCAGGCCGGCCGCACTGTGATCAACGCGCAGCGCCTGACGTGCGAAGTCCTCGCCCAGGGTTTCGCCCAGACGCGCATCCGAATACAGATCACCGGGCTTGTAGCGGCGCGAAGGCTTGCCATTGTGCGAGACACGG
>QFOV01000315.1 GCA_003248565.1 Stenotrophomonas sp.
GCCGTCATTCCCGCGAAGGCGGGAATCGCTCTTGCTCTTGATTGTGCTCTTGCCTCACGCCAGCCAAGCAAAGGCCGGAGCCAGGGCCAGAGCGATTCCCGCCTTCGCGGGAATGACGGCTTCAAAAGCTAAGGGCACGAAGCCAAAGCCAAAGCCAAACCAAAACCAAAACCCTACCCAATTATCTCTTCCCACAAATCCCGCCACTCGGGATTCACCTCTTCAACCAACCGCAACTTCCACTCCCGGTTCCACTTCTTCAGCTGCTTCTCGCGAAAAATCGCCGCTTCCATGCACCCGTGAAGCTCGTACCAGACCAGCTTGTCCACGCTGTAACGCTTGGTAAAACCATCCACCACATGCTGCCGGTGTTACCAGGTCCGCGCCACCAGGTTGCTGGTAACGCCGATGTAGAGCGTGCCGTGTTTCTTCGATGCCAGAAGATAGACGGCGGGTTGTTTCATTGCTGTCCCTGCGCCAAGGCAGGAGCGATCCCCGCCTGCGCGGGGATGACGTCAAAAACAGGCTTACGCCCGAGCAGCTGCCAACTCGGCGATGCGCGCATGGTGTGCACGCAGCTCAGCCGCTTCGACAGCGAAGATGCCCATCTGCCCGACCTTGAACTCGATCCAGGACATGTAGACCTCCGGCAGCAGCTTGATCAGGTGCTGCTCGGAATCGCCTACTTCGCAGATCAACAAGCCGTCTTCGGTCAGGTGGTCCGGGGCATCGCGCAGGATCTTCAGCACCAGGTCCAGGCCGTCGTCGCCGGCGCGCAGGGCCAGGTCCGGTTCGTGCTGGTATTCCTTCGGCAGCGCGTCGGTCTCGTCATTGGTGACGTAGGGCGGATTGGTGACGATCAGGTCGTAGACGCGGCCCTGCAGGCCGGCGAACAGGTCGCTCTTGACCAGCTCCACGTTGTGGGCGAGCAGGCGTTCCTTGTTCTCCACCGCCAGCGACAGCGCGGCGTCGTTGACGTCGCTGCCGTCCACCTGCCAGTTCGGGTAGTAGTGACCCATCGCAATGGCGATGCAGCCGGAGCCGGTGCACAGGTCCAGCGCGCGGTTGACGTCTCGCCCGGCCAGCCACGGCTCGAAGCCGCTGAGGATCAGTTCGGCAATCGGCGAGCGCGGCACCAGTGCGCGCGAATCGCTCTTGAAGCTCAAACCCGCAAACCAGGCCTCACCGGTCAGGTAGGCTGCCGGCTGGCGCTCGTCGATGCGACGCTGGAACAGCGCCAGCACCTGCTGCCGCTCTTCCAGCAGCACCCGCGCCGTGCCGTAGGCCGGGCCGAGGTCCGGCGGCAGGTGCAGGCTGTGCAGGGTCAGCTGGGTCGCCTCGTCCAGGGCATTGTCATAGCTGTGGCCGAAGGTCAGGCCAGCAGCATTGAAACGGCTTGCGCCGTAGCGGATCAGATCGACGATCGTTTGGAGTTCAGCGGCCGCTTCGGCAGTCATGGCAATACGGAAATACTTGAAAGGTCTGCGATTATAGGCACCTGGCCGGTATATTGATTGCCAAGTTGCAGCCGAAACTTCGGCAATGGCCCTCCAAAGGGGCGCAAACGCCCGCCAAACGGCCGGGGTGTACGCCTGCAATCCCCTACACTCCCGTATCCCGCCCGCGGCGGACCTCCCGTCCCGCCGCCGTATCCGAACGGAAGCCCGCGCGCATGTTCAATCGAAATACCGGCATCATCCTGGCCATCGCCCTGGCCGCCGGCCTCGGCCTGCTGCTGGCGCAGAAGGTCTTCGGCCCCTCCAACAAGGGCACGGACGGCACCAGCAGCATCATTTTCTATGGCACCCCGCGCACCCTGCCGGAATTCGACCTGGCACAATCCGACGGCACCCGCCTGATTCCGGGCGAGCTGCGCGGCCATTGGACCCTGGTGTTCCTGGGTTTCACCTCCTGCCCGGATGTCTGCCCAACCACCCTGACCGAGCTCGCCCAGGCCCAGAAACAATGGGAGACCATCCCCGACAGCCTGCGCCCGCGCGTGGTGCTGGTCTCGGTGGACCCCGAGCGCGACACCCCGAACCGCCTGGGCGAGTACGCCCATGCCTTCCACAAGGACACCATTGCCGCCACCGCCGACGTGCCGTCGCTGGAGCGCTTTGCCACCTCGCTGGGCATGGTGTTCCAGAAGGCACCGGGCAAGCACTTCGAGCAGAACCCGGACGACTACAGCATGGACCACTCCGCCAGCATCGCCGTGCTCGACCCGCAGGGTCGGCTGGCCGGCCTGATGCGCCCCCCGTTCAACCCGCAGGCGATTGCCAGCGACCTGAAGAAGCTCACCGAGAAAACCGCACCATGAGTCTGGTTACAAGCCTCACCTATGTATTGCCGCACCGCCTGTTGTCGTCGATGGCCCGCTCGCTGGCCTATTCGCAGAACCCGCGCATCTCGCGCTGGCTGATCGACACGGTATCGAGCAAGTTCAACGTCAATCTGGCCGAAGCCGCCAATCCCGACCCGCGCAGCTACCCCAGCTTCAACGCCTTCTTCACCCGTGCGCTGAAGCCCGGCGCACGCGTGGCCGCGGCCGACCCACGCACCCTGACCATGCCGGCCGATGGCCGTATCAGCCAGCTGGGCCCGATCGAGGATGGCCGCATCTTCCAGGCCAAGGGCCAGTCGTTCACCGCCGCCGAGCTGCTGGGCGACGCCGCCGACGCGGTCCCGTTCAACAACGGCCTGTACGCCACCGTGTACCTGTCGCCGCGCGACTACCACCGCGTGCACATGCCGTGGACCGGCACCCTGCGCGAGACCGTGCACGTGCCCGGCCGGCTGTTCAGCGTGGGCACCGATGCGGTGGCCAATGTGCCGCGCCTGTTTGCCCGCAACGAGCGACTGGTCTGCCACTTCGACACCGATTTCGGGCCGATGGTGCAGGTGATGGTCGGCGCACTGCTGGTCAGCGGCGTGGAGACGGTATGGAGCGGCGAGGAAATCCCCGCCTACGGCGACCGCATCACCCGCAAGGACTGGCGCGGCAAGGGCATCACCCTGGAACGCTTCGCCGAGATGGCACGTTTCAATTACGGCTCGACGGTGATCGTGCTGCTGCCGCCTGGCGTTGCCGACTTTGATCCCTCGCTGACGGCCGAGAGCCCAGTGCAGCTGGGTCAGGCGCTGGCGAAGCTGCGCTGATAGCATCGGCCCAGCAATGTGGGAGCGGCGTAAGCCGCGAAGCTGGGACAGCTTCAGTGATCAGCGCTTCTGCAATCTGGGGATCTATCTGCTTCGCGGCTGACGCCGCTCCCACAAAAACACCACCAGCACATGCATGAAGGGCGCCTCTCGGCGCCCTTTCTGTTTCAACGACCGCAGCCTTCCAGCTTCAGGCTTTGCCCGGGCTTGAGCGCGTAAGCCGGCGCGCGCAGGCCATTGGCACGCGCCAATGCCGGCACTTCGCACTGGAAGCGGTTGGCGATGGCGCCCAGCGTGTCGCCGCGGGCAACCTTGTAGCTGCGCGCTGCCCGTCGTGCCGGTGCTGCCGGGCGCGGTGGCGGTGCGACAACAGGTGCAGCGGCCTGCGCTGCCTGCATCGCCTGCACATCGCCTACCGCGACGCTACCGGTAACCGTCGCCGCCGATGGCCGCTTGATCGCCGCATTCAGGTCGGCC
>QFOV01000316.1 GCA_003248565.1 Stenotrophomonas sp.
GTTCATCGGTTCGTGCATGACCAACATCGGTCACTTCCGTGCCGCCGCCAAGCTGCTGGAAGGCAAGCGCGACATCCCGACCCGTCTGTGGGTTGCACCACCGACCAAGATGGATGCCTCCGAGCTGACCAAGGAAGGCGTGTACGGCACCTTCGGTTCTGCT
The DNA here is from genome assembly GCA_003248565.1 of Stenotrophomonas sp. GTDB lineage: Bacteria > Pseudomonadota > Gammaproteobacteria > Xanthomonadales > Xanthomonadaceae > Stenotrophomonas. The sequence continues at coordinate 164 of QFOV01000316.1, forward strand.
GGCGCGCGCATGGAAATGCCGGGCTGCTCGCTGTGCATGGGCAACCAGGCACAGATCCGCGAAGGCTCCACCGCGATGTCGACCTCGACCCGTAACTTCCCGAACCGCCTGGGCCGCAACACCAACGTGTACCTGGGTTCGGCCGAGCTGGCCGCGATCTGCTCGCGTCTGGGTCGCATCCCGACCAAGGAAGAGTACATGGCCGACGTTGGCGTGCTGGATGCAGCTGGCAGCGAGATCTACCGCTACATGAACTTCGACCAGATCAGCGATTACAAGGACGTGGCCGATTCGGTCAACGCCTGAGTTGTAGTTGAGAAGTAATCGTTGAACAAAAAACCCCGGCGCAAGCCGGGGTTTTTTGTTGCCAGAGAACACCAGCGTTTGTTGTTGTGGGAGCGGTGTAAGCCGCGAAGCTGGTGGATTCGCAGATTGCGGAGTGCGCGGTCATTCATTGCACCCAGCTTCGCGGCTTACGCCACTCCTACAAAAGCAAAGCGGTCCAAAAACTTGCTTGGCCCGGGGAAGCACAGCGCGGCTGGGAGGTACCGTTCTTGGCGGAAAGTACCTGGGGAGCCCCAGCCGTGCTGTGCTTGCCGGGACCACGCAAGGTGGTGCCTGCCTGCGGCGATTACCGCTCGCGGAATGCTTCGCGTGCCTTCAGTACTGGCTTGAGCAGGTACTCCAGTACAGTCTTCTCGCCGGTGCGAATCTCCATCGAGGCGATCATGCCTGGGATGATCGGCAATTCCTTGCCACCGGCTTCCAGTACACTTTTGTCGGTAAGCACAGTCACCCGATAGTAAGTGCTGTCTGGACGACCAGCGCCACCTTTCTCTTCGTCTTTCAGCGTGTCCGGGCTGATCAACTCAACTTTGCCATCCAGGCCGCCATAGATGCCGTAGTCATAGGCGGTGATCTTCACGGTTGCCGGCAGACCAGGTCGCAAGAAGGCCACATCGGATGGACGGATCTTGCCTTCCACCAACAGCTGATCTTCGAGCGGAACAATCTCCAGAATATGCTCGCCCGGTTGGATCACACCTCCAACGGTGTTGACCCGTACGTTCTTCACCGTGCCGCGTACCGGTGCGGTGATGGTGGTGCGTTCAACCACATCGGCGCGGCCAACCAGGTTCTCGCTGGTCTGCGAAAGCTCCATTTCCAGCTTGACCAACTCCGAGTTGGCATCGGAGCGGTAGCGATTGCGGCGTTCAACGATCTGCGAGCGGATGTCGTTGGCCTGCCGGCGCATGCGCAGCAGTTCGACGTCTGATAGCAGACCCTTGGCGGCCAGCGGCTGAGCAAGATTGATCTCGCGCATGGACAGTGCGTAGCTTTGCTCCAGCGACGCAACCCCTTCTTCAAGGGCGCGGCGACGGGCATTGAATGCACGGGTTTCGCTGGCGACTTCTTCTTCGAATTCGCTGACCTGTGCATCGAATAGCAACGGCTCGCCATAGGCTTCGGCGCGGAGGCGGGCGATGGTGGCCTTCAGCGAGATAACCTTGCTCAACGCTTCGCGATAGCTGGCGTTGGCGCGCGTAGGATCGATCTTCAGCAGCACCTGGCCACGTTCGACCACGTCACCTTCCTGCGCGGACATCTGTGCGAGGATGCCGCCTTCCAGACTCTGGATGATCTGCTCGCGGCTCCTGGAGACAATCTTGGCTTCACCCTTGGTGATCTCCTCTACGCGGGCGAAATGTGCCCAGGTGATGCCGACAAGCAGAACCAACAGCACCAGGTAGGTGACGATGCGCGAGCCCGGCGTGGTCTGGGCGAGCAGGGATTCGGCGACATCGTCCATGAATGCCGCATCGGCAGCGCTGATCGATCCAGTGTGTTTGCTGGGTTTCCTCCAGGGCAGCATCACCGCACCTCCTGTTGCTGCGTTTTGCCATGGCGGACACGTGCCGGCGCAGGCCGGATCGCGGGCGCAGCGCCGACTGTTGTCGTGGGTTTTTCCGCGCCCGGAACGGTAGCGGCCGACGTTGCAGGAGAACCAGCAGCCGTGCTCGCAGTTGCTGGCGCAGTGCCCGGCGTACGTACCCCGCTATTGGTGTTGGTGCCGAGTGCAGCGAGAACATTGGCCTTCGGTCCATCGGCAACAACGCGACCGCTTTCCATCACGATCACCCGTTCTACCAGGCTGAGCAACGAAGGTCGGTGGGTAACCACCACCAGTGTTTGGCCTTCGGTTGCACGATGCAGGTGTTCGAGGAACTGGGCCTCGGTCTGGGCGTCCATAGCACTGGTCGGCTCATCCATCAGCAACAGGCGCGGACGGGCGAGCAGGGTTCTGGCCAATGAAATCAGCTGGCGCTGTCCGCCGGATACGCCATCGCCATTCTCTCCGATGGGCAGGTTGACGCCGCGCGGATGCGAAGCGGCAAACTTATCGAGGCCAGTTAAACGCAACACACGGACGAACTCATCCAGGCTGGCATCCGGGCAGCCCAGCATCACGTTCTCGCGCAAGGTACCGTGGAACAAACGCGCTTCCTGGCTGACGAAGCCGACCGCTTTGCGCCAATCCGCCGGGTCAATCTGTTCGACATCCAGCGCGTCGGTGAAGATCTGCCCTTCGGTCGGGGAATACAGTCGCGACATCACCCGCAACAAGGTCGACTTGCCACTGCCAATGCGGCCGAGGATGGCGACGCGCTCCCCGGGTGCAATGGATAGATTGATATCGGTCAGCACCGGTGGTTTGGGCTGCATCGGAGGGGCGGGGTAGCAGAAGCCGATCTTCTTCAGTGCGATCTGCCCACTCAGGTCAGGCACTGGCAGATAGTCCCTGGCCGGGTCGCGATCCTGCGGCATCTCCATCAGCTTGTTCAACGATTCCAGCGCGGCCTTGGCCTGCTGGAAGCGCACGGCCAGACCGATCACCTGCCCAAGCGGTGCTGTTGCACGGCCGGCCAGCATTACGGTACCGATCAGCGCCCCCATGCTGAGCGTACCGGCGGTGATCAGATAGACGCCGGTGATGACCAGTGCCACGGTCTGCAACTGCTGCAGCAGGGCGACAGTGCCCGTTGCGATGCTGGACAAGCGCCTGGACTTCATTGAAGTGGCCGACTGCAGGGCACTGAAGTGCTGCCAACGCCGCTGCATGTTGGCCGCACCGCCCGTGGACTTGAGCGTCTCCATGCCTTCAATGGATTCGATAAGCACACCCTGCTTGAGTGAAGACTCACGCAGGTTCTCCTTCATCACCCTGGCCAGCGGCCACTGGATGCTCAACGAAATGATGATGATCAGTGGCAGGATCATCAACGGTATCCAGCCCAGTGGGCCGCCGATGGCGAAAATGACGCAGACAAACATCAGCACGAATGGCAGGTCCGAGATCGCAGCCAGGGTTGCCGAGGTGGCAAAGTCGCGTACTGATTCGAATTCGCGCAATTGGTTGGCGAAGGCGCCGGACGAAGCTGGCTTATGCTCCATCTTCACTGACAATGCCTG
>QFOV01000317.1 GCA_003248565.1 Stenotrophomonas sp.
TCGGCGCGACGGCCGAACGGGAAGATCAGTGCCCACATCAGCCAGCCGATCGGACGGATCGGGAAGTTGCGCAGCGCAGCCGACAGCGATTCCTCGATCTTGTGCACGCTGTCATGGAAGGCCCAGGCCAGCAGCGGCTGGTCAGCGCTCGGTGCGCCTTCGTCGTGGTAACGCTTGAGCATGGCGCTGGTCATGTAGATGTGGCTGAGCACATCGCCCAGGCGACCAGACAGCGATTCCTTGAACTTGAGCTTGCCGCCCAGGGTCATCATCGAGATGTCGGCCATCAGCGCCAGGTTGGCCGAATAGCGGTCGAGCTTGCGGAAGTAGCGGCGGGTGTAGGCGTCGCCCGGGGCGGCACCGAAACGCGCACCGGTCAGGCCGAACCACAGCGAACGCACGGCGTTGGAGATGCCGAAGCGAACGTGGCCGAACAGCGCCTGGTCGAATTCACGCAGGCCGGCCTTGCGGTCTTCATCCTGCGCGGCCTTCATTTCCTTCAGCACCCACGGGTGGCAGAGGATGGCACCCTGACCGAAGATCAGTAGCGAGCGGGTCATGATGTTGGCACCTTCCACCGTGATGGCGATCGGTGCGGCCTGCCAGCTGCGGCCGGCGAAGTTGCGCGGCCCGAGGATGATGCCCTTGCCGCCGATCACGTCCATCACGTCGGAAATGACTTCGCGGCTCATGTTGGTGCAGTGGTACTTGGCGATCGCCGACGGCACCGACGGCACGTCGCCACGGTCAACCGCGGCAGCGGTGGCCTGCGACAGCGCACTGATCTTGTAGGCCTTGCCGCCGATGCGGGCCAGCGCTTCTTCCACGCCTTCGAAGCGGCCGACCGAGAGGCCGAACTGCTTGCGGATGCGTGCATAGGCACCGGTCACCACCGCGCCGGCCTTGGCACCGCCGGACGCGGTGGAGGGCAGGGTGATGGAACGGCCAACGGCCAGGCACTCGTTGAGCATGTTCCAGCCCAGGCCGCGCTTCTCGGCGCCGCCGATCAGCTGGGTCAGCGGGATGAACACGTCCTTGCCGCGGATCGGGCCGTTCTGGAAGGTGGAGTTCAGCGGGAAGTGGCGGCGGCCGATCTCCACGCCATCGGTGTCACGCGGCAGCAGTGCCAGGGTGATGCCGATGTCCTTGGTGTCGCCGAGCAGGCCGTCCGGGTCGTACATGCGGAAGGCCATGCCGATCAGGGTCGCGACCGGGGCCAGGGTAATGTAGCGCTTGTCGAAGGTGAGCTTCAGGCCCAGCACTTCCTCGCCCTTCCACATGCCCTTGCAGACGATGCCGAAGTCGGGGATCGAGGTGGCGTCGGAGCCTGCGAACGGGCCGGTCAGGCCGAAGCACGGCACTTCCTGGCCGATGGCAAGGCGCGGCAGGTAGTAATCCTTCTGCTCCTGGGTGCCGTAATGGTTGAGCAGTTCACCTGGGCCCAGCGAGTTCGGCACGCCAACGGTGGAGCTGACCACGCTCGACACCGAGGCCAGCTTCTGGATCACCTTGTGGTGGGCCAGCGCGCTGAAGCCCAGACCGCCGTATTCCTTCGGGATGATCATGCCGAAGAACTTGTTCTTCTTGATGAACTCCCACAGCTCCGGCGGCAGGTCCGCGTGGACGTGGGTGATCTCGAAGTCATTGACCATCTTGCAGAGCTCTTCCACCGGGCCATCCATGAAGGCCTGTTCTTCGGCGGTGAGCTGCGGCTTGGGGTAGTTGAGCAGTATGTTCCAGTCCGGGTCGCCGGTGAACAGCTCGCCTTCAAAACCGACCGAGCCGGTTTCCAGGGCGATGCGCTCTGTCTTGGACAGCGGCGGCAGCACCTTGCGGAACACGCCCATGAACGGCGCGGTGATCAGCGGCTTGCGCAGGAATGGCAGCAACACCGGCACGCAGATCAGCGCGACGATGGCGGCGGCGACGATGATCGCGGTCTGGTTGACGCCGGCGAACCAGCAGATGGCCAGGGCTGCAACGCTGATGATCGTCCAGACGACGAGCCGCATGCGGTGGTAGGCAACAAAGGCGCCTGCTAGCAGCAGGGCCAGGAAAGGTACGACGATGCTCATGGACGTGCTCCGGTAACGTGCTCGGTTCGGGCGGACGCTGCGGAAGGCAGTGCGTCCAGGTAGTTCAACACAGCGGCGGTAAACGCATTGTTGTCATCGCCGGCCACCATGTGGGTGGCGTGGGGCAGATGGACATGCTGTGCGTGTGGCACCAGCGCCATGAATTCTTCAACGGTCTGTGGCGAGACCAGGTCGCTGCGACCACCGCTTACCAGCAGCAGCGGGCACTGCACCTGCCTTGCTGCGTCTGCGATAACGCCTTGATGCTGCTCGCTGTCGCGCGCCAGTTCGTTGACCAGGCGCGGGTCCCAATGCCAGTTCCAGCGGCCATCCTTGCCCGGGCGCAGCAGCGCACGCAGCGAATCTTCGCTCTTGCGCGGGCGGTGCGGCATATAGGCGGAGATGGTATCGGCGGCGGCCTGCAGCGAAGCGAATCCGTCCGGGTGCGCGCTCATGAAGGCAAGAATGCGCTCCACGCCGCTGGTTTCCCAGCGCGGGGTGATGTCCACCAGCACCATCGCCGAGAACAGGCCCGGCCAGCGCGCTTCGGCCATCAGGCCAAACAGGCCGCCCATGGAAGCGGCGACCAATACCGGCGGCTGTGGCAGTTCGCCGGTTACCACGATCAGGTCATCGGTGAACTGATCGCCGTGGTAGGGCAGATCGCTGGCGTTCCAATCCGAATCGCCATGGCCGCGGGCGTCATAGCTGAGTGTGGCGTGGCCTTCGGCATTGAGCGCTTCGGCTGTTGCAGTCCATGCGCCGCGGGTCTGGCCAAAGCCATGTGCGAACAGGATGCAGGGCTGTTTTCCGCTGGTTCTGGACGCGCCAAGGCCAGTGCCATGCGCGCCTTCCAGACGGATGTCCTCAGGGGATACAGAGATGGGAGTTGGCGTAACCATACCTGATGGTATGGAATGGCCTGAATGACTGTCAATACCTATGGGTATGGAAATGCTGACTGGGGAGGATGAGGGCGTCGGACCTGATCATCTATTTGCCAGATTGTCCGTATTTTGTCGCCCACATACTGCAACCAGTCCCCGCCGTATGGTTAAATCTGCCCATGAACGATTCTTCAGATTCCAGCACCGAGTCCCGCAGCACGCGGAACAGCCGCCTGAGCGCGGATGACTGGGCGCAAGCGGCCTTGGACCTGATCGCTGAACAGGGTGTTGGCGCGGTCGCGGTCGAGCCGCTGGCGCGTCGCCTTGGCGTGACCAAGGGCAGCTTCTATTGGCATTTCCCCTCGCGCGACGCGCTGTTGCAGGCGGCCCTGGAGCGCTGGGAAGTCGTCGAACAGCAGCAGGTTTTCGGCAGCCTGGAAGAGGTGCCCGATCCGCGTACGCGGCTACGCGCGCTGTTCCAGCTGGTTGCGCATGAAGTCACTCCGCACGTCATCTACAGCGAACTGCTGAAGGCTTTGGACAACCCGATGGTGCGTCCGGTCATTGACCGCGTCTCGCAGCGACGCATGGAGTACCTGATCGCCTCGTTCCGCCAGGCCGGTCTGAGTTCCACCG
>QFOV01000318.1 GCA_003248565.1 Stenotrophomonas sp.
ACCAGCCAATCGGCATCGACGTGGCGGTCGAGGATCATCAGCAGCTTGGCCCATTCGGTCTGGTGACCGGGCTGGAACCCCCACGGACGGAACAGGTGCTTGGGATTGTCCAGGTTGTAGTTCCAATCGATGTTCCAATCGATGTCGTAGTGCTCCCAGACTAGGCCGCCGGCCTTGGCCGCCTGCCGGCGGGTCATGTTGTCGGCCAGCTGCAGGGCGCGCTGCAGGTAGCGCTGTTCGCCACTGGCCTCGAACGCAGCCAGCATGGCTTCGCACATATGCATGTTGGCGTTCTGGCCGCGGTAACCAGTGAAGTTCCAGTTGGCGTCGGCTTCGTCGCGGTACAGGCCGTGCTGCGGCTCCCAGAAGTGGCGTTCCAGCAGCTGCCAGGTCTCGTCCATCCACTCGCGGCCCTGCTCGATGCCGGCCTTCAGCGCACAGCTGTAGGCCAGCAGCACGAAGGCCACGCCATAGCAGTGGTTCATGTCGTCCTCGACCTTGCCATCGCGCAGGGTCCAGGCGTAGCCGCCAGTGGCTGGATTGCGGTGCACATCACGCAGGTAGCGCACGCCGTGCTTCACCGCATCCAGATACTCCGCATTGCCGTACTCGCGGTAAGCCATCGCATAGTTGAAGACGAAGCGGGTGCTGCTGACCAGGTGGCGATGGCTGCGATCGTAGATGCTGCCGTCGTCCCGGTAGTAGTGGAAGAAACCGCCATCCGCATCGATGCAATGCGGATGGTAGAAGGCCATCGTGTCGGCGATATGCGCGCGCAGGAAGGCCGGGGAACGGAAATCGGGCGTGGTGGTCATGCGATGGCTTCCTGTTGCTGCAGCAGCTGCTGTACTTCACTCAAGGCGGGCATTGCCGCGAACGCACCCTTGCGGGTTACCGCCAGGGCACCTACCGCAGCCGCGAAGCGCAGCGTGCCATTGATTGCATTCGGGGTCTGGCAGAACGCGGCAAAACCGGCGCCTGCGCCACCGCGCTCAACCAGCCCGACCAGCACGCCGCCGACAAAGGCATCGCCCGCAGCGGTGGTATCCACCGCCTGCACACGGAAGCTTGGTACCTCGCCTTCACCATGGCGGGTATACCAGCGCAGCGTGCCCGCACCGTCGGTGACGATCACCCAGCGTGCCTGCGCAGCCAACAGGCGGCGCAGTACCTGCGCATCACCGTCGGCACCCAGTGGCGCGGCGAGATAATCGAGTTCCTCTCGCGAGAGTTTGATCAGGTCGGCACGTTCCAGTGCCTGCCACAGGCGCGGCGTGGGATCGACACCTGCTGGCCACAGCGCCGGGCGCAGGTTCAGATCCAGGCTGACCACCGCGCCGGCAGCGCGCGCGCGCTCCATGCCGGCGAAGGTCGCCGCGGCGATGTCCGCTTCGGTCAGGCTGTTGGAGCAGACGTGGAAGCAGGCCGTGCCGTCGAAGCAGGCCGGCAGGTAGTGCTCGGCGCGGAACAGCAGGTCCGCCGCCGGCGGCCGGTAGAAGCTGAAGCTGCGCTCGCCATGCGCGTCCAGCGCGACGAAGGCCAGCGCGGTCTTGGCTGCGTCGGTACGCACGATGCAGTCGGTCTCGACCCCAGCCTGCTGCAGGCTCTCCAGCAGGAAGTCACCGAACATGTCGCGGCCCAGCATGCCGGCGAAATGGCTGCTGGCACCCAACTGCGCGGCCGCCACTGCGACGTTGGCGGGCGCACCGCCTGCGTACTGCAGGAAGGCGCGCGGGGTGTCCGCCGAGGCCGGCGGCTGCGCTAATAGATCGATCAAAATCTCGCCGAAACAAACAATCTTGCCCATCTGGCCTTAGTCCTGTTGGGTAACGCCGGTGCTGGTACGCGAACCGACCAGCCCGTAGAAAATGATGTAGCCGTAGCACAGCAACGGCAGTCAGCAGGCTGGACGCCTTGTTGGTCAACGGCCCCAGGCGTTCGATGCCGAGCGCGAAGATGGTCGGGAACATGATCGAGTTGAACAGGCCGATCGCCACGATCGAGTACAAGGCCACCTGGCCTTCGCTGGCCATGGTCAGTGCCAGCAAGCCCACATTGATCAACGCGAACAGCGCCAGGAGCTTGCGCGGCGAGAAGCGCACCAGCAGCAGCGAACCGGCAAAGCGGCCGATCATCGCCATTGTCCAGTACAGCGACACGTAGTGCGTGGCCTGCTGCTCACTGAAGCCGCCGATGTTGGGCTGCGACAGGTAGTTGACCAGGAAGCTGCCGATCGAGACCTCGGCACCCACATAGAAGAAGATGCCCAGCACGCCGAACAGCAGGTGCTTGTGGCGAAGCGCATCGCCATAGCTGTGGCGTGCGCTGTCGGCCTGTTCGCTGTTCTCGCTCAGCGACGGCAGCCGGAACAGGAACACGAACAGCGCCAGCAGGAACAGAGCCACTGCCAGGCCGAGATACGGCCCCTGCACCGACTGCGCTTCCTGCGCGCGGTAGGCCAACTGGTCTGCCAGCGGCAGCGCGGTCAGCTCGTCGGCGCTCTTGACCGTATTGCCCAGGATCAACATGCCGCCGAAGATCGGCGCGATCGCGGTACCCAGCGAGTTCAGCGCCTGTGCCAACGTCAAACGACTGGAACTGGTCCGCTCCGGGCCAAGCAACGCGACATAGGGATTGGCCGCCACCTGTAGGACGGTGATGCCGGTTGCCAGCACGAACAGGGCCGCCAGGAAGGCGCCATAGATGCGCAGCTCAGCCGCCGGCCAGAAGCCAAGTGCACCGATGCCGGCAATCACCAGGCCGGCGACGATGCCCTGCTTGTAGCCCAGCCGTGCAACCAGCCGACCAGCTGGCAAGGACATCAGGAAGTACGCACCGAAGAAGGTGAACTGCACCAGCATTGCCTGGGTGTAGTTCAGTTCGAATACCGACTTCAGGTGCGGGATCAGGATGTCGTTGAGGCAGGTCAGGAAGCCCCACATGAAGAAGATGGTCGTCGCCACCGCCATAGCCACATGCGTATTGACCACGGGCGCCGACTGGCTTGATGTAGATGACGGCGATGTTGGTATGTGCATGTGGGCTGCCTGGATACGGTAATCGGGAGATGGGGTTGAGGAATCAGCTAGGTCTTGCTGCACTGCTTTCGCGGATCCTCAGCTGCACCGGTGCGACGGTACGCATCGGTGCTGCATCGGGGTTGTCCAGGCGCTGCAGCAATAAGGCTGCAGCCTGCCGGCCACGTTCGCGTGGATCTGCGGTCAACGTGGTCAACGGCGGCACCGCGACCGCAGCCTCGGAGATATCGTCGAATCCGGTAACGGCGAAATCACCACCCGGGCGGATGCCACGCGAGGTCAGGCCAAGCATCAGGCCCAATGCAACCGTGTCGTTGTAGCAGACCGCCGCGCTGGGTCGCTGTGCGCATTCGAACAATTCACCGGTACGTGCAGCCGCTTCCAGACGGTTGGGTGCGGACTCGATCAACCAGTCCGCATGCAGAGGCAAGCCGGCCTCGCTCAATGCCTGCTGGTAACCCAGACGACGCTGCGCGCAGGAACTGGATGCGCCATGCCCGCCAAAGAAGGCGATGTCACGATGACCGCGTTCGATCAGGTGACGGGTTGCCATGTACGCGCCGTGCTGGTTGTCGAGGGTGAGGAAATCCCAGTCCGCGCCGGCCAGTTCGCGGTTGAACAGCAGCACGTTGGCGTGCGCGCCCAATACATGGCGCAGCTCTTCGGCATCGCTACCTTCGGCCGGCGACAGGATGAAGCCGGTCGGCGTGTGTTCCATCAAGGTGCTCAACACCGCCTGCTGACGCTGCGGCGATTCGCCGGTGCTGCCAAGCAGGGTCACGAAGCCCTTGCCACCCAATGCCTCGTCCACGCCGGAAGCAAACTCGGCGAAGAACGGGTTGGACAGATCGTTGATCACCAACGCGATCGACGACGAGGTACGACGACGCAGGTTGGCAGCGGTGCGGTTGTAGACATAACGCTGCTTGCGCAGCTCGGCCTCGACCTTGGCGCGCGTATCCACGTTGACCAAGGGGCTGCCGCGCAGCACCAGCGATACGGTAGCCCGCGACACGCCCACCGCCTGTGCGATGTCGGTGACGGTGACCGCGCGTTGGCCGGCCTTGCGTGCGCCCTTGGCGTCGGTAGAAGTGTCTTTCATCGTTTCCGCTGCGGTTCCGGGATGCGCCAAGCCTAAAGGATCACGGCCAGCGCTTGCGCTGCCCGTTCCCTTCTTTCCGGCCTTGGCGCTGCCCGAGCTCACGGCTGGGCGCTGCCCGGGGTGGCGCAGTACGACACCGGCAGGTCCGCCTGTGCGGTGCCCCAACCCTGCTCCGGTGCCTGCGCACCGAGGGTGAAGCGCACATCGCCGCCTTGCTGCAGGCGCTGCCAATCCAGCCACACCGCCGGCTGCGGCTTGCCATCAACCTGCACGCTCTGGATGTACTGCAGGCTGCGCGGATCGGCGCCCGGCGCCTGCAGGCGCAGCGTGCGGCCGTTGCCCAGGGTGATTTCGGCCTTGCTGTAGCGCGGCGCATGCAGCAGGAACTGGCCACTGCCCGGCACTGCCGGATACAGGCCCAGCGCACTGAACAGGTACCAGGCCGACATCGTGCCCAGGTCGTCATTGCCGGTAACGCCGTTCGGCGCATTGGTGAACAGCTGCTGCGCCGCGCGAACCACGGTGGCGGTCTTCCACGGCTGGCCGATCAGCGTATACATCCACGGCGAATGCAGGTCAGGCTCGTTGTTCGGGTTGTAGCGGTATTGGTTGTAGTAGCTGTACGGACCAACCACCCATTCCTTGCGTGCAGCGGTCAGCGGTGACTGCAGCAGCGCGTCATAGGCGAAGAACGCATCCAGACGCTTGCCGGCCTGTTCGCGGCCATGCATCGCCTGCAGCATGCCGGGCACGTCCTGCTGGACCAGCCACTGGTACTGCCAGCCGGTGCCTTCATGGAAGCCGTGCTGCGAACGCGGGCTGTAGTGACCATCGGCAGGCGTATACCACTTGCCGTTCTCGTCGCGCGGACGCGGGAAACCAGTGAAGCCGGTTTCGGCATCACGCACATCCGCATCCCACACCTTGTGCCAATTGCCGCCGCGAGTGCGCAGCGTCGCTGCATCGTCGGCGTGACCCAAGCCATCGGCCATCTGCGCCAGCGCGCAATCGGCCAATGCGTACTCCAGCGTTGCCGAGCCGCCGTGGTGCGGATCAACGTCCATGCCCTTGGACGGGAAGGCACGGTCATAGGCCACATAACCATTGGCGAGATAGCTGGCATTGCCGGAA
>QFOV01000319.1 GCA_003248565.1 Stenotrophomonas sp.
TCCGTTGCCTGGTAGTTGGCCAGCGCCAACAGCTGCCAGGTCGAATCCGAACCCACACCAAAGCCGCCTACATCCACATAGGCAATGCTGCTCCAGCGCGGGCTCAGCGTCTGCCGCCAGCGCACGCCGGCAATCGGGTCGACGAAGGTGGAATCCGAACGCGCCGATCCCAGGCCCGGCACGTTCACCGCTGCATTGATGTCCCAGTAACGCGCGCCGGCCAACAGGTCGATGCCGGTACGCTCGTTCGCCGACCAGGCATAACCTGCAGTCACGGTTACCGAGGTCTGCTTCACTTTCACGTCCGCAGCCACGCCAATCGGCAGCGGCGTCGAATCCGAGGTGGAGGCGTGGGTGAAATCGGCCTGCAGCACGAAGTTGCCGCGGCGTGCGGTGCCGGTGATGAACGCCGCAGCGTCGAGATCCTCCATCAGCTCGGAGAAGGACTTGTGCACATCCGCCGTCGGTGCGTTGCGGAACGGCCTTACCTGCCCTTCCATGCCGCTCATCCACACATAAGGGGTGGCCTGGAAGCGCCAACTGTCGTCGTTGCCGTTGCTCTGTGCGTGCGCGAGCGGCATGCCACCCACTGCCAGCAGCATCAACGGCAGGCACAGCCGCTTGGTGTTGAATCGGGTTTTCATTGAAGCTCCAGATGGTGCGCGCCCGGTTGCCCGGGCACGCCGATTGCTCGCCTTAGATGCCCAGGAAACGGAACGGCTTGGCGTCCTTGAACTGGGCGTTGGCTTCACCCGCGTAGATGGTGCGCTGCTGGTTGCCAAGGTCCAGACGCTTCACCTTGCCGCCGCGCTCGCTGAAATCAATCTTCTTCAGGTCCACCCAGAACACATTGGGTGCCAGTGCGGATTCGAAGTAGTAGCGCATGCGCGACTGGTCGGACACGGTGCGCCAGCGCGTCGAGGAAATATTCGGCTGATCCGGCGTGGTAATTCCGTACGGCACCGATACATTGCGGATCACGCCGAACACGCTGGCAGTGGATTCCACCGGGTCGGTCGACTTGGGGATCGCGTCGATATAGAAGGCAGCGCGCGCGAAGCGATCCGAAGCACGGTTGGTGCCCGGCAACATCACCGTGCCGCCGATCTGCCGCCAATAGGTTTCCAGTGCCAGCTGCTCTTCGAAGATCGGCGAGTTGGTCATCACCTTGTAGTCGCGGCTGTGATGGATGACCTGCTTGCCCTTGATGTACTCGATGATGGCGCTGTCGCCACTGGCATCGGAGATGGACAGGTGCAAGGTGGCAAGGCGCTGCTCGCCGGGCGCTGCATCGCTGACCAGGGTGAAGGGCTCGGCGCTCAGTACCTTCACCGCTTCCTCGACGGTGGCGAAGTTGTCGAGCATGTACTGCGTCCACACCGAAATGGCCAGGCCGGGCTTGCCGCTGTTGCGCTCGGGGTATTCGGACTCGGCCAACCACAGCAGGTTGGCGACCAGGCCGGCTTCGTTCATGCCGTCGGTGGTGGAGATGTCGTAGGCACTGGCGATCACGCTGCCGTAGCGCGAGGTCCACTTCAGCGTATCCGGGCCGGTCTCGCCGTTGCGCTGCATGCCACGCGGGAACATCCACAGATGGGTGCCGGTGTCGATCTTGTAGTCCATCGAACGGCCGGTAAAGATTTCATTGCCGGCGCCGTGGTACACGAAACGGGTGCAGGCATCGGCCTCGGGCTGCACGCCTGCCATACCGAAAAGTACGGTGGCACAGGCGGCAATGATGGATCGCTTGGCTGATTTCATGGGGTAGCTTCCTTGGCTTGATCAGGTCAGAGATACAACCGGAATGATCCTAGCAGTCATTCATTGTCCTGCCGCGACTTGGTTGGCAGTCCTGCAAAACAGCAACCAGACATTGGGCCGCTGCTATGCTCCTCACATATTCGAACGGAGGAACTGCCCCATGCCTCAAATCACACCGCATTACACCGCTGCCATCCTCCGCCCGCTGCTGGCCGCCGGCCTGCTGAGCATCGCCCTGGGCGGTTGCCTGAGTGCACCGCCGCTTAGCGACGATCCCGATTTCGGCCGCTGCAGCGATGCCTCCCTGCAATGGGCGGTGGGTACGGTGAATGACGAAGCCACCGTGCGTCGCCTGAAGACCGAGAGCGGTGCCGGCCTGGTCAATCCGATCAGCCCGACCACGATTGTTTCCCGCGATATCCGCCAGGATCGCCTGCGCGTCTACACCGATGCCAACAACGTCATCACCAAGGTGCGCTGCGAGTAAATCCAACGCGCTGCGGCTTGCAGCACCGCACACGCACAAACACGAACGGCAGGGTTTCCCCTGCCGTTCGTCGTTTCACACGCTCACAATCGCGAGCGCTTGTTCCAAGGCCGCTTACTTCAAACCGCGGTTGTGCAGCAGCGGCTCGACGCTCGGGTCCTTGCCGCGGAAGTCGCGGTAGGCCGTTGCCAAGTCGCGGGTATTGCCGATCGACAGGATCTTGTCGCGGAACACCTGGCCGTTCTCACGGGTCAGGCCACCGTTCTCCTTGAACCACTCGAAAGCATCGTGGTCGATCATCTCCGCCCAGAAGTAGGCGTAGTAACCGGCCGAGTAACCGCCACCCCAGATGTGGTCGAAGTAGCTGCTGCGGTAACGCGGCGGCACCTGTGCCAGGTCCACCTTGTAGCGCTTCAGCGCATCGGCTTCGAACTTGTCCACGTCCTGCAGCGGTGCATCAGCGCCCTGCGTATGCCAGGCCAGGTCCAGCAGCGCCGCCGACAGGTATTCGGTGGTCATGTAGCCCTGGTTGAAGGTCTTGGCCTTGGCAATCTTGTCGACCAGCTCCTGCGGCATCGCTGCCTTGGTCTGATAGTGCTTGGCATAGTTGGCGAACACCTTCGGGTCCGAAGCCCAGTGCTCGTTGAACTGCGACGGGAACTCGACGAAGTCACGCGGCACGCCGGTGCCGGCCACGCTCGGGTACTTGGTGTTGGAGAACATGCCATGCAGGGCGTGGCCGAACTCATGGAACATGGTGGTCACGTCGTCCCAGCTCAGCAGCGCGGGCTGGCCGGCGGCAGGCTTGGTGAAGTTGCTGACGTTGTAGACCACCGGCTTGGTGCCGGTCAGGCCGTCCTGCTCGACGAACACGTCCATCCAGGCGCCACCGGACTTGCTGTCACGCTTGAAGAAGTCGGCGTAGAACAGCGCCAGCGGCTGGCCGTTGGCGTCGGTGACTTCAAACACGCGCACGTCCGGGTGATACACCGGCAGGTCCTTGCGCTCCTTGAAGGTCAGGCCGTAGAGCTGGTTGGCGGCGTAGAAGACGCCGTTCTGCAGCACGTTGTCCAGTTCGAAGTAGGGCTTGATCTGCGACTCGTCCAGGTCGTACTTGGCCTTGCGCACCTGCTCGGCGTAGAAGTCCCAGTCCGATGCGGAGGCCTTGAAGCCGCCCTTCTGTGCGTCGATCACCTTCTGGATCTCGGCCAGCTCGCCGCGTGCCTTGGCGGTGGCCGCCGGCACGGTGTCGGTCAGCAGCTTGAGCGCGTTGGCCGGCGTCTGCGCCATCTGGTCGGT
>QFOV01000320.1 GCA_003248565.1 Stenotrophomonas sp.
GGACGGCGAGAACATCCTCTCGCCCAAGTACCCGATGAACCGCCTGCGTTCCAAGGTGGGCATGGTGTTCCAGAAGCCGGTGCCGTTCCCGATGACCATTTTCGAGAACGTCGCCTACGGCATCCGCCACCACGAGAAGCTGTCCAAGGCCGACATGGCCGTGCGCGTCGAGCAGGCACTGCGCCAGGGCGCGCTGTGGGACGAAGTGAAGGACAAGCTCAACCAGAGCGCGTTGGGCCTGTCCGGTGGCCAGCAGCAGCGTCTGTGCATCGCCCGCGCCGTGGCCCTGCGCCCGGACGTGCTGCTGCTCGATGAGCCGACCTCGGCGCTGGACCCGATCTCCACCAGCCGCATCGAGCAGCTGGTCGAAGAGCTGAAGAACGACTACACCATCGCCATCGTCACCCACAACATGCAGCAGGCCGCGCGCGTGTCCGACTACACCGCCTTCATGTACCTGGGCGACCTGATCGAGCACGACCGCACCGAAACCATCTTCTCCAACCCCTCCAAGCAGCAGACCGAGGACTACATCACCGGTCGCTTCGGCTGAGGCTGGCGCAGGCAGACAATGCAAGGGTCCGCCGCCCGCTGGACGCCTGGCCAAGGATGGCCGGGCCGCACTCCGAAGCCAGATGTACGCCATGGATGGCAACGCAGCTACCGAACGAATGCAGTCCCACCCGAACCGTCTCCAGCGAGCATTCCATGAATCTTCCCAACGACCACATCGTCAAGAGCTATGACGAAGAACAGCAGCGACTGGTAACCGAGATCGTGCGCATGGGCGAAATGTCCGTTGCCCAGCTCGAAGCCGCACTGGACGTGATCGAACGCCGCGACGAGAAGGCCGCGCAGCGCATCGTCGCCAACGACGAGGCCATCGACCAGCTTGAGCAGCAGATCAGCCACGACGTGATGCGCCTGGCGCTGCGTGGGCCGATGGCCCGCGACCTGCGCGAGATCCTCGCCGGCCTGCGCATCCCCGCCGACATCGAACGCATCGGCGACTATGCCGCCAACGTCGCCAAGCGCTCCATCGCGCTGGCCGCGGTGCCGCCGCTGCCGCAGATCCAGGGCGTACGCGCACTCGGCCGACTGGCCGCGCAGCAGGTCCGCCGCGCGATGGAAGCCTATCGCGACAACGATGCCGAGGCCGCACTGAGCCTGCGCGCCGACGACGCGCGTCTGGACGCCCAGTACACCGCGCTGTTCCGCGAGTTGCTGACCTACATGATGGAAGACCCGCGCAACATCACCCCGTGCACGCACCTGCTGTTCATGGCCAAGAACCTGGAGCGTATCGGCGACCACGCCACCAACATCGCCGAGAACGTATGGTTCCTGGTACACGGTGATGCGCCGCTGCCGCCGCGCGAGAAGCGCGACGAAACCAGCACCGTCGATCACGCCTGATCGACGGTTGTCCGGCCGCTGCCTGCATGCGCAGCGGCCGCGCTGCCATCCTGTCCGCATCAGCCCGCTGCACCTCGTCGTGGCGGGCTGATACAGACTGGTACAAAGCGACACCGTGCAGCCGGTGTTTTTAATCAGTCATTCACGCATTTTTTCCGAGCATGGACTCGTCCGCAGCACTCCCGCCGCGCACTGAGGAATTGCCATGAAGCGTATCGCTGCCACCCTCCTGGGTCTGTCCCTGTTCGCCTCCGGTGCCGCCCTTGCCGGCCCAGCGCAGGATCGTGACCGCGACGACATTCGTCGCGACAAGTCGGTCCACAGTGCTGACCAGCACGCCCAAGGCCATCGCACCAGCACACCTGCACCGGCCGCGCACAACGGCGCCCGCCACGCATCCAGCAACAGCGCGCACCATGTCCCACGCAAGGGCGAGCGCCTGCCGCAGAACCAGCGCGGCAACCGTATTGCCGATTACAGCAAGCATGGCCTGCGTCGGCCGGGGCGTGGCAACGAATGGCGCAAGGTCGATGACCGCTATGTGTTGATGGCAGTCGCCACCGGGCTCATCATCGATATCGTCAGCGGCCATCGCTGATCACCATCGCCAGCTGAACCAACACGGGCCCCAAGTGGGCCCGTTGCCATTCCAACGGTGGCAAGGTCACGCCATTGCGCCGGACCGCTTGCTAAGCTCCAGCCTCCCCCCGGCCCAACCACCACCGGAGACACCATCAATGGCCATCGACATCCGCAAGTCCACCACGCTCGCCCTGGGCGCCGCCCTGCTCGGCGGCATGGCGGCCCCTGCTTTTGCCATGACCGACCTGGCCCAGGGCTATGCCCTCGGTGCCAGCACCCAGACCCCACCAACCACCGAGGCACAAGCGGCTACCGCTACCGCGCAAAGCACCGATGCTGCCGCCAAGCAGAAGGCCGAGGGCAAGTGCGGCGAAGGCAAATGTGGCGAAGGCAAGTGCGGTGCCGACAAGGACAAGCCCAGGACCGATGCCGCCAAGGTTGATGGCGAAGCAGCCGCAGGTGCCGACAAAGCCAAGGCCGAAGGCAAATGTGGTGAGGGCAAGTGTGGCGGTAAGCACTAAGCCCTGCACACCACCCCACCAGCGCATGCCCGCCCAGGCCAGCGCTGGCCTGGGCCTGCGGCGCTCGCTGCTCGACGCCTTGCAGGCTGCACCGGCCGGCGCATTCGATTTTCTCGAATGCGCCCCGGATAACTGGATCGGGGTTGGCGGCAGTCTGGGCGAAGCGCTGTCCGCACTGTCGCAGCAACATCCGCTGAGTTGCCATGGCCTGTCGCTATCGCTGGGCGGCCCCGCCCCGTTGGATCTGGAATTCCTTGCACGCACGCGGCGCTTCCTCGACCAGCACCAGGTCGCCCTCTACAGCGAGCATCTGAGCTGGTGCACGGATGACGGCCATCTCTACGAGCTGCTGCCGCTGCCGTTCACCGATGAAGCCGTGCGCCATGTGGCCGCGCGCATCCGCCAGACACAGGACATCCTGGGCCGTCGCATCGCCGTGGAAAATGCCTCCTACTACGCGGTACCTGCGGCGGACATGGACGAGGCGGACTTCATCAACGCCGTGCTGGACGAGGCCGATTGCGACCTGCTGCTGGACGTCAACAATGTCTACGTCAACGCCATCAACCATGGCTATGACGCCCGGAACTTTCTTGCACGGCTGCCCTCGCAACGCATTGCCAGTTACCACGTTGCCGGCCATCACGACGAAGCCGAAGACCTGAGGATCGATACCCATGGCATGCCGGTCAAGGGCGATGTCTGGGCACTGCTGGCCGATGCCTACACCATGCATGGTGTGCGCCCCACCCTGCTGGAACGCGACTTCAACTTCCCGCCACTGCCTGAACTGCTTGAAGAACTGACACGTATCCGCCAGTTGCAGCAGGCCGCCCATGGCTGATTCCTTGCGCGAACTGCAGCTGCGCTTTGCCGCACACCTGCGCGACCCATTGCAGCAGCCTGCTCCGGCGGGTATCGACGACACGCGCATGCAGGTGTATCGCGAGCTGTACTTCAACAATATCCAGAGTCTGCTGGCCGCGAATTTCCCGGTGATCGCGCGCACCTTG
>QFOV01000009.1 GCA_003248565.1 Stenotrophomonas sp.
GCGCGGCCGAGCCTTGACGTGATCTGAATACGCCAACCCCTAGGGTGAGCCCATTGGCCCATCCCAGGAGAGTGCAATGAAACTGTTTGTCCCCGTACTGACCGCAGGCCTGGTGCTGGCTCTGGCTGGCTGCAATGACCATAACGCCGAGCAGGCCAAGCAGGACGCGGCAGCTGCCGCAGACCATGCCGCCGAAGCGGCCAGGAACGCAGCCGAATCCGCCGCCGGCGCAACCCGTGATGCCGCTGACCAGGCCGCAGCGGCCACCCGCAACGCCGCTGCCGAATCGCAGCAGGCATTGGACAATGCCGCCGACGCCACCGCCAAGGCGGCCGACGAAGCCTCGATCGCAGCCAAGGACGCCGCTGCCGATGCCAGCGCAGCTACCGCCGACGCGGCGCAGAAGGTTGCCGACCACGCCCACGACGCCGCCAAGCAGGCGCGCGAGAAAGCGGACGCCGCCAAGCATTGATAGACTCGCCACGCAGCTGTCATGTCGATGATGGCTGCGTGGCGCTCGCGCAGGATGCGTGATGCCACAGGGGCCGGATGCACACCATCCGGGTTGGCATGTGATCACGCGCGCGTAGGCAGCACGTGCGTATCACCTTGATCATGCAGTCAAGGACCGGATGCGGAAACACACGGGCAGTAAATTCGCGCTGATATTCTCGGCGCTGGTGTTCGTTGCCATTGGCGTCGGTGTATTCGTCGGTGCGCGCAGGTTCATCGCCGACGCACGACTCGTCGCCCACACCCACGAAGTCATCAGCAGGATTGATGAGATCCAGTCCATGGTGCTGGATGCAGAGTCGGCCGAGCGCGGCTACCTGCTGACCGGCAGCCAGGCCTACCTGCTTGACTACCAGGTAAGCGTGGAACGACTTCCACTGCTACTGAGCAGCTTATCCAGGTCGATCCCCGACAACCCCGATCAGGCGCGCAATGCGCTCAAGCTCAACGAGCTGGTGAACCAGCGCCTGCAGCAGATCCAGCACGTCGTCGATATCTATGACGGCCAAGGCCTGGACGCCGCACGCGCGGCGATCAACCAGAATGCATTCCGCACCACCAGCGCCATCCGCCAGCAGGTGCGGACCATGGTCCAGCTCGCGCCGTAGCGCTGATCTGCTGCTCGGGCTCGCCTTGGCCGGCATCCCCTTCGGCCTGGCCGTGGTCGCATCGGTATACGGCATCCTGCTGTCCGAACTGCGCCGCCGCAGCCGCGCCGAGAAGCGCGCTGCCAGCGCCAGCCAGCAGCTGGCGGGCAACCTGGAACAGATCGAACGTTCCAGCGCCGACCTGCAGACCCTGGGCCGCTATACCGGCCTGCTGCAGAGCTGCGCCAACCCCGAAGAAGCCCTGGAGATCAGCGCGCGCACGCTGGAAGCGCTGATGCCCAATGTCGCCGGTTCGGTCTATCTGCTGCGCGCTTCCAATGACCGTGTCGAGAACATCGTCAGCTGGGGCACACCCCTGGTGGAAACCAGCGCCTTCCTGCCGCCCAGTGATTGCTGGGCGATCCGGCGTGGGCAACCGCATGTCATCGATGACCTGCTGCGCGATGCCAGCTGCCCGCATATCAGCCGCCCCGAGCCCGGCCAAAGTGTTGCCACCGCCTGCATCCCGATGTCGGCACAAGGCGTACAGATTGGTTTCCTGTTCCTCTCCGGTGCTGGCCCCGGCCCGCTGCCGCGCCTGAACATCGCCGAGTCGGCGGTGGAGCAGCTGTCGCTTGCGCTGAGCAACCTGCGCCTGCGCGAGTCGCTGCGCCTGCAGTCGATCCGCGATCCACTCACCGGGCTGTACAACCGGCGCTATCTGGAAGAGTCACTGACCCGCGAGATCGCACGCTGCGGCCGGCGCGACTTCCCGCTGTCGGTGATCATGCTGGATGTGGATCATTTCAAGCAGTTCAACGATACCCACGGCCACGGCGGCGGCGATGCCTTGCTGGCGGCCATCGGCCAACTGCTGGGCTCGCGTCTGCGCGGCGAAGACATCGCCTGCCGCTATGGCGGCGAGGAGTTCACCGTGATCCTGCCCGAGTCGGACAGCAACAATGCGCTGCGCCAGGCCGAGGAACTGCGTCTTGCGCTGTCACAGATGAGCGTGCCGTTCTCCGGCAAGACGCTGCCACCGATCACCATCTCGCTGGGCGTGGCCACGTATCCGGCTGATGGTGTGGCTGGCCTCACCCTCCTGCGCAAGGCCGATGCCGCGCTCTACCGGGCCAAGCGCAGCGGCCGCAACCAGGTGCTGCGCTTCGACCCGGCACTGGATGGCGCTGGCTGATCAGACCTGCGGCAAGGCGCGCGCCAGAATGTCTGCAAACGGCGTTGCTGCCTGCAGCACGCCGTAGACACCGGCCGCGCGCGGCAGCCGTGATTGTGCATACAGCGCCGCCAGCGGGCTGTCCGCGCGCAGTAGCGCCGCTGCCTGCAGCAACACCGCTATATCGCTGACCAGTGTGCGCGCATCAGCTTGGGCCAGCTCGGCGCCCTGCAGTTGGCGCAGCGCGGCCTCAAGCGCGCGATCATAGCCGTCGTTGCGACCGGCAACCTGCTGCAACTCGGTTAGCAAGGCCACACGCGTTTCTGGTTCGCGCTGCAAGGCACGCAGCACATCCAGGCACTGCACGTTGCCGCTGCCTTCCCAGATAGAGTTCAGCGGCGCCTGCCGGTACAGCCGCGGCAGCATCGACTCTTCCACATAGCCGGCACCGCCCAGGCATTCCTGCGCCTCGTTGACGAAGCCTGGGGCGCGCTTGCATATCCAGAATTTACCGATCGCCGTGCCGATCCGTGCGAAGGCGGCTTCATGTGCGTCCTGCGGCGCGGCATCGACGGCACGCGCCACGCGCATGGACAAGGTGTTCGCAGCCTCCGACTCGATTGCAAGATCGCTCAGCACATTCGCCATCAACGGATGCTCGACCAAAAGCTTGCCGAAGCTGCGCCGGTGCCGTGCATGATGCAGCGCCTGCGCCAGGGCCATGCGCATCTGCGCGGCCGAGCCCAGCATGCAATCCAGCCGTGTCAGCATCACCATCTCGATGATCGTGGCCACGCCGCGTCCTTCTTCGCCAACACGCCGCGCCCAGGCGCCGCAGAACTCCACCTCGCTGGAAGCATTGGCCCAGTCGCCGAGCTTGTCCTTCAGGCGCATCAGATGGAAGTTGTTGCGCCGCCCGCAGGCCAGTCGGCGTGGCATCAGGAAACAGCTTAGTCCGCCCGGTGCCTGTGCCAGCACCAGCCAGCCATCGGACATCGGCGCGGAGAAGAACCACTTGTGCCCGACCAGGCTGTATTCGCCCTCGCCCGCCAACGGCGTTGCCAGGGTGGTATTGCTGCGTACATCGGAGCCGCCCTGCTTCTCGGTCATGCCCATGCCGACGGTGATGCCCGGCTTGTCGCCGATGGGCAGATCACGTGCGTCGTAGAACGGAGCGGCGGCCTTGTCGGCCCATTCCGCCAACGCAGGCTCCTGCCGCAACACCGGCACGGCGGCGTGGGTCATGGTCAACGGGCAACTGCTGCCCGCTTCGGCCTGATGGTGCAGATAGCTCAAGGCCGCACGCGCGACATGCGCGCCAGGCTGCGCCGAGCGCCAGGACAGCCCGGCAACACCACGGGTCTTCGCCGTGGCCATCAAGCGGTGATACGCGGGATGGAAATCGACGGTATCGATCCGGTTACCCTGCGCGTCATGCGTGCGCAGCAGCGGCCGCTGGCGGTTGGCATCAAAGCCGATCCGGTACAGCTCGCCGCCGGCCAGCACGCCGTAGTGCTGCAATGCCCCGGCAAAGGCTTGCGCACCCTCGCGCTGCACGCTCTGCTGCAAGGCCAGATCGTCGTGCCACAGGTCACGTTCGGCAAACGGCGGCGGCTGGTTGTCGACGACGTGGGTTTCAAACGGAGGCGGCTGCGGCAGCATGGCGGCGACTCGGGGATGACCGCCCTTGATTCTGCCGCAAGCGCCCGCCGTCCGCGCGTTGCTCAGCGTTTCTGCGCGACCTCGGCCAGGGCAGCGATGAATTCATCCTGCAGCGCGAGCTTGCCGAACAGGCCATGCTGGGTGCCACTCAGCACACGCAGCATATGGCCACGACCGCCAGGCATGCGCCCCATCGGCTTGAACAGCAGGTCGCGGCCATTGGCGATCCAATCGTGATCGGATTGGAAGATCGGCGTCAGCCAGCGGCTCCAGAACTGGTACAGCCACACATGCGCCTTGCGCTGGTGCTGGTAACGCGCCAATGCGGCATCAATGTCCTGCTCCGCGCGCAAGGCATCGCGCAGCGCCATCGCATCCATCAACGCCATGTTGACGCCCTGCCCCAGCTGCGGACTCATCGAGTGCGCCGCGTCACCGGCCAATACCAGGCGGCCGCGGTACCAGCGCTGCATCACCGCATCGCGGTAGCTTGCGCGGGCCAGCTGCGCCTGCACACTGACCCCGGCCAGGCGCTCGCGCGCTTCCGGCCACAGCGTGGCGATCTCATCCAGCCACGGTTCCAGCCCGTCGCGCTCCCAGGCCTGGAAACCGTCGCGCGGCAGGCTCCAGAAGAAGCTCAGGCGCTGTTCGTTGTCGCCCGGTCGTGTGCCCACCGGCAGCAGGCCGATCATCTTGCGCGCGGCCACGTAGCGCTGGCGCAGCTCATCGCCATGCTGCCAATCGCCGCGCGGCAACAGGCACCACAGCGCGCCCCAGGGATAGATCCGGTCGAGCTTGGTGCCCTGCACCTGCGCGCGCAGGCCTGAGCCCGAACCGTCGGTGGCGATCACCAGGTCGAACGGACCGTGCCAACGCCCGTGCTGGTCCTGTACGCGCTGCAGGGATTCATCGATGGCGCTGATATGGCTGTCCACATGCAGCGACGGGCCGGCATCCCAGGCCGCATCCAGCAGCGAGAACAGCGCCCCGCGCTGCATGCCCACGCCGCACAGGCGCGCGTCCAGCCCGGCGTAAGTCATGTCCATCACCGCGCGTCCACATGGGGTCTCGCCGTACAGGCGGCGCACCACCGCGCCGTGCTCCAGCACCTGCGGCATCAACTGCATCTGCCACAGCGCCTGCAGGCCACTGGGCTGTAGCAGGAAGCCCGCGCCTACCGGCCCAGGGGTCGCCGCCTGCTCGAAAACCTGCACCCGGTGCCCGTCGCGCGACAACAGCACCGCCAGTGCCTGACCGGCCGTGCCATAGCCGACGATGGCGATATCCAGTGTCTTGCTCATTGCAGTCCCTCCCTGGGCCGACTGCCATTGCTAAAAAAAAAACCCCGCCGAAGCGGGGTTCTTCCGCACAACCGGGTGGATCACTCGGCCGGCGTGATGTTCGAAGCCTGGGCACCCTTCGGGCCCTGGGTCACGTCATAGCTGACGCGCTGGCCTTCCTGCAGGCTGCGGAAGCCCTTGGAATTGATCGCGGAGAAGTGCGCGAAGACATCGGCGCTGCCGTCCTCCGGTGAGATGAAGCCAAATCCCTTGGCGTCGTTGAACCACTTGACGGTACCGTTCGGCATGGTGATGCGAGACCTTGTTCGATGAATGGATTGATGCACGCTGAATGAGGCGTACTGGCGGAGTATGCAAACCTTAAGCCGGGATGACAATCACCCCCGGGCCAATTCACCCACCAAAGTCGGCAAACCGGACGAAGCTGCCTCCACATTGGCCAAAACCTCGGCCATGGTGATCTCCTCGGCATCGCTGCAGCCAGCGGCCCAGTTGGCGACGATCGCCAGACAGGCGTACTCCAGCCCCAATTCGCGCGCCAGCCCAGCTTCGGGCATGCCGGTCATGCCAACCAGATCGCAGCCATCACGGCGCATCCGCGCGATCTCGGCATTGGTTTCCAGGCGCGGCCCCTGAGTGGCGCCGTAGCAGCCGCCGTCCTGAATGGCCACGCCCTTGGCCTTGGCCGCCGCCAGCACCTTGGCACGGAACGACGGCGTGTACGGGTGGCCAAAATCCACATGCAGGACCTCGCTGCCCTCCTCCTCGCTGAGGGTGGAAATCCGACCCCAGGTGTAGTCGATCAGCTGGTCCGGGCAAGCCAGTACGCGCGGACCGAAGTCGTCGCCAATGCCGCCCACCGTGTTCAAGGCCAGCACGCGGCTTGCGCCCAGCTGCTTGAGCGCGGCCAGGTTGGCGCGGTAGTTGATCTTGTGCGGCGGAATCGAATGGCCTTCGCCATGCCGGGCCAGGAACGCCACGCGCTGGCCGTTCAACAGGCCAACCCGGACCGGGCCCGAGGGCGCGCCGTAGGCAGTTTCCACTTCATGGGTCTGGACATCGTCCAGCGCGGCCAGCTTGTACACGCCGGTGCCGCCAATAACGGCCAGGGCGATAGGTTCCATGCTCATTCCTGATGTTCTCGTTGGGCACGCGCAAGCCACGCCCTTGGCGTGGCCCAGCCGCGATCAGACCGAAAGCCGATGGCAAGCATCGGCCACCGGTATTACTGCTTCATTGCGTAGATGGCCGGCAGCGAACGCAGCGATTCGTCGACGTCCATGCCGAAGCCGAACACGAAGCGGTCCGGCAGTTCGATGCCGGCGTAGTCGGCCTTGACGCCCGGCAGGCAACGGTCGTGCTTCTTCACGGTCAGCACGGCAATGCGCACGTCGGTCGCGCCCTGCTCCAGGCACCATTCGCGCACACCCTGCAGGGTGAAGCCTTCGTCCAGGATGTCGTCGACCAGGATCACCCGGCGGCCGAACAGGGCCGACACCGGGCGGTGCTTCCAGACCAGCTCGCCGCCGGTCTCGCCGTGGTAGCGCGAGGCCTGCATGTAGTCGAACTGCGCGTCCTGGCCGCGCGCGCCCAGCTCCAATGCCAACTGGCCGGCGAACGGCAGCGCACCGTTCATGATCGAGATGAACACCGGCACTTCTCCCTTGTAGTCACGCGCGATGGCGTCGGCGATGCCGGCGATGGCGGTGTCGATGGTGGGACGGTCGACCAGCAGGTCGGCCTGGGCCACGGCTTGTTCAAGAGTGAGTTTGGACATCAGGCGGTTCTTCCAAGGTTTTCAAACAGATGATTACGAGTATCGGCGTGGCGGGCATCGGCCAGCAGGCCGCCCCAGCCCATCGCCCCGCGGCCAATCAGGCTCAACAGGGCGGCGGTATTCAAGCTGCGGCCGGTCACGGCCTGCAGTGATTCTTCGACCAGCTCCGGGTGGCAGACCAGCACCACGTCGCAGCCGGCATCCAGGTGCGCATCAACGCGGGCCTTGACCCCACCGGCGGCGAACGAGGCCGCCATGCCGATGTCGTCAGAGAACACCACGCCACGGAAGCCCATCTGCTCACGCAGGATCTGGTTGATCCAGCGCGGCGAGTAGCCTGCCGGCTCCGGCGCCACCTGCGGGTAGATGACGTGCGCCATCATCACCGCGTCGGCGCCAGCGGCGATGCCGGCCCGGAACGGTATCAGGTCGTGGGCTTCAATCTCGGCCAGGGGTCGCGGGTCCACCGCGGTGTCCACATGGGTGTCCTCACGGACCGTGCCATGGCCGGGGAAATGCTTGAGCGTGGCGGCCATGCCGACCGAGTGCATGCCGCGCACATAGGCAGCGGTCAGGGCAGCAACGACCTGCGGGTCCTCGCCAAAGGCACGGTTGCCGATGGCCAGGTTGCCATGGCCGACGTCCACCACCGGCGCGAAGCTCAGGTCCAGGCCGCTGGCGCGGATTTCACTGGCCATCAGCCAGGCGTGCTGCTCGGCCAGGGCCAGGGCGCCGTCCGGGTCGCTCGCATACAGCTTGCCGAAGCCTTCCAGCGGCGGCAGATCGGCATAGCCCTCGCGGAAGCGCTGCACGCGCCCGCCTTCCTGGTCCACGCCGATCAGCAGCGGACGTGCGGTGGCAGCGCGGATTGCCGCGGTCAGCTCCACCACCTGCGCCCGCGAGGCGAAGTTGCGCTTGAACAGCACCACCCCGGCCACGGCGTCGTGCTGCAGCCAGTCTCGCTCCTGGGCAGTCAGTTCGGTGCCGGCAACGCCGATCAAAAGCATGCAAGGACTCCAATCCACCGCAGACTGCGGCGTAGCGGAATATTGTCGCAGATGGCGCCCGCCGCGTCAGAGCCTGCGTTCAGACGCTGCAACCGTCCGGGCCGCAGGCCTGTTCATCCTGGCTGGCGGCAGCCGACAGCGCCTGTTCGGCGGCGATCTTGCGCAGCAAGTCGGCAAACACTTCCGCCGGCTGTCCGCCCTGCACCGCGTACTGGCCATTGATGACGAAGGTCGGCACCGACTGGATGCTCAAAGCCTGGGCCTGGCCAATACCGGCCTGGACCTGGGCCAGACCCTCGTCAGATGCCAGCATCGCCTGCACCCGCTCGGCCGGGATGTCCCCTGCCGCAGCGGCAGCAATCAGCACCTGCGGATCGGCCAGGTTGCGGCCTTCGGCGAAGTGCGCACGGAACAGCGCCTCACCGACCTGCTCCTGCACCCCGTACTGACCGGCCAGCCACATCAGCCGGTGCGCCGGCACGGTGCTGACCTTGACCTGGCCCTTGCCGAAGTCCATCGGCAGGCCTTCGGCCTGGGCAGTGCCCTGGGTCTGCGCCAGCATCTGCCGGGTACGTTCGGCGCCGCCAAACTTGGCCGCGTAGGCCTCCAGCAGCGGCACCGGGGTGGTATCGGCATCAGGATCGAGCAGGAACGGATGCCAGCGCACCTCGATATCGGGTACATCGGCGCCCAGCAGCTCAAGGCCGCGCTGGAAGCGGTGCTTGCCAATCCAGCACCAGGGGCAGACCACGTCAGACCAGATATCGATGCGCATGCGGGTTCCTGATAAAAGTAGTGCCGAGCCATGCTCGGCTGAAGCTTTACCGGTAATGCCACAGCCGAGCATGGCTCGGCACTACAGGGTTTGCTTGTGAAGCCCCTGCCGAGCATGGCTCGGCACTACAGGCACTTCACCACTGGGTGTACGGCCTGGATGCCAAGGCCAGATTGTAATAACGCAATTCGTCGGTGACTTCGGCCCCGGCCCAGTCGGGCTTGGCGAACACCTGGTCGGCGCTTTCCAGCTCCACTTCGGCCACTACCAGTCCGGCGTTGTCGCCGAGGAACTCGTCCACTTCCCACAGCAGGCCGCCGTGCTGGACCAGATGCCGGCGCTTGTCGATCAGGCCACCGACGCACAGCGCCAGCAGCTCACGCGCCTCGTTCACCGGCACCGGATACTCGAACTCCTGGCGGGTGTGGCCGAGCTCGCGCGACTTGATGTTCAGGTAGGCCTCGTCGCCCTGGATACGGACCCGCACCGAAGCCTTCTGCGCGCCGCTGTCCATCGCCGCCGTATCGTTGATATAGCCCTGCGCCATCGGGATGACGGCGTGCGCGGCGGCCCGCCAGTCATCGCTGGTGACGAGGAACTTGCGTTCGATCTCGATACCCACCGCTTACCTCTTCTCGAAGACGGCAATGCTTTCCACGTGCGCGGTATGCGGGAACATGTCCATCGCGCCGGCCGATACCAGGGTGAAGCCGCGCTCGTTGACCAGGTAGCCGGCGTCGCGCGCCAGCGAGCCCGGATGGCAGCTGACGTAGACGATGCGTTTGAACTGATCCAACGGCAACTGCTTGAGCACATCGATCGCCCCCGAACGCGGCGGGTCGAGCAGCAGCTTGTCGAAGCCCTGCTTCATCCACGGCGCTTCGCTCTGATCCAGGGTCAGGTCGGCGGCATGGAACTCGGCGTTGGCCAGACCGTTGCGCTCGGCGTTTTCCTTGGCGCGCGCGACCAGCCCGGCCTCGCCTTCCACGCCGACCACTTCGCGCACGCTGCGCGCCAGCGGCAGGGTGAAGTTGCCCAGGCCACAGAACAGGTCGAGCACGCGCTCGTCCGGTTGTGCATCCAGCAAGGTCAGCGCATGCGCGATCATCTGCTGGTTGAGCTTGGCGTTGACCTGGATGAAATCCAGCGGGCGGAACGCGAGGTCCACATCCCACTGCGGCAGCGCGAAGGACAGCGCCACGCCCTCGGGCGGCCACAACGGGGCCACGGTGTGCAGGCCACCGGACTGCAGGTAGATCGCAAAGCCATGTTCCTGGCCGAATGCGATCCACGCCTGCTTGTCGGCATCACTCAGCGGCTGCAGGTGGCGCACGGTCAGGGCGATCGCGGTATCGCCGGCGATGAATTCGATCTGCGGGATATCGCGCTTGCCGTCCAGCGCTTCGATGAACGCGGACAGCGCGCCGACCTTGCTGCCGATCTCCGGGATCACCGTCAAGCACTGCGACAGATCGGCGACGAAGCGCGGATCCAGTTCGCGGAAGCCGACCAGCGTCTTGTCCTTCTTCTCGACGCGGCGCACCGAGAAGCGCCCCTTGCGGCGGTAGCCCCAGCTGTCACCCACCAGCGCCGGCAACACCTCGCCCGGGCTGACATGGCCGATGCGGGTCAGGTTGTCGGTCAGCACCTGCTGCTTGGCGACAATCTGCCGCGACTCTTCCAGGTGCTGCAGTACGCAGCCTGCACACACCCCGAAGTGCGGGCAGCGCGGTTCGACGCGGTGCGGCGAGGCCTTCAGCACTTCGACCGTCTTGGCCTCATCGAAATGACGGCTCTTGCCGGTCTGCTCGGCCATCACCGTTTCCTGCGGCAGCGCGCCGCTGATGAAGGTGACCTTGCCACCCTCGCCTTCACGGCGTGCAACGCCACGGCCGTCGTGGCTCAGGTCGAGGATGTCGGTCTGGAACGGGGTCTTGTCTATGCGGGGGGATCTGGATCGGGCCACGTGGCAACAGGCTGCGGGCAAAAGGGCGGCCATTGTCGCAGATGCTCAACGTGAACACCCCGATGACTTGCAGATCACGGTGCCATCGCTAATATGCGGGCAGTAGCTGACATGGAGGCAGCAGATGAATACGCATCACCAAGGAAACCTGCCGCGCCTGTTGTTGGTCGAGGACGACATGACCAGCCAGGGCTTCTTCCAGTTTGTGCTGGAATCGCTACCGGCCAAGGTTGATATCGCTGATTCGTGCGCCAGCGCGTTGCGTTGGGCACAGAGCGACAGCTACGACCTGTGGCTGCTCGATGTGAACCTGCCTGACGGCAATGGCGCTGGTCTTCTGCGCAGTCTGCGTGAGCGCCACCCGCACACCGCTGCACTGGCGCATACCGCAGATACCAGTCAGGAAATGCAGATGACGCTGCAACAGGCCGGCTTTCAGGAAACCCTGGTCAAGCCGATCAGTCGCGATGCGCTGCTCAAGAGCGTGCGCCGTGCGCTGACCAGGTCTACTGCAAAGGCTGACGGCGCTGTTGCCGAAGCTGCGCTGGATTGGGACGAGTCAGCCGCGATGAACGCCCTGAACGGGCAACAGGCGCACGTGCGTGCACTGCGCGAACTGTTCCTGTCCGAGTTGCCAGGCACCCGCGATGCGGTCAGTCATGCACTTGAAAAGCATGACGACAAAGCCCTGCATGCACAGCTGCACAAGCTGCAGGCCAGCTGTGGTTTTGTTGGCGCCTCGCGCCTGGCATTTGCAGTGCGCCAGCTGAATCACGACCCCGCATCAATGCAGGCACGGCAACAATTCGGCAGTGCTGTCAGCGCCTTGCTGCGCTGATCGGATGGTGTGCCGAGCCATGCTCGGCAACAGGTTTCCCCGGTAGAGCCTGCCGAGCATGGCTCGGCACTACAGGCTGGATTCTGCGGGCGGCCCCTGCCGAGCGTGGCCCGGCACTACGGTTGTGGACGGGCCAGTTCGCCCAGCATTTCCCAGGACTTGAGTCCGCGACCACCAAGGTGGTGCAGCAGCACTGCACGCATCTGCAGTCGCAGGCTGGCAACATCGCTGCTGTCGGGCTGTTGATCCTCGGCCAATGCCAGCAACGCACTACCGGTCGCCAGCGCGCGGCGTTCGTTGTTGCGTTCACTGAGCAGCCGCAGCGGGCCCTGCAACGGATCCAGCCGATAGCGCGCCGCCGGGTCGATGGGCTCACCGTCGGCACCACAACTCCAGTCGAAGCCAAAGCCCAATGCGTCAAGCAGATCACGCTCGAAGCGACGCAGTAACCACGCCAGCGTGTCCGGCTGATCCAGCTGCCCGCGCAGCTCACCGTAAGCCACATACAGCTCGGGCAAGGGATCCTGCCGCGGTGTCAACCGCATCACCAGTTCGTTGATATAGAACCCCGCAAGCATGGCGTGGCCGTGCAGGCGCGGCGCCACATCCTGGCTTTCGGCCCGGCGCAGCTGCGCCAGCTCGCCAGTCTGCTGTGCGTCAAAACGGATTGCCTGCAAGGGCTGCAGGGCCGCGCGTAGTGCCTGCTTCTTCGCTCCCTGCACCCCCCGCGCAAGCAGACCCAGGCGCCCATGCTCCAGGCTCAGCACCTCGACCAGCAGGCTGGTCTCGCGCCAAGGCCGGGCATGCAGCACGTAAGCGGGCTGGTCGTCGATGCGCATCTCAAGACTGGGAGTCGGGAATGGAGAATCGGGAGTCGGAACAGCCCGCGACCGTGATCCAGCCGGCCTTCGTCAGGCTCCCTGGCAGCCGGCTATCGCTACGACCTATCGTCGTCGCAGCATCGGTCTTCATCACACAACCTGACCTGCCACGCAGCCAGAAAACAACCGGAAACCGCAAGTCGCGGCAGAACCAGGCAGTTTCCATTCCCGATTCCCCACTCCCGAATCCCGGCTGAAAAGCTTACTGTTCGCCGTAGCCGAAGGCCTTCAGCGCGGCCTCGTCATCGGACCAGCCTTCACGCACGC
Source organism: Stenotrophomonas sp. (assembly GCA_003248565.1). Classification (GTDB taxonomy): domain Bacteria; phylum Pseudomonadota; class Gammaproteobacteria; order Xanthomonadales; family Xanthomonadaceae; genus Stenotrophomonas. Next base: position 12,749 of record QFOV01000009.1, read on the forward strand.
GCACCCAGGTTTCCAGGAACACCTTGGCACCAAACAGACGCTCCATCTGCAGACGCGCCTTGGCGCCGATTTCCTTCAGGCGGGTGCCGCCCTTGCCGATGACAATCGCCTTCTGGCCTTCGCGCTCGACCCAGATCACCGCGCCGATGCGCAGCAGCGCACCGTCTTCGGCGAACCGCTCGATCTCCACCGTGGTGGCGTACGGCAGCTCTTCGCCAAGCTGGCGCATCAGCTGCTCGCGGACCAGCTCGCCGGCGAGGAAGCGCTGGCTGCGGTCGGTGATTTCGTCTTCGCCGAACATCGGCGGGCCTTCCGGCACCAGCCCGATCAGGTCACGCACCAGCGCGTCCAGACCATTGCGCTTCAGCGCCGAGATCGGATGCACGGCGGCGAATTCGCGGCCGACGGTGATCTCCTGCAGGAACGGCAGCAGCGCGCCCTTGTCCTTCAGCCGATCAACCTTGTTGACGATCAGCACCACCGGCACGCCTGCATCGCTCAGCACGTTGAACGCGAGGGTGTCTTCTTCGTCCCAGCGACCGGCTTCGATCACCAGCAAGCCAACGTCCACGCCTTCCAGCGAGGCACGCGCGGCACGGTTCATGACCCGGTTCATCGCGCGCTTCTGCTGGCGGTGCAGTCCGGGGGTGTCGACCAGCACCAGCTGCCCTTCCGGGTAGGTGGCGATGCCGAGCAGACGGTGGCGGGTGGTCTGCGGACGGTTGGAGACGATGCTGACCTTGGCGCCGACCAGGGCGTTGGTCAGGGTCGACTTGCCAACGTTGGGGCGGCCAATGACCGCGACGCTGCCACAGCGATGAGATGAGGTGTCGTTCACTTGGAATCCAATTGCTCTATTGCGGCGGCTGCCGCCTGTTGTTCGGCCAGCCGTCGCGAAGTGCCTTCGCCTTCGGTACTTACGGCGGGGTCAGCCACGCAACAGCGCACATGGAAGTGCTTGGCGTGGTCGTCGCCGGTCTCCGATACCAGCTCGTATACCGGCAGGGTCTTCTGCCGGGCCTGCAACCATTCCTGCAGGCGTGTCTTGGGATCTTTCTCGGGCTTGCCTGCCGGCACCGCCGACAGCGAGGCCTCGAACCACGGCATTATCCGCTCGCGGCAGGCTTCAAAACCGGCGTCCAGATAAATGGCAGCAACCACGGCCTCGAAGGTGTCGGCGAGGATGGAGTCGCGGCGATGGCCGCCTGACTTCATCTCACCCGGGCCCAGCGTCAGCCGGTCACCCAGCTCCAAGCTGCGCGCGATGATCGCCAGCGCGGCTTCGCAGACCAGCGCTGAGCGCGCGCGGGTGAGCGCGCCTTCGTCAGCCTTCGGCCAGCGTGTGAAAAGTGCTTCGGCGATGAGCATGTTGACGATGCTGTCGCCAAGGAACTCCAGGCGCTCGTTATGCGGCGCGCCGGCACTACGATGGGTCAGGGCCTGCTTCAGCAGACCCTGATCCCTGAACGGGTGACCGATCAGGTCACCCCGCTGGAACGTTCTATTCACTACCCGTCCGTTTCAGATCCTGGGATGCGTTGAACTTGCCCACCACATCGAGGTTGCCAATCATTTCGCGGCGCACTTCGTAGCTGACGACCATCCGCAGGCCGTCGCCAGTGCGTTCGACCTTCAGAGCACCTGGCTTCACGTCATCGGCGTAGTTCATGTCCATCCGCTTGAAGAACAGCTCCTGCACCTTGCCCGGCTCAAGGCTGCCAGAGCCAGGTTCGGCGGCAATGCTCTTGAGCGCGGAGCGCACGGAGTAGTACTCCTGGTACATCGGGAACAGCTTCATGCCGATGAACAGCGCGAATCCCACTACCGCCAACACCACCAGGAACGAGGTCAGCGTCATACCTGCTTGCTTGTGCTTCATTGCGATCTCCCCAGACACGCGTTGTCCACTCACTGAATGCCCGCCCCGATGCGGGACGGCTCGAAACTACCCTTGCAGAACCAGCCTTCACAGTTCAGCCAGATCAGGAACGCCTTGCCCCGCAGATTCTCTTCCGGCAGGAAGTGGGTCTGGGTCCAGAAGCGACTGTCCTCGCTGTTGTCGCGATTGTCACCCATCACGAAGTACTGGCCTTCCGGCACCACCCAGTCACCCTGGCCGCGCGGGTCGGCGCGACCCAGCAGCTCGAGCACGGTATGGCTGCGGCCTGGCAGCTGTTCGGTCAACAGCGAGGCGCCGGTCATTTCCGAGCCGGGACCCTTGCCGACGTACTCGCCGCGGTCTTCGTAGACCATCGGCACGCCGTTGATCGACAAGGTGTCACCGTGGAAGCCGATGCGGTCGCCCGGCAGGCCGATCACGCGCTTGATCCAGTTCTGGTCCGGCGCATGCGGCGGCTTGAACACCACCACATCACCGCGCTTGGGCTCGGCTACCGGGATGATCTTGGTATTGGTGATCGGCAGGCGGAAGCCGTAGGAGAACTTGTTGACCAGGATGAAATCGCCGATCAGCAGGTTGGGCATCATCGAGCTGGAGGGGATCTTGTACGGCTCGGCCACGAAGCTGCGCAGGATCAACACCACCGCCAGCACCGGGAAGAACGCGCGCGAGTAATCCACTACCGCCGGCTCTTCACTGTCCAGCAGGCTGGCCTTCTCGGCACGGCGCTTGCGCAGGTACAGCTTGTCCAGCAGCACCACCAGGCCCGAGCCCAGGGTCAGCACAACCAGGATGATTTCAAACCATTTCATTCAAGTTCCTTCGGAATGGAAACGGGGAATGGGGAGCAGGGAACCGCGCAGTCCAAAGCGTTTCCGCCCGGCCGTTACGACTCCCCATTCCCTACTCTCGATTCACTGTTACTTGTCCATCTGCAGCACAGCAAGGAAGGCTTCCTGTGGAATCTCCACGCGGCCCACCTGCTTCATGCGCTTCTTGCCTTCCTTCTGCTTCTCCAACAGCTTCTTCTTACGCGAAACGTCGCCACCATAGCACTTGGCCAGCACGTTCTTGCGCATGGCCTTGACCGTGGTACGGGCGATGATCTGCGCGCCGATCGCGGCCTGGATGGCCACGTCGAACATCTGCCGGGGAATCAGGTCCTTCATCTTCTCGCACAGCTCGCGGCCACGGCGATCGGCATGGCTGCGGTGGGCGATCAGCGACAGGGCGTCAACCTTGTCACCGTTGATCAGCACGTCCAGGCGCACGAACGGGCCGGCATCGAAGCGCACGAAGTGGTACTCAAGCGAGGCGTAGCCACGGCTGACCGACTTGAGCTTGTCGAAGAAGTCCAGCACCACTTCGGCCATCGGCAGCTCATAGCTGATCTGCACCTGGCTGCCCATGTAGTTGATGCCGATCTGGCTGCCGCGCTTCTCTTCGCACAGCTTGATGATGCTGCCGATGTATTCCTCGGGGGTGAGGATGTTGGCGCGGATGATCGGCTCGCGGATCTCTTCCACCTGGTTGACCGGTGGCAGCTTGGCCGGGTTGTCCATCATCACGATGGTCCCGTCGCTCTTGAGCACCTCGTAGATCACCGTCGGTGCGGTGCTGATCAGGTCGAGGTTGTACTCGCGCTCCAGGCGCTCCTGCACGATTTCCATGTGCAGCATGCCGAGGAAGCCGCAGCGGAAGCCGAAGCCCATCGCCTCGGAGCTTTCCGGCTCGAAGCGCAGCGCGGCGTCGTTCAGGCGCAGCTTGTCGAGGGCTTCGCGCAGGTCCGGGTAGTCCTCGGCGTCGACCGGGAACAGGCCGGCGAACACGCGCGGCTGCATTTCCTGGAAGCCGGGCAGCGGCTCGGACGCCGGATCGGCCTGCAGGGTCAGGGTGTCGCCAACCGGCGCGCCGTGCACGTCCTTGATGCTGGCGTTGATCCAGCCCACTTCACCGGCACGCAGCGCAGGCATTTCCTTACGCTTGGGGGTGAAGACGCCGACCTTGTCGACCAGATGCCAACGGCCGGTGGACATGACCTGGATCTTGTCGCCGGCCTTGATCTGGCCCTGCATCACGCGCACCAGCGAGACCACGCCCAGGTAATTGTCGAACCAGGAATCGATGATCAGCGCCTGCAGCTTGTCGCTGCCACGGTCGGCCGGCGGCGGGATGCGGTGCACGATGGCCTCCAGCACCTCCTCCATGTTCAGGCCGGTCTTGGCGCTGACGGCAACCGCGTCGGAGGCGTCGATGCCGATCACCGCTTCGATCTCGGCCTTGGCACGGTCGATATCGGCGGTGGGCAGGTCGATCTTGTTCAGCACCGGCACCACTTCCAGGCCCTGTTCGATGGCCGTGTAGCAGTTGGCAACCGACTGTGCTTCCACGCCCTGGGCCGCATCGACCACCAGCAGCGCGCCTTCGCAGGCGGCCAGCGAGCGGCTGACTTCATAGGAGAAGTCGACGTGGCCGGGGGTATCGATGAAGTTCAGGAAGTAGGTCTGGCCGTTGCGGGCCGTATACGGCACCGACACCGACTGCGACTTGATCGTGATACCACGCTCGCGCTCGATCGGATTGTTGTCCAGGACCTGCGCTTCCATTTCGCGCGCGGTCAAACCGCCACACAACTGGATGATGCGGTCGGCCAGGGTGGACTTACCGTGGTCAACGTGGGCAATGATGGAGAAGTTGCGGATCATCCGCATCGAATCATGTGACATAGGTGGCGGCGGCGGCGCTGCGTCGTCAGGATAACGGGCCATTATCGCATGCCGGAGCCAAGCCCCGCACAGGGTTTGGCCGGCAGCTGAACGAAAGGAGCCGCCCGAAGGCGGCTCCCGTTGCAATCACAAGGTCTGGCGGGCTTATTCGCCGGCGCGGACCGGGACGAAGGCGCTGTTGGCGCCGGCGCGGACCAGCAACATGACCACGTCACCCTTCTTGTAGCCGGCCAGCTCCCGGTTCAGGGCGGCAACGCTGCCCACCGGGGCACGCCCGACCTGCAGCACCACCATGCCCGGGGCCAGACGCGCCTCGCGGCCAGACTGGCTGTTGACGCCGGTGATGCGCACGCCCTCGCCCGACTCCAGGCCGAGCTGGCGACGCTCGGCGGCGCTCAGATCGGCCACTTCCAGGCCAAGCAGGGCATTGGCGCCAGCCTGCGGCTTGGCCTCATCGCCAGCGGCAGCGGTGTTACCCGGCCGCGCCGCATCCTCGGCCAGTTCGCTCAGCGTCACGGTGATATCGCGCGGCTTGCCGTCACGCAGGATGCTCATCCGCACCTTGCTGCCGGGCGGCATCGCGCCAATCATCGGCGGCAGCTCGCTGGAGGTATTGATCTCGGTGCCATTGACCGCACGGATCACGTCACCCACCTCGATACCCGCCTTGGCCGCCGCACTGTCAGGCACCATCTGGTTGACCAGCGCACCGCGGCTGTCAGGCAGCTTGAAGCCCTGCGCGATGTCGCTGGTCACCTCACCGACCATCACACCCAACTGGCCGCGGCTGACCTTGCCGGTCTTCTTGATCTGCTCGACCGCATTCATCGCCAGATCGATCGGGATCGCGAAGCTGATGCCCATATAGCCGCCGGAGGCGGAGAAGATCTGCGAATTGATGCCGACCACCTCACCGCGCGTATTCAGCAAGGGGCCGCCGGAGTTGCCCTGGTTGATCGCCACGTCGGTCTGGATGAAGGGCACATAGCGCTGCTCCTGGCCACCGGTATTACGGCCCAGCGCACTGACGATGCCGGCGGTAACCGAGTGGTCCAGGCCGAACGGCGAGCCGATCGCCACCACCCACTGGCCCGGCTTGAGCGTATTGGAGTCGCCCACCCGCACGGTTGGCAGGTTGCGGCCTTCGACCTTCAGCAACGCCACGTCGTACTGGGCATCACTGCCGACCACCTTGGCGGTGAACTCACGACGATCACTCAAGGTGATTTTGACCGACTCGGCACCGTCGATGACGTGGTGGTTGGTCAGCACATAGCCGTCATTGGAGATGATGAAGCCCGAACCCATGCTGCGCCCACGCGGCCCGCTGTCCGGTCCTTGCTGGCCCGGCCCCGGCATCTGGAAATCCGGGCCGAAGAAGCGGCGGAAGAACTCCGGCATCTGGTCCATGTCCGGGCCCTGCTGGGCAGCGCGCGGATTGCGGCGCGCGCCAATCACGGTATCAACCTTGACCACGCCCGGGCCAACCTGGTCGACCAACTGGGTAAAGTCAGGCAGGCCCTGCACCAGCTGCGGCGCGGGGGCGGCACGGGTAGCGGTCGCCTGCGCCGCGGGCGCATCCGGTGCCGGGCTCTGCGCGCAGGCCACCAACGGCAGGGTCATCGCCAGCAGGCCAAACACCTTGTTTTGGATACGTGGGGTCATCAGCTTCGAGCCTCCAATTCAGTCAAAGCGGGAAAGAACAGCCAAGCCCGGTACGCCCAACCACAGCGCACAAACCTGGAATCCGGGGAAAACCGGTCGCCCTGAGGCGGGCGACCGGCAAGCAACACTCATTGACGCGGCAACAGCCTGCGCGACTCGGCATCGTCAGCACCCTGTGCCGGCATGCGCGGTTCAAACGGGTAGAACGTCGCCCCGCCCTGCTCCTGCGCAGGGAAACTGGCGTTGAGCGCCCCTTGCGACAGCGACGGCGCCACCGTCGAGCGTGGCCATGGCCGCGCATGCAGCACACCATTGCCGGTGGCAAACGGGTCCTGGCGCAGCGCCGGGGTTGCCGGCAGTACCGGCGCGGAAGCAATCGCCCGCTGCGGCTCGGCCATGCGCGCGGTACCGGCCCGCGCTGCCTGCTGGGTACGGGTCGCGCTGCCGCGACGGGCGCTGGCATCCTGGCGACGGGTCACGGCTGCGGCAACCGCCGGTGCCGCCGCAACCAGACCGGCGACATTGCCGGCATCCGCCGCGGTAGGAGCCGAAGGCTGCACAGGTGCGGGAGCAACTTCCGCCGTGGTCGCGATGACCGGCGTCGGTGCATTCGTTTCAGGCAGCTGTTCGCGGGCCATGAACAAGGCCACGGCAGCCACCGAGGCAGCCAGAGCGGCACCGCCGCCCCACCGCCGCCAACCTGTCCGCGCGGCACGTTGCGGCGCACGTTGTGCTGCGGTCGCGGCCACGAGCGGACCGTTCTGCAACGCATCCGCGTCCACCGCCTGACGCACGCGCGCACTGAAATCCAGGGGCGCCGGTGCGCAGGCCTGGCCGCGCATCACGTCACCCACTACCTGCCAGCGCTCCTGGCAGGCCGAAAGCTCGCTGTCGTGCTCCAAGCGGCGCAGCATGAAGCGCGCCTCATCGGCAGCCAGCTCGCCATCCACCAACGCCGACAGCTGCTGGCGGTAGTGCAGTTCGAATTTGTCCGGCACAGCACCGGCCGACACCGGGTTACGGTCTTGCGGGTTCATACGCGACTCCGTTCACGGGTAGCGCTGGGGGTATCCAGCAAGGGACGCAGCTGTGTATCGATAGCCTCGCGGGCACGAAAGATCCGCGACCGCACCGTGCCGATCGGGCATCCCATTTTCTGCGCGATATCCTCGTAACTCATGCCTTCCACCTCTCGCAACGTAATGGCTGAGCGCAGCTCTTCGGGCAACGCATCAACCGCCTTCATCACGGTCTGTTCCAGTTCCTGGCGCATCAACTCACGCTCTGGCGTGTCGTTGTCGCGCAAGCGGACCCCACTGTCGAACTGCTCGGCGTCACCGATCTCGATGTCGTCGGTGGGGGGGCGCCGGTTGTGTGCTGCCAGGTAGTTTTTTGCTGTATTCACTGCGATCCGATGCAACCAGGTATAGAACTGGGCGTCGCCACGGAAATTCCCGAGCGCACGGTAAGCGCGCACGAAAGTGTCCTGGGCCACGTCCTGACATTCACTCCAGTCGGCGATGTAGCGCCCGATCAACGCGATGATCCGATGCTGGTACTTGCGTACCAACACATCGAACGCCGCGCTTTCGCCGCGCTGCACACGCCGGACCAGTTCCAGGTCCAGCTCCTGCGGTGTTTCAACCTCGGCCATAACGGGCCGCACTCCTGTCAGCCCAACCGACGTCGGGCAATAAGACCGCTGTTCGCGGCAAAAGTTCAGCACCCTGTCCCAGCGGCACCGCACCAGCTTTTAACTCCCGTTCGGCTAACCTCCAGGGGCGCTGACCAGATAAGCCCAACACAATTCCAGACATTGGGATTTGACGGCAGGGAAACAACCTCTGGATCATAGCGGTCTTCTCCATACACAACCGGATGGAACGTCCCATGCTCTCAGGCTTCGACGGGCTCCGCTTCAATCATTGGCAAACCGAGCTGCGCGAGGATGGCGTGGCAGTGCTCAGCCTCGACCGCAAGGACAGCCCGGTCAATGCCATGTCGCAGGACGTGCTGCTGGAACTGGGCGACATCGTCGAGCGCCTGGCCATCGACCCGCCCAAGGGCGTGGTGGTGCGCTCGACCAAGGCAGCCGGCTTCATCGCTGGCGCCGACTTGAAGGAATTCCAGGAGTTCGACCGCCGCGGCACCGTCAATGACGCCATCCGCCGTGGCCAGAGCGTCTACCAGAAGCTGGCCGAACTGCCCTGCCCGACCGTCGCCGCGATCCACGGCCACTGCCTGGGCGGCGGCACCGAGCTGGCGCTGGCCTGCCGTTACCGCGTGGCCTCCAACGATCAATCCACCCGTATCGGCCTGCCAGAGACCCAGTTGGGCATCTTCCCGGGCTGGGGCGGCAGTGCACGCCTGCCACAGCTGGTCGGTGCGCCGGCGGCGATGGACATGATGCTGACCGGCCGCACCCTGTCGGCCTCGGCCGCGCGTGCTATCGGCCTGGTCGACAAGGTCGCCGCCCCGGCGGTGCTGGTCGATGCGGCGGTCGCCTTGCTGCAGACCGGCGTGACCCGCCCGTTCAAGCAGCGCGCGACTGCCTGGGCCACCAATACCTTCCTGGCCCGCAAGATCCTCGCCCCGCAGATGGCCAAGCAGGTCGCACGCAAGGCCAAGAAGGACCAGTACCCGGCGCCCTACGCGCTGATCAGCACCTGGGAGCGCACCGGCGGCAGCCCGATCCAGAAGCGCCTGGACGCCGAGCGCCGCGCCGTGGTCAAGCTGGCCAGCAGCCCGACCGCACGCAACCTGATCCGCATCTTCTTCCTGACCGAACGGCTCAAGGGCCTGGGCGGCAAGGACTCGGGCATCAAGCACGTGCACGTGGTCGGTGCCGGCGTGATGGGCGGCGATATTGCGGCCTGGGCGGCCTACAAGGGCTTCAACGTGACCCTGCAGGACCGCGAGCAGCGTTTCATCGACCCGGCCATGACCCGCGCGCAGGCGCTGTTCGACAAGAAGGTGCGCGATGAGAGCAAACGCCCGGAAGTGGCCGCACGACTGAAGGCCGATCTGTCCGGTGACGGCGTTGCCGATGCCGATCTGGTGATTGAGGCCATCATCGAGAACCCGGAAGCCAAGCGTGCGCTGTACCAGACGCTGGAGCCGAAGATGAAGGCCGATGCGCTGCTGACCACCAACACCTCCTCGATCCCGCTGGTCGAGCTGCGTGATCACATCCAGCGTCCGGCACAGTTTGCCGGCCTGCATTACTTCAACCCGGTCGCGCAGATGCCGTTGGTGGAGATCATCCACCACGACGGCATGGCGCCGGAGACCGAGAAGCGTCTGGCTGCGTTCTGCAAGGCGCTGGGCAAGTTCCCGGTGCCGGTGGCCGGCACGCCCGGCTTCCTGGTCAACCGCGTGCTGTTCCCGTACATGCTGGAAGCCGCCACCGCCTATGCCGAAGGCATCCCCGGCCCGGTGATCGACAAGGTGGCGGTCAAGTTCGGCATGCCGATGGGCCCGATCGAGCTGCTGGATACGGTTGGCCTGGACGTGGCCGCAGGCGTGGGCAAGGAGTTGGCGCCCTTCCTCGGCCTGCAGATCCCGGCCGCACTGGCGACCGTCGAGCCGAACAAGCGCGGCAAGAAGGACGGCCAGGGCATCTACAAGTGGGAGAACGGTCGCGCGGTGAAGCCGGAAGTGGCCAAGGACTACCAGCCACCGTCGGACCTGGAAGACCGCCTGATCCTGCCGCTGCTCAACGAAGCCGTGGCCTGCCTGCACGACGGCGTGGTCGCCGATGCCGACCTGCTCGATGCAGGGGTGATCTTCGGCACCGGTTTCGCCCCGTTCCGTGGCGGCCCGATCCAGCATATCCGTGCCACCGGCGTGGATGCCCTGGTCGAGAAGCTGAAGACCTTGCAGGCACGCCATGGCGACCGCTTCGCACCGCGCAATGGCTGGGAGATGCCAGAACTGCGTGAGCCGGTGGTTTGAGTTCCTGCCGGTTGATTGAATGAAAAACGGAGCCGAAAGGCTCCGTTTTTCGTTCAATCTGTAGTGCCGAGCCATGCTCGGCAATGGCCTTACGGAAAATGCCGAGCCCCCGGTTTTTGTAGGAGCGGCGTAAGCCGCGAAACCACTGATCAATCAGATTGCCGTGATTTCGGTGATTTCAGCAGCCTCAGCTTCGCGGCTTACGCCGCTCCTACAATGCCGAAAAGCCACCGGACGCCTAGCGGTGCACATGGCCGTGATGGCCTTGATCATCCGGCCCATGCGCATGACCTTCATGATCATGGTCGTGGTCACCACCACCGGCCTTCTTGTCGGCGCAATCATCACCACAGTGATCCGCCTCAACCTGCACCGTCACATGGTCGATATCAAACCGCTCATGCAGCAGGTCCGCCAGCTGTCGACGCAGTACATCCGGCGCCTGGCCATCCTGCATCACCACGTGCACGGTCAAGGCCGGCGTGCTCGATGCCAGCGCCCATACATGCAGATCATGGATACCGGCGACACCGGCATGGCCACGTAGCGCCGCCTCGATATCGGCCAACACCACGCCCTTGGGCACACCTTCCAGCAACACGTTGATCGCATCGCGTAGCAGCACCCAGGTGCGCGGCAGCACCCACAGGCCGATCAGCACGGCCAGGATCGGATCCACCAGGGTCCAACCGGTAAAGTGGATGATCAGGCCGCCAGCAATCACTGCCACCGAACCGAGCATGTCACTCCACACTTCCAGGTAGGCGCCCTTGACGTTGAGGCTTTCACCGCTGCCAGCACTGAGCAGGCGCATCGCGATCAGGTTCACCACCAGGCCGAATGCAGCCACCCACATCATGCCGGTGGAGGCGATGTCCTGCGGCTGCTGGAAGCGCTGCACGGCCTCGAACAGGATGTAGACGCCGACGCCGAACAGCAGCAGGCCATTGGCAACCGCGCCCAAGGCCTCCAACCGCGCATAACCGTAGGTGCGCTTGGCATCGGGCGGACGCCGGCTCAGGCGAACGGCGGTCAAGGCGATCATCAGGCCGATCGCATCGGTGGCCATGTGCGCGGCATCGGACAACAGCGCCAGGCTGTTGGTCCAGAACGCACCAATGACTTCCACCACCAGATAGGCGGTGGTCAGGCCCAGCGCCCACCACAGTGGTTTCTCGTGGCGGATTTCGCTGGGCAGATGGTTGTGGTCGTGACTCATGGCTGGCTCCTCATAGCGGGGCCAGCTTAGTCAGCCAGTGGCGGCGGAGACTATTACATCGCCGCCGCCCGGTTCAGTGATCAGCGCGAGCCGAGCACCGTCTGCATGTCATCGCCCTGCGGCATGCCCGAACGCATCTGCACCGTGCCGTCGGCATCCTTGAACAGGATGCCCGGCGTGCCCTGGAAGCCCAGATCCAGCATCAAGGCCTCGTTGGCACGCAGCTTGGCCTGCACTGCGGCCGGCACCGTCGCCAGCGGCTTGATGCCGCCCTTGGCGAAATCACGTTCGTTCTGGATCAGCGCCTGCTCCGGCGAGGCTGCGCCCAGAATCGCAGCGGCCTTGTTGGCACTGTCCTCGCGGATCACGCCGACAAGGATCTGCCGGATCTGCACCTTGCCTGCGGCCACCCACGGCTGCGCCGCTTCCCAGAAGCGGTTGCAGTACGGGCAGTTCGGATCGCTGAAGGAATAGATGACGCGCGGCGCATCGGCCTTGCCATCGCGCACCCAATGGCTGGCTTCCACCTTGGCCCAGGCCTGTTGGCCCATCGGCCCGGACACCAGCTCCTTGAGCTTGGCGGCGCTGACATCCTCACCCTTGGCGTTGACCAGGGTACCAACCACCGCGTACTCGCCATCCTTGGACACGTACACGCCCAGCGGTCGCTGGCCGGCGACGCCGGCATAGCCGGTCAGGCCAACCGGCGTTTCGAACGTGCCCATGAACTCCACGCCCTGCGAACGCAGGGTCTTCACTACCGCCGGCTCATTGGCCGCAGCCGGCTTTGCCGCAGTAGCCGCAGTAGCCGCCGGGGCAGTAGCGGTCTGTGCGCAGGCCAGCGGCGTCAGCGTCATGGCGGACAACAACAGCAACATCGAACGGGAACGCATCATCGTGTGTCTCTTTCAGGAAAGGGGTTATTGCATTTCGCGCAGGCGCGCTTCCAAGGTGGCGCGCGACAGCTCGCCCATGTGCACATTGCGCAACCGGCCATCGGCGCCAAAGAACAGCGTTGTCGGCAATGCACGAGCGCCGGTCTGCTGCATCACCTGCGACTCGGCATCCAGCAGCACGTTGCCCAACTGCATGTTCTCGGCACGCAGATAGTCGGCGACCTCATCGCGGGTTTCGCCCTGATTGGCGAATACGAACTGCACCTGCGGGTGCGCCTGCTGCGCCTGTGCCAGCACCGGCATCTCGCGTCGGCACGGTCCGCACCAGGTCGCCCAAAGATTGATCACGGTTGGTTTGCCAGCAAAGACAGCCAGCGGCGCAGGCTTGTCCTGCATATCAACCAACACCGCATCCGGCAACGGAATGGACGAGCGCTGCACTGCAAACAACGCCATGCCGCCGATTGCCCAGAACGCCGCACCCGCGGCCAGACCGAGCAACACCGGCTTGCGCAGCACGCGTTGGCGGGTCTTCCACATTGCATAGGCCGCCGCGACCAGCAGGCCCGCCCAGATCGAATAGCCACCATCGCCCAGACGAATGATGGACAGCGGCTGCGGCAGGTAGTCGCCAGCGTGCAGCGCCACGTGACCCAGACGTGCACCCAGCAAGCCCAGCAGAAACGCATCCAGCACCACCGCACCGGCACGGCTGCGCATTCCATCGGCAGCAGGTGCCAATGCGCGCGCGAAGAACCAGCCAATCGCCAGCGCCAACAGGGCAACCAGCGCCATCAACGGAAACGGGCCGGCGCTGATCATTCCGCCATTCCGATAGGGGTACCCAGCACAAGCGAACTTGAACAAACAGTGAATCCAGCCATCAACACAACGTCCTCAAAAACCTGTTGTTGCTGCCGATAATAGTCGGCTGCCTCTTGGCACTTTACCGGTCGTACGCATGAACATCGTCCCCGCACCACCCCCAGACACCGACAGCAGCGCGCTCGCAGATGCCTGGAAACACAGCCTCGATGCCGCTGGCACCGATGCGAGCCAGATCCTCGCAAGCCTGGCCGACGCGCATGCCGCTGAACTGGCCGCGCATTTTTACAAGGTCATGATGAACGACGCGCGTGCCTCACGCTCGATGTCACATGACCAGGTCCGGGTACGACTGCAGCCGGCCATGCAGCGCTGGGTCAAGGACCTGCTGCGCGCCACGCCCGCCGACGTCCAGCAACTGATCGCCAACCAACGCGTCATCGGCGATGTGCATGCACGCGTAGGCATACCCGTAGACCTTGTTACCCGTGGCACCCGCGTGCTGAAGCAACGCCTGTTCCAGCTGATCGGCGCGCAGGCCGGACACGGCGAGGCCGCACATGCCGCCATTGCCAGCCTCACCGCATCGTTCGACATCGCGTTGGAGGGTATGACACTGGCCTATTCCAACGCACGGGAACGTTCCTCACGCACGGATGCCGCCTACCGCCTGTTCTCGCTGGTGCAGAACGTCAGCACCGAGCGCGAACGCCAGCGTGCATTGCTGCTGGACTGGGAGAACACCCTCCTGTACGCACTGGCGGCGCAGGGCGACCTGGGCAGTTTCCAGACCCTGGCGCGTTCGGAGTTTGGTCTCTGGTTCAACCACAAAGGCATTCCGAGTTTTGGCGAGAGCTCCGAAACCCGCCAGATCAGCGGTTTGATCCAAGACGTCGACCAGTTGCTGCAGCACACCCTGCAGCAGGACAGCGACCCTGCCGCGCGAACCGCGCAGCTGCAGGATGTGCGCTCCAAGGTCAGCCAGATCCGTACCTTGCTTGGCATGTTGTTCGAGCGCATCGGCGAACTGGATGCCGGCTGCGACGCCTTGACCAACCTGCTCAATCGCCGCTTCCTGCCCACCGTGCTGCGCCGCGAGATCGAGCTGGCGGAAAAGTCCGGGGACAGTTTTGCCGTGCTGCTGCTGGACCTGGATCACTTCAAGGCCATCAACGACGAGCACGGCCACGAAGCCGGCGACCGCGCCCTGCAACACGTCGCCGGCATCCTCAGCCAGTTCACCCGTGGCAGCGACTACGTATTCCGCTACGGCGGCGAAGAATTCGTGGTCGTGTTGGTGGCGGTGGAGGAACGCCAGGCCATGGTGATCGCCGAAGGCCTGTGCCGGCGCCTGGTCGATACGCCGGTCACCCTCGCTGATGGCCAGCTCCTGCCCATCAGCGCCAGCATCGGCGTCGCCCTGTATGACGGCCACCCGGACTACGAGCGGGTAATGGCACGTGCCGATGCCGCCATGTACCAGGCCAAGAAGCAGGGCCGCAATCGCGTTGTACTGGGCAGCGATGCCTTGCCCACCGCGCCGGGCCGTAGCGCACTGCGCCGCGATTGAGGAGCAGGCAGCACCAACCGATAGCACATGCTGCCGGTGCAGCGAACGCATAGGCTGCAGGCGGGTGCAAACGGTCACCCGCCTCTGGAAGCCTGCAATGCCCATCCTCCGCGTCCTGCCCATCCTGCTGCTGTGCAATGCCCTGCCCGCCCTGGATGCCAATGCCCGCGAGGTGCCGCAGCCAGCGGCGCATGTGCAGGCCGATGGCCCCTATGTGTTCCGCGATGGCAAGCGATTGCAGGCGCAATGGATCTGCGACGACCGGGTGGTCTCGCGAAAGGTGAGAGCAAGGCGCGATATCACCCGTGCGATCGCACCGGAGTGCGGCTATCCGCATCCACTGGATATCGCAGCGCTCGCCACGCCCGCTGCCGCAACACTACCCGCGGTGCCGCGCATCGTCGCCGTCTCCGACATCCATGGCCAGTACGACCTGCTACGCCGCTTGCTGCGCGCCAACGGCGTGATCGACAGCGACGACAACTGGGCATTGGGCCAGGACACGCTGGTCATCGCCGGCGACGTATTCGACCGTGGCCCGCAGGTCACCGAAGCCTTCTGGTTGCTCTACAGCCTGCAGCAGCAGGCCGCGCAGGCTGGCGGTGCAGTGCACTTCGTGCTCGGCAACCATGAAACGATGGTGCTTTACGACGACCTGCGTTACGTCAATCCCAAGTACCTGCGCAGCGCCCAACTGCTCGGCCGCAGCTATCCGCAACTGTATGGTGCCGATTCGGTGATCGGGCAGTGGCTGCGCACGCGCCCGGTGCTGCTGCGCATCGGCGATACCTTGTTCCTGCATGGCGGTGTTTCGCCCGACGCACTGCAACTCGCGCTCGATCCAGCGACCACCAATGCCGCGTACCAGGCCTCGCTGGGCCGACCCAAGGCCGAGGTCAAGGCCGATCCAATCACCGCACCGCTGTACGACGGCAAGACCAGCCCGATCTGGTACCGCGGCTACTTCAATGGCCAGCTGGATACTCCTGGCGTGCAGACCGTGCTGGACCAGCTCGGGCTCAAGCGCATCGTGGTCGGCCACACCTCGATGCCGCACGTGAGCAGTTTCCACGGTGATCGCATCATCGCCATCGACAGCAGCATCAAGGACGGCGAGAACGGCGAACTGCTGTTCATCGAGGATGGACAACTCAGTCGTGGGCTGCTGGATGGCAGCCGGGTTCCGCTGGAAACAGGCCAGGTGGAGCGCGCAGACTGAAGCCCTTTTAGTTATCAGAAATCACGGTTTATGACATTAGGTTTCATCCTAAATTCACGTAGTCATAACCTGATTTCAACGATGGTAAATAGCAGGTTTCACGCAGGCCTGAGGGGGCAGTCAGCGTGTCGCCACGCAAGCGATAGGTGAATCGCGGCGGGGATATGTTCCGGCCGTGAGTGACGTTTTCTTCTCCACGGAACAGGCGATGAAACCACTGACGCTGGCCACACTGTTGCCACTTGCGCTGCTGCCCGGCGCAGCAGGCGCGCAGGACTCTGTTGCCGCATTGCGGGCGGAGATCGCGCAGGCGCAGCAGCATCTGCAAACGCTCAACGCGCGGCTGGATGCACTGGAGCAAGGACAGGCAAGTCCCACCCCAAAACCTCCACCACTTCCGCCGCCTACCGCGACCTTCCCCCTGGATACAACAGCTGCCGGCACCGGCAAAGCAATCACTGCACAGAGCATACTGCCGGCGCGTGACTCGGTCGCAGACCCTTCCACCGCAGCCTCACGCCTGGACAATGCACCGTCACCGACCGACCCGGAACTGAAAGGATTCATCGCAATCCCGGGCACCGAGACAATGATCCGGCTTGGTGGCTACGCAAAACTCGACGCCATTGCAGACCGGCGAGCCGCCGGTGACACCGAGCAGTTCATCACTTCGTCGATTCCGGTCGACAGCCCGCACCGCGATGTCTCGCACTTCGGCATGCATGCCAAGCAGACCCGCTTCAGTTTCGAAGCGCGGCGCCCCACCACACACGGCAAGCTGCGCTTCTACCTGGAGAACGATTTCTTCGGCAGCAGCGACAGTTACCAGTTCCGCCTGCGCCACGCCTACGGCCAGCTGGGCAATACCTATGCGGGCTACGGCTATTCCACCTTCATGGATGCCGACTCGCTACCGGACACGCTGGACTTTGCCGGCCCCGGCGCGGCCGGTTACCTGCTGGTGGCAGGCATCCACCACAGCTTCGCGCTGGGCAAGGGCAACAGCCTGACCGTGGCGGCTGAAAACCCCGATTCGCAGCTCGCCAACACCGGCGACAACGACAGCAAGACCGAGCACCTGCCCGACATCAGTCTGGTCGCGCGCATGGAGCGTGACTGGGGCCACCTGCAGCTGGGCGCGGTGCTGCGCAGCCTTGGCTATGACGGCGATGGCCGCAGCGACCGCACCGTCGGCGGCGGCCTGCAGCTGAGTGGTTCCTACGCGGTCGCCGAGCGTGACCTGCTGCTGTTCGGCCTGATTGGCGGCAAGGGTATCAGCCGCTATACCGCCGACCTCACCGGTTCCAATCTCGATGCCGCCCTCGATACCGACGGCCGGCTCAAGGCGCTGCCACTGCGTGGCGGCTTCTTCGGCTATACCCACTACTGGTCGGACCTGTGGCGCTCCAACCTGATCTACGGGCAACTGCAGATCGACAGCGCCGATGCCTTGGCCAGCGATGCATTCCGGCGCAGCCGCTACGCGGCATTGAACCTGCTCTGGAGCCCGGCCCCGTCCTGGACCATGGGCATGGAACTGCTCTACGGCCAACAGCAACTGCAGGACGGCCGCGATGCGGACACCCTGCGCCTGCAGGGCAGCCTGCAATACAACTTCATCAAGTAACAGGCAGCCGATGACCGCACCTCTAGTGCGGCGGGCCACCCAACGATTCACGCAATGTCCTTCCCATCGAATTACCCGACATAGCCGGTGAGAGGAGATAGTCATGGCAGGTCAGAAGAAAATCGGGGTCGTTGGCGCGACCTTCCTGGTGGCAGGCAACATGATGGGCTCAGGCGTCTTCCTGCTGCCTTCCAGCCTGGCCAAGATCGGCACCGCCTCGATCTGGGGCTGGCTGATCACCACCGCCGGTGCATTGTTGCTGGCCTTCGTGTTCGCCAAACTCGGCAAGCTGGCACCAAAGGCGGGCGGTCCCTACGCCTATGCACGTGATTGGTTCGGCCCCTACATGGGCTTCCAGACCAACACCATCTATTGGTTCGCCAACTGGATCGGCAATGTCGCCATTCCGATCGCGGCAGTCGGCTACTTCAGCTACTTCTTCCCTGTCCTGTCCGATCCGGTGCCGCGCTGTGTCGCGGTGCTGCTGCTGGTGTGGGCACTGAGCTTCGCCAACGTGATCGGCCCGTCCTTCGTCAGCCGCGTGCAGACGGTAACCACCAGTTTCGCGCTGGTGCCTATCCTGGGCATCGCCATCTTCGGCTGGTTCTACTTCGACCCGGACATTTTCAAGGGGGCTTACAACGTCTCCGGCCAATCCAACTTCGGCGCGGTATCCAGCGCGGCGGCCCTGACGTTGTGGGCCTTCATCGGCGTCGAATCGGCGTCGGTGACCGCTGGCGTGGTCGAGAACCCGGAGAAGAACGTTGCCCGCGCCACCTTGGCCGGCGTGTTCCTCGCGGCCATCGCCTACATCGCCAGCTCGTCGGTGATCATGGGCATGGTCCCCAACGCCGACCTGCAGGTCTCCGACGCGCCGTTCGCACTGGCCGCGGCAAACGCGGTTGGCGGCTGGGGCGGTGCGCTGGTCAGCCTGTGCGCCTTCGTTGGCGCCGCCGGCTCGCTCGGTGGCTGGATCCTGTTGACCGCGCAGAGTGCCAAGGCCGCCTCGGACGATGGCTTGTTCCCCAGCATTTTCAGCAAGACCAACAAGGACGAAGTACCAGTCAAGGGCGTGCTCATCGTTGCCATCCTGATGACATTGGCGGTACTGGTCACCTCCACCTCGGCAACCGCATCCGCGCAGTTCGACGTGATCACCTCGGCAGCGGTGGTGCTGACCCTGCTGCCCTATATCTATTCCTGCGTAGCCTGCTACTTCGTGGTGGAACGCTCGCATACGCTGGCCCATACCGGCGCGTTCTGGGTGTTGACCAGCATCACCGTCGTCTACTGCCTGTGGGCCATCTACGGCTCGTCCGGCAGCATCGTGCAGTACGCCTTCCTGTTCGTACTGTTCATCACCGTGTTCTATCCGTTCTTCAGCGATGAGCGCCGCAAGCAGCGCCTGGCCAAATTCACTCCGAATGGCACCGCCCGTGCCAGCACGAACTGATCCCCCGCTCGGTAGATAGGAAAACATCATGTACTTCAAATCACTGGACTACCCGATCGTCATCATCGATGCCGATTACGAATCGCCACGTATCGCCGGCATCCTGATCCGTGCCCTGGCCGAGGAACTGCGCAAGAGCGACCAGCGCGTGCTCACGGGCCTGAACCTGGATGACGCCCGCGCCGGCGCACGCACCTACGTGGCTGCATCGGCGGTATTGATCTCCATTGACGGCACCGAGGACGATGACGACCAGTTCCAGCGCCTGCTCGCCTTCCTGCGTGAGCAGCGCCAGCGTCGCGCCGACCTGCCGGTGTTCCTGTACGGCGAACGACGCACCATCGAGAAAATACCGAGCAAGCTGCTCAAGTTCGTGCACAGCTACATCTTCCTGTTCGAGGATACCAAGAGCTTCATCGCCCGCCAGGTAATGCGCGCCGCCGACGATTACATGGCCAAGCTGCTACCGCCGTTCTTCAAGGCGTTGATCCACCATTCGGCACAGTCCAACTACTCCTGGCATACGCCCGGTCATGCGGGCGGCGTAGCCTTCACCAAGTCGCCGGTAGGCCGTGCACTGCACCAGTTCTACGGCGAGAACACCTTGCGCAGCGATCTATCGATCTCGGTGCCGGAGCTGGGCTCGCTGCTCGACCACACCGGCCCGATCCGTGACGCCGAAGCCGAAGCCGCGCGCAACTTCGGCGCCGACCACACCTTCTTCGTCACCAATGGCACCTCCACTGCCAACAAGATCGTCTGGCATGGCACGGTGGCGCGTGGCGACATCGTGTTCGTCGACCGCAATTGCCACAAGTCGCTGCTGCACTCGCTGATCATGACCGGCGGCATTCCGGTGTACTTCACCCCCAGCCGCAATGCCCACGGCATCATCGGCCCGATCAGCCTTGACCAGTTCTCTGGCGAGGCACTGCAGAAGATGATCCAGGCCAATCCTTTGGCCAGCAAGGCGGCCAAGCCCGGTGCCAAGCCGCGTATCGCGGTGGTCACCAACTCCACGTATGACGGGCTCTGTTACAACGCCGAGAAGATTGCCGACAACCTCGGCAGCGCCGTTGATTTCCTGCACTTCGATGAAGCCTGGTACGCCTATGCCGCGTTCCATCCCTTCTATGAGAACCACTACGGCATGGCCAAGGGCAAGCCGCGCGAGCAGGAC
>QFOV01000321.1 GCA_003248565.1 Stenotrophomonas sp.
GTCTCCGCTGTTCCCCGCCGATGAGCACCTGGACGATGCCGGCCTGGAAGCCTTCATCCGCGCCAAGGCCGAGACCATCTACCACCCGATCGGCACCTGCCGCATGGGCAGCGATGACGCGGCGGTGGTCGATCCGCAGCTGCGGGTGCGCGGTATCGACGGATTGCGGGTGGTCGATGCCTCGGTGATGCCGACCCTGGTGAGCGGCAATACCAATGCGCCGACCATCATGATTGCGGAGCGGGCGGCGGGGTTGATGCTGGGGTGAGGCCCAGTGGTTGTTGTCAGTGAGAAGCAGGCAGAGGCAGAAAGCACACCCCTCCCCGACCCTCCCCTTCGCCTTTGGCGAAAGGGAGGGAGACAAGCGGCTGCTCACGCCACCTGCAGCATCGCTGGCAAGGGGCAATGCAAGGTGGCGCAGATGGTCCGCAGCAACTCAGCTTCAGCAACATTGACGCGCTGGTTGTGGCTGACGGGGCTGACGGTTGCAGTCACCGCTTCCACCAGCAGCTGCTTGGCCACCGGGTCCATCGAATCCAAGGGTGCCCAGACCTCATCCAGGGCCAGCACCCCATTCGCCGGCGGCGCATATGGCAGATGATCCTGCGGCAGGATGCGCTGCAGGCCAGCCAGGTAGGCGCGACGCGCAGCAGCCTCGTCGCCGGGGTTGCCGGCGCGCGCCACCACAGACAGCAGGATGGCGAACTCACGCTGCACGCCAGTGGCTTTGCGGCGACCGAAATGCAGGTGACGCGATGGATCCAAGGCTGCCTGCACCTGCACCAGCAGCAAGCGCGACAGGCAGTACTCGAACAGGGAGATGCGCCCATCCGCATGGGTCAGCGCCTCGATGCAGCGCATGAAAGCGGTCAACTGCGGGCGCGGCAGGCTGCGCAGGGTCGGGAATGCCAAGGCCGCCAGCGGCAGCTTCAGCGCCGCGTGCAGCTCACGCAAAGGCCCAGCCGCGATGTTCGATGCGCCTTCGGCCATCGGCTCGCCCAGTTGCGCGCTCACAGCGCTGCGCTGGCGCGCGGCGATCGCGGCATCCTCGTCCAGCAACATCGCAAGCAACAACGGCTGCGCGGCGCCACGATCAGCGGCCAAGCGGCGCAACGGCGCTGGCAGACTGCCCGCCAGCCTTACCGCCTGCTGGTAGTCATCGTCGGCAGGCGTCGCCACCTGTGCGGCAACCAGCGTCGGATCCACCGGAATCTGCTGCATTCCAGGCAATGGCGGCAACACCGCATCCACGCTGGGCGCATCGCGCCCTGCCAGACCCAGCGCACGGTCTTCGGCCAGTCCGTCCGGCGGTGCGCCGAACCAGTTGCCGCGCAGTTTCTGCAGCTGCTCCGCGCGGAACGATGGCTCCAGCCGCTGGATGCGCTCAACCAGGGGCGGATGGGTGGCGAACCAGCTGGACAGACGCAGGCCTTCACCGAACAACATATGACTGACTTCCTCGGCACTGGCACGATCGGCCAGGCGCGAGCCGTCATCGAGCCCGCCGATCTTCTTCAAGGCGCCGGCAAGGCCTTGCGTCTGACGGGTGAACTGCACCGCCGAGGCATCGGCAAGTATCTCGCGCTGGCGCGATACCGCCGCCTTGATCAGCCGCCCGAACAGCACGCCGATGCTGCCGATGGCGATGCCTGCCAAACCAACCAGCATCAGCAGGAACACCGGCCCGACACTGCGACCGAAGCGCACGCGGCTGCCGCCGCCCATGTGCAGCAACACACGCTTGCCGATCACGCTGAGCATCAGGATGCCGAACAGCACGCCCATCAGGCGGATGTTCAAGCGCATATCGCCGTTGAGGATGTGACTGAACTCGTGCGCGATCACGCCTTGCAGCTCATCGCGGTTGAGCCGCTGCAAGGTACCGCGGGTAACGGCAATGGCCGCATCGGCGGGCGAATAGCCGGCGGCGAAGGCGTTGATGCCTGCCTCCTGCTCCAACACATACAGGCGCGGCATCGGCACGCCGGAGGCAATGGCGATCTCCTCCACCACGTTGCGCAACCGCCGCAGTGCCGGATCGCGGGTATCGGCAGGCACTTCCGTGCCGCCCATCTGCACGGCCACCACCTCGCCGCCACCGCGCAGGGAGCTGATCCGGTACAGCGATGCCAGCCCGATCACCGCCACCGTCAACACGCTGCTCCACAGCACGCCGTGCATGCTGCCGGTACCCAACCACACCAGTGCGTCCACCATCAGCACGATGGCCAGCACCGCCAGTGCAAACAGCAGCACCAGCCGGCCTGAGTTGCGCCGCGCCTGGGCCTGGTGTTCGAAGAAATTCATCCCGCGCCCCTGTTACACCTGCGCCAGGTTCAGAACTGCACCTTGGGCGCCTCGCGCACCTGCTCGCGCTTCTCCAGCGGGATATCCAGCAGTGCGGCCGTGGCGAAATTGAACATGTCGGCGAATACATTGGCCGGGAAGGTCTCGCGGCGGTTGTTGTAGCCCATCACCGCATCGTTGTACGCCTGCCGCGCGAACGCCACCTTGTTCTCGGTGCTGGACAGCTCCTCGCTGAGCTGCAGCATGTTCTGGTTGGCCTTCAGCTCGGGATAGGCCTCGGCCACCGCCATCAGCCTGCCCAGCACGCCATTCAACTGCCCCTGCGAGGCCGCCAGTTGCGCCATTGCCGCCGGATCGCCCGGATCGGCCTTGGCCGCGGCCAAACCTGACTGCGCCGCGCTGCGCGCCGCGATCACCGCTTCCAGGGTCTGCCGCTCATGGCCCATATAGGCCTTGGCGGTCTCCACCAGGTTGGGAATCAGGTCAAAACGCCGCTGCAGCTGCACGTCGATCTGCGCAAAAGCATTCTTGTAGCCGTTACGGGCCCGCACCAGCCCGTTGTAGATCCCCACACCCACCGCTACAACTGCGACAACCACCACAAGAAAGATCAGCAATATCAACGCGATGCCCATTCATTCTCTCCCCGTTTGTGCATTGGTGAAAAGCGGCGCTAGAATCGCCCACAGCAGTAGCTTACAGGCACCGATCACGATGAAAGACAAGAGCAAGCGCCGGCACATTCGTCCGGTGGCATCGGGATTGCTGGGGGTGTTGATGCCCTTTGCATTGTCGTCTACCGCGCAGACTCCCACTCCCGCCGCCCTGCCCGCCGAAGCATCGGCTGCCGTGGCGTTGCCGGTGAACCTGGAGAACGCGCCCGCACAATCGCCGACGCAGCCGATGCCATATCGCACCGCGCTGCGCCCGGACCAGGTGCAACCACTGCCGGCCGACTTCAATGTCGCCGCCATCGAGTCGCTGGCCGAACAGCTGACCTACGGCAACCGCGTTCCCGGCATGGCGATGGCCATCGTCCAGAACGGCCGCGTGCTGTCGGCACGTGGCTATGGCGTCACCGACATCAGCAATCCGCAGGAAGTAGACGCGCACACCGTGTTCCGTCTGGCGTCGTTGTCCAAGGCCTTCGCCGGCACCATGGCCGGCCTGCTGGTCAACGATGGCACCCTGCGCTGGGACAGCAAGGTCACCGATTACGTTCCCGGTTTCCGCCTGGCCACGCCCGAAGCCACCGACAAGCTCACCGTTGCCGATGTGTTGAGCCAGCGCGTCGGCCTCACCAGCAATGCCTATGACCGCGATGTCGAGGCCAATGCCGACTACTACACGCTGACCCAGAAGCTGGCCACCGCGCCGCTCAAGTGCTCCCCCGGTGATTGCTACTCCTACCAGAACGTCGCCTTCAGCCTGGTCGGCGATGTGGTGTTTGCAGCCTCGGGCAGCTTCTACGAGCAGGCCGTTGAGAAGCGCATCCTCAAGCCGTTGGGCATGAACGATGCCAGCCTCGGCCTGGCCGGCATCCAGGCCAGCTCGCGCTGGGCGCGTCCGCACGTGCGCAGCCGCAACGGCTGGGTGTCGCTGACTGCTGGCGTCAACGCCAGTGCCAGCGACATGGCGCAGTGGCTGCTGGCCCACACCGGCCACCGTCCGGATGTATTGCCGGCACCGTTGCTGGCAACACTGCATGCGCCGCTGGTGAACACGCCGGGGGAAATGCGCTCTGGCTGGCGTCACCAGCGCCTGGATTCGGCTGGCTATGCACTGGGTTGGCGCGTGTTCGACTACTCCGGCCACCAGGTGGTCTTCCACGCCGGTGCAGTGCAGGGCTATCGCGGCCTGGTCGCGCTGCTGCCGGAACGTGACCTTGGCATCGCCATCATGTGGAACGGCGAAAGCAGCCTGCCCAGCGGCATGATGCCGACCATCCTTGATCGCGCCATCGGCCTGCCGACGCAGCGCTGGCTGGACGTGGACACCGACTTCGGCAGCGACAACCTGATGGCCGAGGATGCAGCTCCGGCACGCGGCGGCAAGAAGGGCGCGTCCTCCGATCGTGCGGTGGCATCGCCGCGCTGAGCTGCGTTGCGATCTCCAGCAGTATCCGAAAGGCGGCCGATGGCCGCCTTTTTCTTTGCTCGGTAGCGTCGCCTTGGGCAGGAACCAGCGCCGGTAAGTCGGATGCATCGTCAGCTTCGCGGCTGACGCCGCTCCTACAAAGGCCGGTGCCACCTGTAGTGCCGAGCCACGCTCGGCAGGGCTTCACCCGCACAAATCAAATGCACCCCTCCCAACCCTCCCCTTGCCTGCGGCAAAGGGAGGGCTCGGTTCCTCGG
>QFOV01000322.1 GCA_003248565.1 Stenotrophomonas sp.
CTTCCACCGCGATATCGATGCGCTCTACTCGCATCACGGACTATTGGCGTTGATCCCCGATCTGGCCGAGCGCCGGCGGTTGGCCAGGATCGCACTCGATCTGCAGGATCTCGGCAGCGGTATTCCCACCGGCAGCACTCCTGCAGTGGACGCCAACATCGCCCTGCCCGACGCCCTGGGCTGGCTGTACGTGGCCGAAGGCTCCAACCTTGGCGGCGCCGTGCTGTTCAAGCTGGCGCGGGACCGACTGCAGCTGCACGCCGACTTCGGCGCCCGCCACCTGGCCGCGCATGCCGACGGCGCAGCGCGGCACTGGCGCAGCTTCACTGCCGCGCTGGACGCCGCACCGCTGGCGGCCACGCAGGAAGCCTCGGTGGTGGAGGGGGCACGCGCGGCGTTCCAGGCCGTGCGCAGCCATGTCGAAACGGAACTGCATGCCGACCCGGTGGCGGTGACCTGATGCGCTGGCTATGGTTCTGCGCCGGCTGCTGGATGCTGGCACTGGGTATCATCGGCGCACTGCTGCCGGTGATGCCAACCACCATCTTCCTGATCCTGGCGCTGGCCTGCTTCGCGCGTTCGTCACCGCGGCTGGAACGCTACCTGCTGCAGCACCCGCGCTACGGCCACAGCCTGCGCCTGTGGCGTGAGCAAGGCGCGGTCAGCGGGAAAGGCAAGACCTTCGCTGCGCTCGGCATGGCGGTGGGCTACCTGGTTTTCTTCTGCACGGCGCACCCCGGCTGGAAACTGGCGCTGGGCATCGGCCTGTTCTTCATCGCCAGCGCAGGCTACGTGCTGTCGCGTCCCGCACCGCGAGCGCTCATTCATTGAGGATACTGATCATGCCCCTGACAACACCGGCCAGCCTGCCGCTGCCAGTCCGCAACATCCACTCGGCGATACTGCGTGGCGCCGGCATCCGGGTGACCTCGGCGCGGATTGCCACCTTGCGGCTGGCGCCGTTGGTGTTGGCCGCGCACGGACGCCTCAGCCCGCAGCTGTTGCATGCCGCTTCCCTGAAGCAGGGCGACATGCATGTCTCCACCAGCGCCTTCTACAACACCTTGTCGACGCTTGGCGCAGCTGGCTTGCTGCCATCCCTGAAGCAAACAGACACATCACCGGCCGCGGACAGCGCGACCATCCAGGAGCACGCATGACGACCAACCTGCCCAGCAATCTCAGCCCATGGCAGATGTTCCTGCATGCGGACTGGGTGGTGCAGACGGTGATGGTCGGTCTGGCCATTGCCTCGCTGGCAACGTGGACGGTACTGCTGGCCAAGCACCGGCAGCTGCGGCGCGAGGCACAGCGCATGCAAACCGCACACGGCGCACTCGCAGCGGCGGACACCCTGCCCACGGCATTGGCCACGTCAGGGCAGGAAAGTGCCATCGTCTCGGCGTTGCTGGCCGAGGCACAGGATGAGCTGCAGCGCTCGCCCAGCGTTGGCAGTACCGACGGCATCAAGGAACGGGTCGGCTCGCGCCTGCAGCGCATCGAACTCGCGCATGCACGCCGGCTACGCAGTGGTACCGGGCTGCTGGCGACCATTGGTGCCACCGCACCCTTCGTCGGCCTGTTCGGCACGGTGTGGGGCATCATGAACAGCTTCGTCGGCATCGCCCAGGCCAACACCACCAATCTGGCCGTGGTCGCACCCGGTATCGCCGAGGCCTTGCTTGCCACCGCGCTTGGGCTGGTCGCGGCGATTCCGGCGGTGGTCATCTACAACCAGCTGAGCCGGCAGCTTGCAGCGCTGCGCGGCGACAGCGGCGACCTGTCAGCCTGCGTGCAGCAACTGGTCTCGCGCGACCTCGACCACCGCGCCTTCAACCCCTCCGGAGCGCCGTGAGCATGGCGATCAGGACCGACGAGCAGGACGAAGCGCCCGACGAGAACCACGAGATCAACGTCACGCCTTTCATCGACGTGATGCTGGTGCTGCTGATCATCTTCATGGTCGCCGCGCCACTGGCCACCGTGGACGTCGCCGTCGATCTGCCGGCATCCACGGCGCAGCCGCAAGCGCGTACCGATGAGCCGGTATACCTGACCGTGCAGCAGGATCTGTCGCTGCGCTTGAACCAGGACCCGGTTGCTGCGCCTGCATTGGCAGCGGCGCTGGACACCCTCACCAGCAGCAACCGCGAGCAACGCATTTTCGTGCGCGCTGACAAGGGCGTTGCTTACGGCGACCTGATGGACACATTGAACAGCCTGCGTGCTGCCGGCTATCTGAAGGTGGCCCTGGTCGGCCTGGAGCAGGCCGCGCCGTGAACGCGACACTGCCTGCAGCCGAAGGCCCACGCTGGGGCCGCAGTCTGTGCATCGTGCTTGGCGTGCATGCGCTGGTGGTCGGCGGCGCGGCGGTCTGGTCATCGTGGTCGCCGCCACCCGCGCCGCCGTCGCCTCCGCAAGCGGTGATGCTGGAGCTGGCGCCACTGCCGAGCGCACCACCGGTGCCGCCCACCGATCTGGCACCGGGGCCGTTGCAACAGGAACAGCAGCCGCAGCCCGCGCAGGCAGCGGCGACACCAACGGCGACAGTTGCGCCGCTCTCGCCCATCCAACCCGCAGATGCAGCCCTGCCACCGCCTGCGCCGGAGCGTCAGGAACAACGACCCGCATCGGTCGAAACTGCCGAGGTGTTGCAATCAACTGCACCACCCAGCGTGCAGGCGCCCAGCAGCACCCGCTATACCGCCCGGCAATCCTCGGCCGGTGCCACCAATCCATCACAGGCCAATTGGCAGGCGCTGGTACTGGCGCATCTGGAGCGCTACAAGCGTTACCCGCGTGCAGCACAGCGTCGCCGCAGCGAAGGCGTGAGCCTGGTCGAGTACGCGGTGGACCGCAGCGGCGGCGTGCAGTGGGCACGGCTTGCCCGCAGCAGCGGCAACGCCTTGCTGGATGGCGAGGCGCTGGCCGCCGTGCAGCGCGCCAGTCCGTTGCCGTCACCACCGGAAGAGGTACAGGGCGATCCGGTGCAGATCACCACGCCGGTGGAATTCTTCATTCGCTGATTGGCCCGCGTGGCGCTTTCGCGCTGGTCTGCTCAACCGCAAGCTGCGTATCACTGCATCCTTGTTGGCTGCTGCTCGCGGCAGAAACAGCAAAGCCCGCCCGGATCCAGATCCGGGCGGGCTTTGTCATTGCACGCGGCGCGCTGGAACACGCCGCGCTGGATCAGAACCGATAGTTGAAACTTGCCTTCAGCGTGCGGCCCGGCGCCAGCATCGACGAGCGGGTCAGCGGATCGATGTAGTACAGGTTGCCCAGGTTGGTCCCCACCACTTCAACTGTCGCACGGTCGTTGACGCGCCACGTGGCGTAGGCGTCGTAAGTAGTGATGCGGCCCCATTGCAGCGGCGTGTTGAGGTAGTAGGAAATCGTCGCCGACTGGGTACCGTAGTTGTCCTTGAACACGCTTTCCTGCGGCGCGTGGTGGACGATGCGGCTGCCAAGCTCCAGGCGGCCATCAAACAGGCGCGTCCCCACCGTCCAG
>QFOV01000323.1 GCA_003248565.1 Stenotrophomonas sp.
GGGCAGCGCGGGCTGCCGACGCGGGCGTAGAGCAGGCGCAGGTAGTCGTAGATCTCGGTGATGGTGCCGACGGTGGAGCGCGGGTTGTGCGAGGTCGACTTCTGCTCGATGGAAATCGCCGGCGACAGGCCTTCGATGTGGTCCAGGTCGGGCTTTTCCATCACGCTCAGGAACTGCCGCGCATACGCCGACAGCGACTCGACATAGCGGCGCTGGCCCTCGGCATAGATGGTGTCGAACGCCAACGAGGACTTGCCCGAGCCGGACAGGCCGGTGATCACGATCAGTTTGTCGCGGGGCAGGTCGAGGTCGATGTTCTTGAGGTTGTGCGTCCGCGCACCGCGGATGCGGATGAAATCCATCGCCATGGGAAATCCGATTTGGACTGCTGCCGGCTGGGCCGGTAGCAGGAGGTGTGGGGGCGTCGCTGACGGCAGTCAATCAGCCTAGCGGCCTTGTGATTTGGGGGCAATTGCCAGTTTTGCCAGTGCTGTTTCCCGGCAGTGGGCCGGATGCCGGCTGCGGGCCTGAACCGGGGTTCAGGCCCGGCGGGTCAGGGCAGGGGGTGGGTT
This sequence comes from Stenotrophomonas sp., assembly GCA_003248565.1. GTDB lineage: Bacteria > Pseudomonadota > Gammaproteobacteria > Xanthomonadales > Xanthomonadaceae > Stenotrophomonas. Next base: position 573 of record QFOV01000323.1, read on the forward strand.
GACCCGAGCTCGGTCTGCCCGGTAAAATCTCGCTTCTGTCCGCCCTCGATGGCGGGCAAGGCGACCACAATAACTACAGAGGAAGTCTGGTCATGTATGCAGTTCTGGTAACTGGCGGTAAGCAGTACCGCGTCGTTCAGGGTGAAACCCTGCGCGTGGAAAAACTCGAAGTCGAAGCTGGCAACGAGATCAAGTTTGACAACATCCTGATGCTCGGCGATGCCGACGGCATCAAGCTGGGTGACGCGCTGAAGGGCGCTTCGGTGACCGCCAAGGTTGTGGCCCACGGCCGCGCCGACAAGGTCCGGATCATCAAGTTCCGTCGCCGCAAGCACCACATGAAGCGTCAGGGTCACCGTCAGTACTACACCGAAATCGAAATCACCGGCATCGCCGGCTAATTGCTAAGGAGAATCCGTCATGGCACATAAAAAGGGCGTAGGTTCCTCGCGCAACGGTCGCGATTCCAACCCGAAATACCTCGGCGTCAAGATCTTCGGTGGCCAGGCCATCGAAGCTGGCAACATCATCGTGCGTCAGCGCGGCACCCAGTTCCACCCGGGTGCAGGCGTCGGCCTGGGCCGTGACCACACGCTGTTCGCGCTGGTCGATGGCAAGGTTGAGTTCACGGTGAAGGGGGCCAACAAGCGCCGTACCGTCAGCGTTGTCACGGAAGCTTAATTCCGTACGCGCAAGCCGCCCATACTCAGGTGTGGGCTGCTGACGAGAGCCCCGCTTCGGCGGGGTTTTTCGTTGGAACCCCGACATTCCGGGGTGCAGGGCCGATAATGGGCTGTACCTGCTTCTGCTATTCCCCAATCCCCATTTCCCAATCCCGGCGTTAAATTCATGAAACTTGTAGACGAGGCGGAGATCGAAGTCATCGCTGGCAAAGGCGGCAATGGCTGTATCGGCTTTCGCCGCGAAAAGTTCATTCCGCTCGGTGGTCCGGATGGTGGCGATGGCGGCAATGGCGGCAGCGTCTGGATCCGTGCCGACGAAAACCTGAACACCCTGGTCGACTTCCGTCATGACCGCATCTTCAAGGCGCAGCGTGGCGAGAACGGCATGGGCCGTCAGGCTTATGGCAAGGGTGGCGAAGACCTGGTCATCACCGTGCCGGTCGGCACCGTGGTGATGAATGTCGACACCGACGAAGTCATTGGCGACATGACCACGCATGGCGACCGCCTGCTGGTGGCCAAGGGCGGCAAGGGTGGCCTCGGCAACATGCACTTCAAGAGCTCCACCAACCGCGCGCCGCGTCAGGCGCTGCCGGGTGAAGAGGGCGAGGAGCGCCTGCTCAAGCTGGAGCTGAAGCTGCTGGCCGACGTGGGCCTGCTGGGCTTCCCCAATGCGGGCAAGAGCACCTTGATCCGTGCCGTTTCGGCGGCAACGCCGAAGGTCGCTGATTACCCGTTCACCACCTTGTACCCGAACCTGGGTGTGGTGAAGGTAGAGAATTACCGCAGCTTCGTGATCGCCGATATTCCGGGCCTGATCGAAGGTGCGGCTGACGGTGCTGGCCTGGGCGCGCAGTTCCTGCGCCATCTGCAGCGCACCCGTCTGTTGTTGCACCTCGTCGACATCTCGCCGATGGAGGGTGGGGTTGAGGGCATCTCCCCGGTTGAGCAGGTGCGTGCGATCGAGCGCGAGCTGGGCAAGCATGACCCGGAGCTGCTGGAGAAGCCGCGTTGGCTGGTGCTGAACAAGGCCGACCTGATGTTCGAGGACGAGGCCAAGGCAGCGGCTGAGCAGATCATCAAGGAGCTGGGTTGGACCGGCCCGTGGTATCTGGTGTCGGCGCTGGGTCGTGAAGGCACCTGGCCGATCATGAAGGACATCATGGCCTTCTTTGATCAGCAGAAGATTCTGGAAGCTGAAGAGCGTCACGCCGCGGGCGAGTAAGTTTTTCGCCGGCAGTTGATGTTTGAGGAAAACCCGGCGAAAGCCGGGTTTTCTGTTTTGGTTTTGGCTTTAGCTTTAGCTTTAGCTTTGGCTTTGGCTTTGGTTTTGGTTTTGGTTTTGGTTTTGGCAGTGGCTGGTGCTTGTGCTTAAAGCCCCTCTCCCGCCTGCGGGAGAGGGGTTGGGGTGAGGGCAAGCTTTTGCTTGAAAAGCCAAGCCCAGGTCAAAGGCCCCCTCATCCGCCCTTCGGGCACCTTCTCCCGCAAGCGGGAGAAGGGAGTTGTTCAGGCTTTTCTGGGTCGTCCCAAAGCCAAGACGCAAAGCCAGAGCCAGAGCCAGAGCCAGAGCCAAAGCCAAGGCCAAGGCCAAGGCCAAGGCCAAGGCCAAGGCCAAGGCCAAGGCCAAGGCCAAGGCCAAAGCCAAAGCCAAAGCCAAAGCCAAAGCCAAAGCCAAAGCCCTGTGGGAGGGGGTCTGCCTCACTTCCCCTGAAAATCGCCCAACAAAAAACCCGACACAAGGTCGGGCTTTTCATGCCGGGAGTCTTGCGACTCCTGGTGATCGCACGGATCAGGCAGCCTTGATGGCCTTGATGCGAGCGGTCAGACGGCTCTTATGACGCGCAGCCTTGTTCTTGTGAATCAGGCCACGGGCGCTGAAACGGTCGAGGATCGGCTGGGCGACGGCAAAGGCTGCCTCGGCGCCAGCGGCGTCGTTGGCATCCAGAGCCTTGATCACCTTCTTGACGGCGGTGCGCAGCATCGAACGCTGAGCCGTGTTGCGCGCGTTGCGCACAACGGTCTGCTTGGCGCGCTTCTTGGCGGACTTGATATTGGCCACAGTGGTGGTTTCCTGAAAATCGGTGTGGTGGGAACAGCAAGCATGCAAGTATGATGGCTGTCCGATTGAACGTCAAGTCAAGTTGTCAAGGGGGCCGTGGGTGAGTTCACCGCGCATGTTGCGGGGGCTGCTGTCGTTCAGCAGCATGACGATGATTTCCCGGGTTCTTGGCCTGGTTCG
>QFOV01000324.1 GCA_003248565.1 Stenotrophomonas sp.
CGGAGAGCTGGTGGTCAGCGGCAAGGCGCGCTCACCACGGGCCGGCGGCATGGATCTTTACCGGATGAAGGCGCCATTGGTTGATGGGGATGATTCGTGCCGGTGAGGCAAGCGCTTCACCCCTCCCCAGCCCTCCCCTTCGCTGCGCGAAAGGGAGGGAGCAGAAGCACCCCTCCCCAGCCCTCCCCTTCGCTGCGCGAAAGGGAGGGAGCAGAAGCAACCCCTCCCCAGCCCTCCCCTTGGCCTTACGGCCAAAGGGAGGGAGCCAAGCAATCCGCCCCTCCCTTTCGCGCAGCGAAGGGGAGGGTTGGGGAGGGGTGCTTCTGCTCTAAAGCGCCAAGCCTTCAGCTTTTAGTGCCAGCCAACACCGCAGCACGCATCGCTTCGTACTCCGCCTCACCAATCTGCCCACCCTGCCTGCGCAGCTCCAGCGCGCGCAGCCTGGCATCGACGTCGCCACCCTGCGCCGCCTCACGCTGCAGCCGCTCGGCTGCCGAGTGCAGCTGTGGGGGACGCTTGCCGGCGCGCACGATGGCGGCGATGAACACACCGATCGCCACCGCGAACAGCAGCACGCCGATCAGCCATACCGCCCAGTTGTAACCTTCAAGACCGGGAACATTCATCTCAAGCCTCCTTCAGCCAGCGCGCGATCTGCGGCGCGTAATAGGTCAACACACCATCGGCACCGGCGCGCTTGAAGCCGATCATCGTCTCCATCACGCACTTGCGCTCATCCAGCCAGCCATTGGCTGCGGCCGCCTTCAACATCGCGTACTCGCCACTGACGTGATACGCGAAGGTCGGCACGCCGAACTCGGTCTTCACCCGGCGCACGATGTCCAGGTACGGCATGCCCGGCTTGACCATCACCATGTCCGCGCCTTCGTCCAGGTCCAGCGCGATCTCGCGCATGGCCTCGTCGCTGTTGGCCGGGTCCATCTGGTAGGTCTTCTTGTCGGCCTTGCCGAGGCTGCCGGAGCTGCCCACCGCGTCGCGGAACGGACCGTAGAAGGCCGAGGCGTACTTGGCCGAATAGGCCATGATGCGCGCGTTGATATGTCGGGCATCGTCCAGCGCGGTGCGGATGGCGCCGATGCGGCCGTCCATCATGTCCGAGGGCGAAATGATGTCCACGCCGGCTTCGGCATGCGACAGCGACTGCTTGACCAGCGCCTCGACGGTGATGTCGTTGAGCACGTAGCCGCTGTCGTCGATGATGCCGTCCTGGCCGTGCGTGGTGTACGGGTCCAGCGCCACATCGGTCATCACGCCCAATTCGGGGAAGCGCTGCTTCAGCGCGCGTACCGCACGCTGTGCCAGGCCGTCGGGATTCCAGGCTTCGGCCGCGTCCAGCGACTTGCGCGACGGGTCGATCACCGGGAACAGGTCGATCACCGGCACGCCCAGTTCCAGCGCCTGCTCGGCTTCGCGCAGCAGCTCGTCGATGGACATGCGGTCCACGCCCGGCATCGATGCCACCGTCGCACGGCCGTCGAGCTCATGCACGAACACCGGCCAGATCAGGTCGTTGCTGGTCAGCGTGTTCTCGCGCATCAGACGGCGCGAGAACTCATCGTGGCGCATGCGCCGCGGGCGGTACTGGGGGTGCATCATCGCGGTACTCCTTGATACTGAAAACGGGAATTACTGCAGCCGGTAGCCCTGCGGCTGCAGTGGCTCGGGCAGCGGGCGTTGGCCCAAGACGTCGAGCAGATCGATTTCGATGGTACGCACCATCGCGTCCAGCGGCAGGTCATTGGCTTCGGTGCCGAACGGGTCTTCCATTTCCTCGCCGAGCTGGTCCAGGCCGAAGAAGGCATAGGCCAACAACATCGACACCACCGGCGTGGCCCAACCCAATGCACCGGCCAGGCCAAACGGCAGCAGCACGCAGAACAACCATGCACAGCGGTGCAGCAGCAAGGTATAGGCGAACGGCAGCGGTGTGCCGGAGATGCGCTCACAGCCGGCCTGCACGCTGGCCATGGCATGCAGGCGCGCCTCGAACTGGGCGTAGAGATAGGGATGCAAGCGGCCTTCGCGCAGCGGCGCGGCCAGCTCGCTGGCCAGTTGGGTCAGCATGCCGTCGGCGATGTTCTGCCGTGCCAGCACGGCGTGCTGGTCGGCCTGCAGCCAGGGCGCAGCGACAGCAGCCTGGTCGCGGCCGCGCAGGCGTGCCGCCAGCGCATGGGCAAAACCGATCACCAGGCGGGTGCCGCGCTCGCGTAGCTGCGGCTCGGCGGCCAGCAAGGCAGCCGCCTCACGGGCGAAGCTGCGCGACTCGATGACCAGTTGCCCCCACAGCTTGCGCCCTTCCCACCAGCGGTCGTGGCAGGCGTTGTTGCGGAAGCTCAGGAAGATCGACAGCACCAACCCCAGCAAGGTGAACGGCACCACCGACAAGCCGCTGCCACCCAGCGGGTGCCAGATCCGGCTGAACCCCGCCACCAGCACCGCCAACACACCGATCGCCAGCACCTTGGGGGCGATGGCCGGCACGATGGAGCCGCGCAGGATGTACAGCAGCTGCCAGCCAGTGGGACGGGGGCGGATGATCATCGGGAAGCGGAAACGCCTGCAACAGGCCTACGGCGCCGGAAGGCTTCCGGCCAGCCGACGCATTTTACGCCCCCCGGCTGTCAGCCGCCGCCCCGGGCTTCCCCGCAGCCGGCGTGAACTCAGATGAAGCCGCCGCCGATGCTCAGCCGGATCACTCCGACCACGATGACGATGGCATTGAGCAGCAGGCCGGTCTTGGCCCGGCCGCGCTTGCTGGCATGGGTGAACAGCAGTCCAATCGCGGCGATGATCGCGCCCACGGCGGCAAACGGGATCAGGAACCAGTTTCCCCAGCCCAGCAGCGGAATAAACGCCAGAATCATCCATAGCAAGGCAACAATGCCCCAGATCAGGCTGATCAGCCCCATGTACTTTCCTCCATCAGGCACAGCCTGCAAGATAGCCGGGAACACATGCAGAGCAAAAGGCCCCCACCCTGGCCGGAAGTTCTCGACAGATTCAGCCGGCGCCATGGATCATCCGCAATTACCGATCACCGGGGAGTGAAACCATGAAACTTCCGCTCGCTATCGCACTTTCGCTTGGCGTTGCCTTGGCCGTGGGCGGCTGCGCCAGTACCTCCAAGGTCATGCTGGGCGGTGGAGATCGCCCAGCTCGAATCCTCCAGCGCGGTCGGCTTCGGCACCCAGGGCCAGACCGATGCCGCCATTGCCCGGCTCAAGCGCGAGGCCGCCGCACTCGGCGCCAACGGCGTGATCCTGATGGGCGTGGGCTCCGGTGGTTCGCCGGTCGGCATGTCGGTAGGCGCAGGCAGCTATGGCCGCCACACCGCTGGCGGCCTCAGCGTCGGCATCCCCACCCAGCAGAAGCGCGCCGCCGGTGTTGCGATCTGGGTACCGCCGGGCGCAGGCAGGTAAGTCTTCCCGCCAGTCCTGATGCAACAAGGGCGCCGTTCGGCGCCCTTGTCATGAGTGCTGCAGCACTCAGTTGTGATCGCGCAGGAAGCGGGCCATCGACGAGACGCCCGGTACCGCTGGCTCGAATTCGCCGGCAACGTCGATGAAGCCACGCATGATGGCGATGTCGCGCGGGCTACGGTTGATCGCATCGCGCATGTCCGGATCAGCGCCGGCGCGCAGCAGGCGCTGCACCAGTTGTGGCAGGCCGTGCAGTGCCGCCAGGTGCAGCGGGCCGAAGCCACGCGGGTCGCGCACGTCCAGCGAAACCTCTTCGTCGAGCAGGCGGTCCACCGCGGCCAGCACCACGCTCTCGTCACAGGCGGTACCCGGTTCGGCACGTGCACCGAGCAGCAACAGCAACGGCGTCACCGTGCCGGCCGAGGCCTGGTCCGGTTCGGCACCGGCCAGCAGCAAGGTATCCAGCAAGGCCAGCAGGCGGGTGCGGTCACGCGAGGTGAAGCCGTACAGCGCGGCGCAGTGCAGCGGTGCCAGCTGCTGGTCGTCACCGGCATGCACGTCGGCACCGGCAGTGAGCAGGCGGGCGACGATGTCCGGCAAGCCCAGGGCAGCGGCCAGCATCAATACGGTGACGCCACCCGGCAGGCGGTGTTCAAGCTTGGCACCGGCATTGAGCAGTGCAGCCACGATCGTGGTCTGGCGCATGCTCACCGCTGCCGACAACGGCGTGGCACCGCTGGCAGCGGCGTGCTGCGGGTCGGCACTGCGCGACAGCAGCAGATCCACCACCGCCGCATGGCCGCCGCCGGCCGCACGCAGCAGGCCGGTGCAGCCCTGCGCATCGACGGCATCGACGGCAAAACCGAGATTGAGCAGGCGGCGTACCGCGTCGGCATCGCCGGCCATCGCCGCCGAGGCGACGTCGGCATCGCGCAGCGCGCGCAGCGGCAGCTGCCAGCCGCGCCAGTCCAGCAGGTCAGCCAGGTCGCGACGACCGCTGGACAGCGCAACACCCAACGGCGTCTGCCCGTCAGCGGCCCGCGCATCCGGTGAAGCGCCCTGCAGCACCAGCTGCTTGAGCGCGGACTCGCGTGCCAGGGCGGTGGCCAGGTGCAGTGCGGTCATGCCATGGCTGTCACGCGCCTCACGGTCGACGCCATTGAGCAGCAGGTACTGCTGCAGCTTCAACCAGCCCAGGCGCACCGCCAGCGACAACGCCGGATCACCGGCTGGTGAGGCGGCGAACGGATCGGCGCCACGCTCCAGCAGTTCCAACGCGAATTGCTCGGTGCTGCGGGCGCCGTGGTCGTGCTGCGCGCAGGCGGCGAGGAAGCGGGTCAAGCCACCGCGACCGGCCGGCGACACGCCACGCTGCAGCAATACCTGCAGGGTCGGGATCGCATCGACGCCGCGCGATAGCAGCGCGAACATCGGTGTATCGCCACAGGCGTCGAGCATCTCCGGCGCGGCATCGTGCGCCAGCAGCCAATCGACCACGCGCGGCTGCAAGGCCAGCTCCGGATCGTGCAGCAGGCCGCCCAGTTCATCGGCCGCACACAGCCTGGCCAAGGGCGCCATGCCATCGACGTTGCCGAATACCAGCGCTTCGCGCAGCAAGGCCAGCGGCGCGCGATCGTTGAGCACCGGCATCGCATCACCATCGCCACCCTCGGCATTGCCGGCGGCCGCATCGCTGACTGCTGCCGGCAGCGGATAGCTCGGGTCGAGCAGCGAGACGATGCTCCAGCGACCTGCGGCGGCGGCGTGCTCGATGGCACGACGGCCATCACTGCCGACCACATCGGCGGCAATGCCCAGGTCCAGCAGGCGGCGGATCAGCGCCGCCGATACGTGTTCGGCGCGGCTGGCCAGCAGCAAGGCATTGCTGCCTTCGCCATCGACGGCATGCACGTCAGGCTTGTGCGCCAGCAGGCGCTCGAGCACCGCGGCATTGCCCTGCGCGGCGGCATCCAGCCACGGCGTGCGGCCTGCGGCATCACGCGGCTCGACATTGGCACCGGCATTGAGCAGGGTTTCGACGATATCGACGTGGCCAGCCAGGGCGGCCTCGTGCAGGGCGCTGCGGCGCTGACGGTCGCGCGCATCCAGCCGCGCCTTGTGCTTGAGCAGCAGCTGCACGCCAGCCGGGTCGTCGTCGTCGGTGGCCGCCGCCTGCACCAGCACCGGTACGCCATCGGCCGGTTCGACCTTGGCGCCGCGCTCCAGCAGGAACTTGCCCAGCCGCCAGTTGCCGGCCTGGCAGGCCACCGCCAGCGGGCTGTGGCCATCATTGTTGAGGGCATCGATCTCCGCCGCGGCATCGCGCAGCAGTGCTGCGACGCCCGGATCGGAACTGCGCGCGGCGTGGTGCAGCGGCGTATTGCCATCGGCATCGGGCGTGCGCGGATCGGCACCGTTGGCCAGCAGGGTCATCACCGCTTCCGGGCGACCGTGCCAGCTGTCGCGGGTGGCCGCCAGCAACGGAGTCATGCCTTTATGCGCCTGGTTGACGTCGACGCCTCGGCTGATCAGCGCACGCAGCAGGCGCAGGTCCGGCAGCACTGCCGCCAGCACCGCCAGACTGCGCTGGTCGCGCGATTCGGCCGGGGCCGGCGCATGCGGATCAGCACCGGCATCCAACAGCTGCAGCGCGCGATCAATCCGGCCGCCGCGGGCGGCGTCATACAGTTGCGGCACCAGCTCGTGCTGGGCGATGGGCTCCAGCGGTGCCGGTTCGGCCAGCGCTTCGGCAAACAGGTCGACGGCGGGTTGTTGTGCCTCGCCAGCCTTGCCAGCAACGGCAACCGGCGCGCTGCGCATAGCCTGCAGCAGGTGATGCAGCAACGGCGCGGCGACCGCGGTGGCAATGGCCAAGGGCCAACGCAAGGCACCGCCGACCAGACCCGGCCAGGCCGCTGCGACGATCGCCGCGCACAACAGCAACACCACCGCTGCCGCGCCCAGACCATGCCATGAATCGAGATTCCGCCCGCTCAAGGCCTGCCATTGCGTGCGCAGCGAGCTGTCCTCGCGCTCCATCGCCTGCCATAGCGGCCAAGTGCGCCACAGCGCCAACAACGCCACGCTGACCGCGATGCTCAATGCCAACACCGCCGCCAGGCTGCCGCTGTCATGCAGCGCCGCCAACGGCCAGGACACCAATAC
>QFOV01000325.1 GCA_003248565.1 Stenotrophomonas sp.
CACCCCTCCCCAACCCTCCCCTGTGCTTCGCACAAGGGAGGGGGCCAAGCAGCAGTCGACGCATTTTCCGTGTGCTGGCGATCTGCTCCCTCCCTTGCGCCGCAGGTGCAGGGGAGGGGTAGGCGAGCGCAGCGCGACGCTCTGCGCTTCAGAACGTACGAACGCGCCAAGCGGAAAGCGCATCCGACTGCCATCGCCAAAAGCACCCCTCCCCAACCCTCCCCTGTGCTTTGCACAAGGGAGGGGGCCAAGCAGCAGTCGACGCATTTTCCGTGTGCTGGCGATCTGCTCCCTCCCTTGCGTCGCAGGCGCAGGGGAGGGCCGGGGAGGGGTAGGCGAGCGCAGCGCGACGCTCTGCGCTTCAGAGCGTACGAACGCGCCAAGCGGAAAGCGCATCCGACTGCCATCGCCAAAAGCACCCCTCCCCAACCCTCCCCTGTGCTGCGCACAAGGGAGGGGCAAAAGCCCCAACCGGGCGGAATGGCTACACTGGCCCGGCTAAGTCGCACGGGAACTACCCTTGGTCTCCAGCTGGATCCTGCTCCTGGTCTCACTCTGCTATGCCGCGCTGCTGTTCGGGGTGGCGTGGTGGGGTGATCGTCGCCCGCTGTATCCGGTCTACAGCCTTGCGCTGGCGGTCTATTGCTCGTCCTGGACCTTCTACGGTGCGGTCGGCTCGGCGGTGCGTTATGGCATCGGCTACCTGCCTATTTATCTTGGTCCGCTGCTGATGCTGATGTTCGGCTGGCGGATCATCGAACGGTTGGCGCTGATCGCCCGCAGCGAGAACGTGGTCTCCATCGCCGACTTCATTTCCTCGCGCTTTGGCCGCTCGCGGCGATTGGCGGCGTTGGTCGCATTGATCGCCCTGATCGGCGTGGTGCCGTACCTGGCACTGCAGTACAAGGCCGTGGCGATGAGCCTGCAGGTGTTGACCGGGGATGCCGCCGGCAAGGGTTTCCTGACCGATCCGGCGCTGTATGTCTCGCTGCTGATGGCCTTGTTCGCCATCCTGTTCGGCACCCGCCAGGTCGACGCCACCGAGCACCATTACGGCATGATGCTGGCCATCGCCGTCGAATCGCTGATCAAGCTGCTGGCCATGGTCGCGATCGGCGTCTTCGCCTATGTGTGGCTGACCGACCGCGGTGAGTCGGTGGTGCAGTCGGCACGCACCTTGTTTGAAGGCATGCCGCCGGTGGGCTTCGTCTCGCAGACGCTGCTCAGTTTCCTGGCCCTGATTTGCTTGCCTCGGCAGTTCCACGTCGCGGTGGTGGAGTGCGGCAATGCCGGTGATGTGCGCAGCGCACGCTGGATGTTCGGCGCTTATCTGGTGCTGATTTCCTTGATGATCGTGCCCATTGCCACCGCTGGCGCGGCGATGTTCGGTACCGGCCTGGCCTCGGACGACACCCTGGTACTGGCCTTGCCGATGCTTGCCGGCAATACAACGCTCGCTTTGATTGCTTACATCGGCGGCTTCTCGGCAGCCACCGGCATGGTCATCGTGTCCTCGATCGCGCTGGCGACGATGATCAGCAACGATCTCGTCATGCCGCTGCTGCTGCGGCGCAGTGGCGACCACCGCGAGGCTGCCAATGTCGCCTCGCGCGTGCTGTGGATCCGGCGCATGGCGATCGTGCTGCTGGCGCTGGTCGCGTATGGCTACTACCGCGGCAGCAACGACGACACCATGCTGGCCGCCTACGGATTGATGGCCTTCGCCGCGGTCGCGCAGTTCGCACCGGGCCTGCTCGGTGGCCTGTACTGGCGTGGTGCCAGCCGCCGCGGCGTAGAAACCGGCATGCTGGCTGGCTTCGTGGTCTGGGCTTACACCTTGCTGGTGCCTGCGCTGAGCCATGGCGGCTGGCTGGATGCGAGTCTGCTCACGCAGGGGCCGTTCGGCATCGACTGGTTGCGGCCACAGCAGCTGTTCGGCCTGACCGGCTGGGACCCGCTGACCCATGGCACCTTCTGGTCGCTGCTGATCAACACCGTGACCATGCTGCTGGTGTCGATGCGCTGGCGCCCGGATGTCGCCGAGCGCCTGCGCGCGGCACCCTTCCTGGATCCTTATGCCAAGCGGCCAGTGGTGGCCGGTGACTGGCCGGCGCACGTGAAGGTACGTGATCTGCTGGCCTTGGCCACCCGCGTCATCGGTGACAACCGTGCGCGGCGCTCGTTCGGCGAACAGGCGCAGTTGCTGGAACGCGAATTCCAACCTGCCGCTGCCGCCGACCGTGTCTGGGTGCAGTTCACCGAGCGCCTGCTCGCCGCATCCATCGGTGCAGCGTCCGCGCGCCTGCTGCTGACCAGCCTGCTGCGCGGCTCGGGCATGGATCTTGGTGAAGTGGTGGCGGTACTGGATGAGGCGGGCCAGGAGCTGCGCTTCAACCGCGAAATTCTCTCCACAACGCTGGAGAACATCAGCGCAGGCGTCAGTGTGGTCGATCCGGAAATGCGCTTGACCGCATGGAACCGGCGCTACCAGCAGATGTTTGGTTACCCGGACGGCATGCTTTACGTCGGCCGGCCGGTCGCCGACCTGATCCGCTACAACGCCGAGCGCGGCGAGCTGGGTTCGGGTGACACCGAAGTGCAGATCAATCGCCGTATCGGCTATATGCGTGCTGGCTCACCGCACGTGTTCGAACGCACCGGCGCCGATGGCAAGGTGATCGAGCTGCGTGGCCAGGCCTTGCCCGGTGGCGGCTATGTCACCAGCTACAACGACATCACGGATTTCAAGAATGCCGAGCAGGCGTTGCTGGAAGCCAACGAAACCCTGGAGCAGCGCGTAGCCGAGCGTTCGCAGGCAGCCGAGACAGCGCAGCAATCCAAGACGCGCTTCCTCGCCGCGATCAGTCATGACGTGTTGCAGCCACTGAATGCAGCGCGGCTTTTTGCGTCCGCCCTGCGCGACAGTCTGCACGAGACCGACGAGCAGCGGCATCTGGCCGAGCGTGTGGATGCTTCCCTGCGCGCGGCCGAAGAGTTGCTGGATGGCCTGTTGGACGTGTCGCGACTGGATGCGGGCGGGCTGCGCCCGACCATCAGCGAGTTCGATGCCAGCGTGCTGGTACGCGAGCTCGCTGCACAGTACACGCCGGTAGCGGCAGGGCGAGGCCTGCGCCTGCATGTGTTTGCACGCACTGCCTGGGTGCGCAGTGATCGACGCCTGCTGCGTCGCGTGCTGCAGAACTTCATGGCCAACGCACTGCGTTACACGCGTAGCGGTCGCATCGTGCTGGCGCTGCGCGTGCGTGGCGACGAGGTTGAACTGCAGGTATGGGATACCGGCCCGGGCATTCCCGAGCATCACATGCAGCAGATCTTCAATGAGTTCCATCGCTACCAGCAGCCGTTCGACTGGGGCGAGCAGGGCCTGGGCCTGGGCTTGTCGATCTGCCAACGCATCTCGCGCCTGCTTGATCACGGTTTGAACGCGCGCAGCCAACCCGGCCACGGCAGCATGTTCTCGATCACCCTGCCGCGGGTGGAAACACCGGCAGTACCGCTGCCGGCGCCACGTCAGCCGACCGCTTTTGGTGGTGATGACTCGCTGGCTGGCCTGCGCGTGCTGTGCGTGGACAACGACCAGGAGATCCTCGACGGCATGCGCGCCTTGCTCGGCCGCTGGAAGGTGGAGGTCATCGCCGCCAGCACGGTGGACATGGCGCTGGAGAAATTGAGCGAACAGCCCGATGTGATGCTGGTGGACTACCACCTGCACGATCGGCTCGATGGCCTGGACACCCTGCTCGCCCTGCGCGAAGCCGCGCGCCGTCCTTTGCCCGGCGCATTGCTGACCGCCGATGGCCGCGATGAGTTGAAGCGCATGGCCCGCGAACGTGGCTACCGCGTGTTGACCAAGCCGGTGAAGCCGGCCTCGCTGCGCGCGTTCCTGACCGCATTGAACGACCCGCGCCGACGCTAGCAGCCAGCACTGTAGTGCCGAGCCATGCTCGGCAAGGGGCTTTACTGTAGTGCCGAGCCATGCTCGGCAAGGGGCTTTGCCAGCGAAAAGCCAACCCCTCCCCAACCCTCCCCTTCGCTATGCGAAAGGGAGGGAGCAACCGCGGTAGTGCCGAGCCATGCTCGGCAGAGGCCTTATCGGCTATGCCCCAGCGCATCATGGCTGCGCTTGCTTCGCGGCTCACGCCGCTCCCACAGGTCACCCAACGGCAGCCGCAGCCGTCAGATGTTCGTACAGGATCGCGCAGCCGATGATGATCAGGATCACGCCGCCAACGATTTCCGCACGCTTGCCAACCACCGCACCCAAGGCGCGGCCCAGCATGATGCCGATGGTCACCATGACCATCGTGCACAGGCCGATCACCAGCGCGACCACGCCGATATGCACGTCAAGGAAGGCCAGGCCGACGCCGATCGCCATCGCATCGATGCTGGTGGCGAA
>QFOV01000326.1 GCA_003248565.1 Stenotrophomonas sp.
CGAGCTGTACCAGGCCGGCGAGATCAGCTACGACGATGCCTTGCGCTACGCCGATTCGCAGAACGAAGTGCGCCTGCGCATCAAGCTGTCGCAGGGCGGTGACGCCAAGACCTTGTCGCAGGGTCTGGATGGTGTGGAGATTGCCGAGGTTCGCTGAGTCTGGCGGGATTGGTGGTTTGAAGAACCGCTCCTTTTTGGGGCGGTTTTTTTGTTGGGGGGAGGGGGGAAGATCAAGATCAAGATCAAGATCAAGAGCACCCCTCCCGAACCCTCCCCTTCGCTACGCGAAAGGGAGGGGCCAAGGCCGAGCCTAAGCGAAAGCCGAAGCCGAAGCCAAAGCGAAAGCCGAAGCCGAAGCCGAAGCCGAAGCCGAAATCTTGGCGGAGACCGCTCTTCCCCCTCCATTTCGCGTAGCGAAGGGGAGGGCCGGGGAGGGGTGCTTCTGCTCTTTGCCTTTGCTTCAAGCTCTCCCCAATCCCGAATCCCGGCCCTACCGCCCCATCCAAGCCGGCCCAATCGCCGCAATCTTCACCATCACCGGGCAATCCTCCCGGTGCGCGCCCGGCAGGTAGCCAAGGCTCATCAAAAATTCGCCGGTGATCTCGCCGCCGGTAAACCGGAACGTCTTCTTGAACAGCTTCACCCAGTCCGCCTTGGGCAGCGGATGATGCGCATCCAGCCATTCGGCGAAGCCGCCATGGGAGGCACGCAGCCCCTGGATCACCTGCGCGTTGTGGATCGCCGCTGCCACCTTGAGCCGGTTGCGGATGATGCCGGCATCGGCCAGCAGGCGGGCGATATCCGCCTCGCCATAGGCTGCCACCGCGTCCACGTCGAAGCCGCTGTAGGCGCTGCGGAAACCTTCACGCTTGCGCAGGATGGTTTCCCAGCTCAAGCCGGCCTGGTTGATTTCCAGTAGCAGGCGCTCGAAGAGTTCGCGTTCGTCGCGCTGCGGGAAGCCATACTCGTTCTCGTGGTACGGCCCGTGCACGGGGTGGCCCGGGGCGAAATCACAGTAGTAGGTCATGGGCGTGTCCGCGTTAAGGAAGGCCCGATTATCGCCCCTGCGAGGCGTCAGGCAGCCGCAGCCGGTAGAATGCAGACATGTCTGCGCTGTCACCACCTCTTTCCAATCACCTGCTGGTGGCTTTGCCGTCGCTGGTCGACCCCCAGTTCGCGCGTAGCGTGGCCTTGATCTGCCAGCACGACGAAAACGGCGCCATGGGCGTCGTGGTCAACCAGCCCTCCGATTTCACCCTGGGCGATGTGTTCGCGCAGATGGCGATCGATACCGACGATGGCGACCTGCGCGCCGTGCCGGTGCTCAATGGCGGGCCGGTGCACACCGAACGCGGTTTCGTCATCCATGACGACGCCCGCGAATGGGATTCCAGCCTGAAGGTGGGCGATGGCCTCTACCTGACCACGTCCCGCGACATCCTCGAAGCCATGGCCCGTGGCGAAGGTCCGCGCAATGCGCTGGTCACGCTAGGCTGTGCCGGCTGGAGTGAAGGCCAACTGGAGCAGGAACTGGCGGAGAACAGCTGGCTGACCGTGCCCGCCGACGCTGCGGTGCTGTTCGAAACACCGCTGGACGAGCGCTGGCAGTTGGCTGGCGCGCGCATCGGCGTTGATCTGTTCCTGGTCACCGGATACAGCGGCCGTGCTTGAGTCCAACACACTTTCCACCAGCAGCACGGTACTGGGCTTCGATGTCGGCTCGCGCCGCATCGGCGTTGCCATTGGCAGCTCGCTGGGCGTCGGCGCGCGTGCGATCGCGGTCGTCGATGTGCATGGCAATGGCCCGGACTGGAACGCGCTGGACAAGCTGCACAAGGAATGGCGGCCGCAAGGCATGATTGTCGGCGATCCGCTCACCCTGGAAGGCGAAGACCAGCCCAACCGCAAGCGCGCGCACGCCTTTGCCAGGCAGCTGCAGCAGCGCTACAAGGTGCCGGTATTGCTGGTGGATGAGCGTTCCAGCTCGGTCGAGGCCGCACAGCGCTTCGCCGTGGAGCGCGCCGAAGGCCGCAAGCGCCGCCGCGATGCCGCCAACCTAGACGCCGTTGCCGCCGCCGTCATCATCGAGCGCTGGTTGTCGGCGCCGCACGAAGCCACCCCTATTTCCTGACTGTCGAAGACCCTGCCATGACCGCTTCGCAACTTGATGCCCAAGGACGCCTGCGCCACCTGCTGACCCTGGATGGGTTGCCGCGGGAAACCCTGCTGCAGCTGCTCGACCGTGCTGGCCAGATCCGCGATGCCGCGGTGGGCCGGATCAACAACAAGCGCGCGGTGCTCGCCGGTACCGGCGTCTGCACCCTGTTCTTCGAGCCCTCCACCCGCACCCGCAGTTCGTTCCAGCTGGCGGCGCAGCGGCTGGGTGCTGATGTACTGAATTTCGATGCTTCCACCTCTTCCGCGCGCAAGGGCGAGACCGCCAGCGACACGCTGAAGAATCTGGAAGCGATGGGCGTGCGCGGCTTCATCGTGCGCCACCCGGACGATGGTGCGGTGGCTGAACTGGCTGGCGTGGCTGGCGAAGGCACCGCGCTGATCAATGCCGGCGACGGCCGCAGCGCGCACCCGACCCAGGGCCTGCTCGACATGCTGACCCTGCGCCAGGCCAAGGGCAGCGATTTCTCCAAGCTGAAAGTGGTGATCGTCGGCGACGTGAAGCATTCGCGCGTTGCGCGCACCGATCTGCAGGCGATGCGTACTTTGGGCGTGGGCGAGATCCGCGTCTGTGGTCCGCAGTCGCTGCTGCCGGAGGATGGCATCCTTGATGGCTGCATCGTCGGCGATGATTTCGACGCGATGCTGGAAGGCGTGGATGCGCTGATGATGCTGCGCCTGCAGCGCGAGCGCATGGAAGAAGGCCTGGTGCCGTCGCTGGAGCAGTACCACGTGCAGTACGGCCTCAACAGCGAACGCCTGAAGCGTGCGGCCAAGGACGCAGCGGTGCTGCACCCGGGCCCGATCAACCGTGGCGTGGAAGTCACCGACGAAGTGGCCGATGGTCCGCAGTCCTGGGTGTTGCGCCAGGTCGCCAACGGCGTCGCCGTGCGCATGGCGGTGTTGGAGACCCTGTTGGGCTGAGATTGGTGAGGCTGCGCCGCTGCCTGTCGCCCTCCCTTGCGCCGACGGCGTAGGGGAGGGTTGGGGAGGGGTTGGCTCTTGAGCCTTTCAAGCAGTGTCAGCTTCGCGGCTTACGCCGCTCCGATAAGCCGATGGGGATTGCGTGATGCCCGACTGTAGAGCCGAGCCATGCTCGGCTGGGGCATTACCGGTAGAGCCTCTGCCGAGCATGGCTCGGCACTACCGTTGTTGTTACGGCTTTCCTGTTTGGCGCTTGCGTTGCTGGCGGATGTAGGTGAGTTCGTTCTCGGCGACTTTATTGCCGGGCTCCAGCGCCAACGAGTCTTCGTAGGCTTTCTGGGCTGCGTCCAGATCGCCCAGTTCAATCAGGGCTAGCTGCTCAGCGCAGCGGTCCAATCCTTGCTGATGTTCAGCGCCGCGCCGCGCTCGGTCAGTGCCTCTGGCTCGTAAGGCGCGGTGGCATGGGCCTTGTCCAGCCACTGTGTTGCCTGTGCCGCATCGCGCAGTTCCACCGCGATGTAGCCCAGTTGGATGTAGACGTTGGCACAGGCGCTGTCCAGCCAGTCGATGGGCTCGCCGTCGCCATGCTCGCGCAGGTAAAGCTCGTACTGGCGTTGGGTGCGGAAGCTCAGCGAACGCCGTCCCGGCGCTGCACGGTAAGCGTCGCATTGGCGTGCGACGTCGAGCAGCAGGGCTTTGGCCTGGGCGTGCTCGCCTTTCAGGTTCAGGGCGCTGGCCTCCTGTACGGAAGCGCGCAACTCCTTGCCCAGCGCTGGCTCACCGGGCCGGGAGTAGATCTGTGTGGTGCTGAGCCTGACCGGATCGTCGGGTTCGTCAGCGAGTGCGTTGGCGCAGGCCAAAGCCAGGGCAATACAAAGCAGATAACGCATACGTCCCCCCGCAGCGATGTGGAGGCCAGCGTAGCCGGGGCCGCGGCGAATCGGTAGGGGGCTCCGCTGCAGGCGCTTAGCCGCGCGGTGCCATCGCCAGGATTGCCAGCTGCTGCTGGGCTTCTTCATTGCCGGCTGCGGCGGCGGCCTGCACCTGGGTCAGGTCCGGGTGTTGTACTACCAACAGTGGGTACTCGCATTCGGGGCAGGCGTATTCGGTCTGCTCGTCGTGCAGCTCCATTTCCATCTGCCGTGAGCTGCCTTTCCATTCGCAGGCTGGGCAGTTGTGCACGTCTTCGCGCCAGCCGGTCTGGTAGTAGTCGTTGACGGTGATGGTCATGGGTAAGGCCAGAAAAAAGAGCGGTGAAGTGTAGCCCGGGTAAGCGTGAGCGCACCCGGGGTTTTCCGCGAAGAGCTCCCGGGTGCGCTGGCGCTTACCCGGGCTACGGTTTCGCAATCAGTGCAGCAACACCAGCGTGGCCAGGCCGAGGAAGGTGAAGAAGCCCATCGAGTCGGTGACCGCAGTAAGGAAGATGCCACTGGCCAGGGCCGGGTCGAATCCCAGCCGCTTCAACGTCAATGGCACCAGTACACCGGCGGATGCGGCAAACAGCAGGTTGAAGGTCAGCGCGATCGCAATCACCAGCGACAGCCCCGGCATGTGGAACCACGCCAACACGATCAGGCCGAGCACGGTGCCCAGTACCACACCATTGAGCAGGGCCACGCGCAGTTCTTTCCACAGCAGCGTGCGGGCATTGGAAGCGCCGACCTGGCCCAGTGCCAGACCGCGGATCATCAGCGCCAGTACCTGGGTGCCAGCATTGCCGCCCAAGCCGGCGACAATCGGCATCAGTACCGCCAGGGCCACCAGCTTGTCGATGGTGCCCTCGAAATGGCCGACCACG
>QFOV01000327.1 GCA_003248565.1 Stenotrophomonas sp.
CATCGTGCTGCTCGGCTTCGTGCTCTATCCCTATGTGTACCTGACGACCCGCGCCTTGTTCATGACCCAGGCGGCGGGCTTGCTGGAAGCGGCGCGCAGTCTGGGCGCGACGCCGCTGCAGGTGTTCTGGCGGGTGGCATTGCCATTGGCGCGACCGGCAATCGCAGTAGGCGTGGCACTGGCCTTGCTGGAGGCCCTCAATGATATCGGGGCCTCCGAATTCCTCGGCGTGCAGACCCTCACTGTTTCGATCTACACCACCTGGGTAAGTCGCGGCGATCTGGCGGGCGCGGCCCAGATCGCGTTGGCGATGCTCGGGGTGGTGGCGTTGTTGCTGACGCTGGAGCGCTATGGTCGGCGCCGGCAGCGCTACGCCAGCGTACTGCGGCCACGCCCGTTGCAGCCGTTGCAGCTGCGCGGCGCGCGTGGCCTGCTTGCGTTGCTGTTGGGGTTGCTGCCGGTGCTGCTGGGCTTTGTGGTGCCGGCGGCCTATCTGCTCTGGGAGGCGGTTGAGCGCCTGCAGGTTGCTGGTTTCTCGCCGCAGTTGCTGGTTGCGCTGTGGAACACCTTGCGGGTTGCCTTGTTGGCAACGGTTGTGGCGATGGCGCTGGGGTTGTTGGTTGCGTGGGCATTGCGGCTGGCGCAGGCGCGGCGGCGTAACGCCCTGGCCATGGCCAGCAGTCGCACTGCCACGCTGGGCTATGCGATCCCCGGCACGGTGCTGGCGATCGGCTTGTTGTTGCCGCTGGGCGGGCTGGATGCTGTGGCCAGCCGACTGCTGGTGCTGCTTGGCGGTCAGCCGCAGATGCTGTTGATGGGTTCGGTGACCGTGTTGGTGCTGGCGTATACGCTGCGCTTTCTTGCGGTATCGGTGGGCGGGATCGAGGCGGGCTTGGCGCGCATTCCGCTGTCGCTGGATCAGGCTGCAGCGAGTCTGGGCGAGGGTGCAGCGGGGATGTTGCGACGGGTGCATCTGCCGCTGCTGCGCCCGGCCCTGGCCGCTGCCGCGCTGCTGGTATTCGTCGATACGACGAAGGAGTTGTCGGCCACCCTGGTGTTGCGGCCCATGAACTTCGAAACGCTTGCCACCTGGTTGTATGCCGAGGCTGCGCGCGGGACGTATGAAGAAGGCGCGGTGGCGGCCTTGTTGATTGTCGTCAGTGGCCTGCTGCCGGTGATCCTGCTGGCGCGCGCAGGCGCGGCCTATGGAGTTGAAGATGCACGTTGACGCACAGCTGGTATTGGAAGACCTGCATATTGGCTATCCCGTCGCGGGCGCTTTCAAACCGGTGGTGGAGGGCTTGTCGTTGCAGCTCGGTCGTGGCGAGATCGGCTGCCTGCTGGGTGCCTCCGGCTGCGGCAAGACCACGGTGCTGCGCAGCATTGCCGGCTTTGAGCCGCTGCAGCAGGGCGGCATCGTGCTCGCCGGGCGGCAGCTGGCTGCGCCGCAGCGGGCGCTGCCGCCCGAGCAGCGCAGGGTGGGGATGATGTTCCAGGATTACGCGCTGTTTCCGCACCTGGACGTGGCGGCGAACATCGGCTTTGGCCTGCGTGGCCTGCAACGTGCCAAGCGGAAGGCCCGGGTCCAGGCTTTGTTGCAGTACGTGGGCTTGCCAGGCCTGGAGCTGCGCTACCCGCATGAATTGTCTGGTGGCCAACAGCAGCGCGTGGCGTTGGCGCGCGCGCTGGCGCCGGCACCGGACCTGTTGCTGCTGGACGAGCCGTTCTCGAATCTGGACGTGGATACCCGTCAGCGGCTGGCTGGCGAACTGCGTGACCTGCTCATGGCGGCCGGCACCACGGTGCTGATGGTGACCCATGACCAGAGTGAGGCCTTCGCCATGGCTGATCGCATCGGCGTCATGCATGAAGGGTGCCTGCTGCAGTGGAGCAGCGCCCAAGCGCTGTATCAGGCGCCGCAGGATCCCTTCGTCGCCGGTTTCATCGGTCGCGGAGCGCTGATCCAGGCGGCGCAGCTTGGCATGGTTGGGGGAGGGCGGGTGCTGGTGCGCCCACACAGCCTGCTGCTGGACCCGTCCGCGGCACTGCGTGCGCGGGTAGAGGGCGTGGTATTTCGCGGGCCGGGCAGCAGCGGTTGGGTGCGCTTGGCGGGCGGTGAGCGGCTGGAGCTGGACTTCGGCCCTGGCCAGCTGCCGGATATTGGTGCCGAGGTTGGCTTGGCCTGGCACGATCCAGCGCCGGTTCGCTTCCCCGACTGACTATTCCGGGCCCAAAGTTCGCCCTGCAGGCCCATATCCGCGACAATTGGCGCAACTGACGCCTCAATGCTTCCATGTCCAGATTGCAGTTCAAGCTCCAGAACACCGATGGCCGCGCCCGCCGTGGCCAGCTGTCCTTCCCGCGTGGCACCGTGCAGACCCCGGCGTTCATGCCGGTCGGCACCTATGGCTCGGTCAAGGGCGTGCTGCCAGAGCAGGTGCGTGCGCTCGGGGCCGAGATCATCCTCGGCAATACCTTCCATCTGTACCTGCGCCCGGGCCTGGATGTCATTGCCGACCATGGCGGCCTGCATGGCTTCTGCCAGTGGAATGGGCCGATCCTGACCGATTCGGGTGGTTTTCAGGTGTTTTCGCTGGCGCATCGCCGCAAGATCACCGAAGAAGGCGTCACCTTCGCCTCGCCGACCGACGGTGCCCGGGTCTTCCTGGGCCCGGAAGAGAGCATGAAGATCCAGAAGGTGCTGGATTCGGACATCGTCATGATCTTCGACGAATGCACCCCGTACCCGGCCACCGAGCCGGTGGCGCGCAAGTCGATGGAGCTCAGCCTGCGCTGGGCCCAGCGCAGCCGTAACGCGCATGACGCCATGGGCAACGATGCGGCGTTGTTCGGCATCGTCCAGGGCGGCGTGCACACTGAGCTGCGCAGTCGCTCGGCCGAGGGCCTGCAGCAGATCGGCTTTGATGGCTATGCCATCGGCGGCCTGGCGGTGGGCGAGCCCGAGCACGAGCGCAATGCCATGCTCGACCACATGCATCCGATCCTGCCCGCCGACCGTCCGCGCTACCTGATGGGTGTGGGCCGGCCGGAAGACCTGGTTGAAGGCGTGGCCCGTGGCGTGGACATGTTCGACTGCGTCATGCCGACCCGAAATGCCCGTAATGGCCACTTTTTCACTTCGTTTGGCACGGTTCGCATCCGCAACTCCCGCTATGAGCGCGATATGGACGTGATCGAGCCGGGCTGCGGCTGCCACGCCTGTACCGGTGGCTATACCCGCTCCTACCTGCGTCATCTGGACCGCTGCAACGAGATGCTGGCGCCGATGCTGGGCACCCTGCACAACCTGTTCTATTACGAAAAGCTGATGGCCGACATGCGCGCGGCCATCGAGGCGGGAACCTTCCTGGCCTTCCGCGAGTCCTTCTATGCAGCCCGGGGCCTGAGTGTCCCGGCGTTGTCGGGGGAGTAGCGGTCTTCA
>QFOV01000328.1 GCA_003248565.1 Stenotrophomonas sp.
GGTTTGCGTAGGCACGCGACCATAGCGGGGCATAGCCGTCCAGCGCCCAGGCGGTATCGGAGGTATTGAAGTGATCGGCGCGCAGCAGTTCCAGCCCCAGCGAGCCGCGCGGAAAGTAACGGCGCAGGGTCAGGTCGTTGTCGTTCCAGCTATCGCGGTCACCGCTGAAACGGGTGTGGTCCCAGCCCAGGCTTGCGCCCCAGCGGTAGCCATCGGCTGCCACCGCATCCGGATTGGCCATGCGCGGCAACAGGCTCAGGCGCAGCTCGGCGATTTCCTTTGGATCGGCACCCAGCGTGGCGGCAGCGTCGAAATCGGCACGCGCTGCAGCGGTCTGGCCGAGCGCACGCAGTTCGCGGCCTCGCGCGATGCGTGCGGCAGGGTCCTGCGGTGCCAGTTCAATCCAATGCGAGTAGGCATCGGCGGCCTGCTGCGGACGGTCGCTCCAGCGGTACATGTCGCCCAGTGCCGACCAGGCGTCGGCATAGGTCGGACTGTTCTTCACTACCTGCTGCAGATCGGCCTCGGCGGCAGCGTACTGGCCGTCCCAGGCATAGGTGCGGCCGCGCGCCAACAGCACGTCTCCATTGCCCGGGTGCTCGCTCAGCAGCGCGCTGTAACGGGCGATGGTGGCGGCGCGATTATTGGCCTCGGACTGTTCGCGGATCTGCTGCAGCTGCAGGGTCAGGCTGTCCGGTGCTTCCTGGGCGAACGCCAGCAAGGGTGCAGCGGCCAACGCCAGCAACAGGCAACGCGACAGCGCATGGCGGGGAGCGCGGAGGGAGTGGTGCTGGGTCATGGAACGGTTCCTGGCAATCATTGGTTGATACTCGATTCACTTACCACCGACGATGCAACTGCCACCGCCACCGGCACGTCTTCCTTCTGGTTCTGCTGCCAGGAACCATCACGACTGATGCGCCCCCAGCTATGCCGCTTGCGACGGGTGAACATCCAGCGGATGGTGGCGGAGAAACGCCATACCGAATCGGTCGCGAATACAGACCGAAAGACAGTTCCTCCAGCAGCATCGCGTTGACCGAGAGCAGGATGCCCATGCCGACGGCCGCAGCGAGGAAGATCAGGAACACATCCAGCTGCACCAGCCCGCACAGGGCCAGCACGATCATCGAGACATAGCCCACGACCTCGATGATCGGCCCCAGGAACTCGAAGAACAGCATGAACGGGAACGCGACCCAGCCGGCGGCGCCACTGCGGCGGTTGAACAGCATGCCGATATTGGTCCACAGGCTTTCGGCCAGGCCACGCTGCCAGCGCATGCGCTGGCTGCGCAGCGATGACAGGTCAGTGGGCGCCTCGGTCCAGCACACCGGGTCGGGCACGAACACGATGCGGTAGTCGCGCTTTTCCTCGCGCAGATTGCGGTGCAGGCGGATCACCAGGTCCATGTCCTCGCCGACGGTGTCGGTGCGGTAACCGCCGATGGCGATCACCCGTTCCTTGTAGAACACACCGAAGGCACCGGAGATGATCAGCAGCGCGTTCATCGGCGACCAGCCCATGCGTCCGAACAGGAAGGCGCGCAGGTATTCCACCAACTGGAAGCTGGGAAGCCAACTGTTGGGCAGGCCGATCTTGTCGAGCATGCCGTCGCGCACGGTGCAGCCATTGAGCACACGCACCACGCCGCCGCTGGCAACCACGCGACTGTCTTCCAGGAAGGGCCGCACCACCCGCGACAGGCTCTCCGGCTGCAGGATGCTGTCGGCATCAACCACGCAGAACAGCGGGTAGCGCACGCAGTTGATACCGGCGTTGATCGCGTCGGCCTTGCCGCCATTGGCCTTGTCGACCATGCGCACGCGCGGGCAACTGGCCGAGGCATACACCCCGTGCACCGGTTCGGTCTGCAGGCGCGTGCGATAGGCCTCGGGCACCCGCACCAGTCCGAATGCTTCGATCAATGCATCGCGGGTACGGTCGCTGGAGCCATCGTTGACGACCACGATCTCGAATGCCGGGTAGCTGGTCTTGAGCAGCGAGCGCACCGAGGAAACCACCGAGGTTTCTTCGTTGTACGCCGGCAGGATGATGCTCACCGGCGGCTGGTACTCGCGCAGACCGGCCGGCAGGTAATTGGCCCGGTACTCACGCATGTAGCGCACGATCTGGTAGGCCGAGATGTAGTTCAGCAGCAGGTAGGCCAGGTTGATCGCGACGAAGTAGGCCATGAAGAACCACTGCAGCGAGTCGGCGATACTCACCCACGGAATCTGCTGCACGTAGCTCACCAGCATCTGCCAATAAGCGTTCATGTCGCACTCCTCATCGCGTTCTCGGACAGCACCTGTTCGATGATGTCGCGCCCGTAGCCATCACTCTGTCGCGACTGCACTTCACGCAAGGCGTCGGCGCCCATGCCCGGCAAACCGAACAAGGCCTGCGCGGTGCGATAGCGCACCCACCAGACGCTGTCGGACAGCAATGCTTCCAATCGCCGCGCATCACCAGATTCGCCTATGCGACCCAGGGCGGCTGCCGCGTGCATGCGCACATGCCAACGCGAGGCCGTGAGGAAACCAATGACGCGCTCGCGATCCTGGCGATCATTGATCAGCTGCAGGCAGACCGAAATGATGTGGTCATCCACGTGCCCTTCCAGCAACTGCCGCACCACCACCGCCGCACGCTGCGGATCGATGTCGGCAAGGAAGCGCACCAGCTTCACGGTGGAGTCGGCATTGGCACGCAGCAGTGCATTGCTGATCTCGCGGGCGGCGCTGCCATCCTCGTTCTCTGCAAGGATCCGCGCCACGCTGCCCGGCACCCAGTCCTCGCGCTCGGTGATCATCGGCACGAATGCCGACATGGCGCGCGGCGGATCCACCTGCGCCAATGCCCGCGCTGCGCACAGCGAGACAATCGGGCTGCGGTCGTTGAGGAATTTGGCCAGCAGGTCGTAGAGATGCCGGTCGCGCAGATGGCCCAGGGCAATGATGGTCATCGCGCGGTCGTGGTAGCTGCCACGCAACATGCGTTGCGCCGCCTCCTCCAGACCCACCCGATGGCCGAGCGGTGCCAGCCGCCGTACCGACGCTTCCGGCAGGCTCTCGCAGACGCTGTTCCAGGCTTCGACGAAGCCTATGACCTCATCGCGTTGCAATCGGTGCACCGGCACGGTTTCACCGGCAAGCTCGCGCTGCAGAACATCGTTCCAGAACTGCCGGGCCTGGGTGTCGCGCTTTTCACGGCGCTGCGCCCTTACCCGCAGAACAACAATGATCAACAGCAATACCGTGGCCAACAGCAGGGTGAGAATCGCCACCCAGCTGGCCACGACGAGTACGGTCGGCCCCTCGAACAGACTGTCCATCGCAGTTCCCTACTTGTTGCGGGTACGTGGCTTGCGAGACCACGTACCCCCCCCTGAGTACAACTCCTGGCGCCAAGCATAGATAGAAACGTGACCCTCGTCTCTATTTTTCGCAATTTCAGTAAGGTTCCCGTCATCAAATTATGTTAAGCAGGATCGTAAGATGTAAATTTTTCATTAAAAACAATGCGCTACAGCGCACTTCGACACTCGCAACTGTCCCCTCCCCTGCGCCCAAAGGTCAGCAACCTGTCTTCAGCCCCGGCAAGGCCGCGGTTATGCTCAAGCCCAGCCCATCACAAGGACGATCCATGCAGCGCTGCCGCCAGACCCTTCGTACCCGTTGCGCGCCCCTGCTGGTCGCCGCCAGCCTGGCGCTTGCCGGCATCGCGCCGGCATGGGCGGCCCCGGCCACCGATGCCGACGTCAACCGCCTGCTGGCCGCGTCCCGCGCCCAGAACATGCTCGATGCGATGCTGCCGCAGATGGAAGCCATGCAGGCGCAGCAGTTCGCCGAGATCGCCCAGAAGCAGTCACTGACTGCCGAGCAGAAGGCTGGGCTGCAACGCATCCAGCAGCGCACCTCGCAGACCTTGCGTCAGGCACTGGCCTGGTCGCAGATGCGGCCGATGTACGTGGATCTGTACAAGCAGTCGTTCTCGAAGGAAGACGTGCTGGCGATGGCCGAGTTCTACGAGAGCCCGGCTGGCCAGAGCCTGCTCGACAAGACCCCGGCACTGATGCAGAACCTGATGGTCGCCATCCAGCAGAAGATGACCCCGCTGATGGCCGACCTGCAGAAGGACCTGGAAAAGATCAACAGCGAAGTCAAATAAGCGCCCGGCGGTAGTGCCGAGCCATGCTCGGCAAGGGGCGTTACCGGTAAAGCTGCTCTGTTTTTTGTAGGAGCGGC